>JAEURN010000001.1 GCA_016789105.1 Armatimonadota bacterium
GAACCCCCCGGCATAAGCAAACCGAGAAGCCCAAGAGCCCGAAGAGCTCAGGTCGTTGCCGAACGCATCGTAAACCCGAGAAGCGGAAACCGCCCCCGCCGCAGACGTCTGCACATCCAGGCTCTTTAGAGCCGAGTGGAACGTGGTCTTCACCCCGCCCCGGTTCTCGCCAGAAGGCGTGTACACCGCCGACCCATCCGACAAAACCGGCGCCGTGACCCCGACGCCGTTGCGTTTGAACGAGCGCGAGCCCGTGGAATCCGTCAGGCCGACCCGGGTGTCCAGGCCGTTGTAACTGAAGGAATTCGAGACCCCTGGACCCGAAATCGAAGTCACTCGGGATTCGAAGTCGTAACTGAACGTGGTCGTGCCCGAACTCCGGGTGATCCCGGTCGTGCGCCCCGCCGCATCGTAGGCGAAGGTGCGCGGGTCAGGGCCCCCGGTAACCGAGAGCAGCTTGTCGGCCCCGTCGTAAGAATAGGATTCAGTCGATCCGCCAACGGTGCGCGTCAGGCGGTTGCCGTTGGCGTCGTAGGTGTAGCTGGCCGAATAGCCCGTTGATTTGGATTCCGAGGTCAGTTGGCCGATGGCGTCGTAGCCGTAAGTGGTGGTGATGCCGCCTTCGATGACTTGGGTGACCTGCGAAGCCAAATCGAACGTGTAAGCCCGGCTTTGCAGGGTGGTTCCGCCGGCGTTTTTCGTGACGATGGAGGTCGGGCGGTTGCGGTTGTCGTAGCTGTAGGTTTCGGTGGTGCCGTTGGGGTTGTCTTTGCGGCTGAGCCTCCCGGCGGTGTCGTAGGTGTATGTGGAAACGTCCCCGTAGGCGTCGGTGAGGCTCGTAACCCGCCCGGCGGAATCATAGGCCGTCGACGTCGTGCCGACCCCGCTGTCGACCATCGTGGCGATTTGCCCGGCCAGGTTGTAGGTGTAACTGAGCGACCCTTGCGGCGTGGTCAGGGCCGTGACTTCGTCACCGACGTTGTATGTCCAGGTGCTGGTACCGCTGACATCCGCCATGGCGGTGGTGCGACCCGCATCGTCGTAGGCGAGGGTGGTGTCGGTCAGCCCGGTCGGGTAATCGACCAGGGTTTGCCGGCCAGCATCGTCAAATCCATAGGCGGTGGTTTGCCCAAGGGGGTTGACATAGGCGGTGGTGTGGCCGGCCCCGTCGTATGCCCACTGCTCAACGCTCGAATCGGGCAAGGTGAGAGTCGCCACCTGGCCCCGATCGGTGTAGGCGTAGGTGCGGGTGTAGCCCCGGCCGTTCGTGACCGATGTCAGGTAGCCGGCCGAGTTGTAGGCATAGGCGGTGGTTTCGCTTTTGGCGTTGGTGGCCGAACTCAGCCGGCCGGCGTCATCGTAGGTGCGGGAACCAGACCGGCTGAGCGGATCGGTGGCAGAAACGATGTTGGATTCAAGGTCGTAGGCGAGGCTGGAGACCGCACTGCCCGGCTCAGTTGCCGAGATGGCGCGGCCCCACTCGTCATAGGCGACGGTGGTGGTGTTCCCTGCCGGATCGGTGACCGACGTGGCCCGGCCCAGCACATCGTAGCTCGCGAAGCTATCGATGCCCCCCGGAGCGGTGGTTTGCACCACATCGCCTTGGGAGTTGTAAAACAGGGATTTCGTGCGGCCGAGGGCGTCGGCTGTCGCCGCGAGTTCCCCATAGGAGTTGTAGGTGTTGGTCGATGCGGTCCGCCCCAGGGCATCAGTCGAGGTCAGCAGCCTCCCGTTTGAATCGTAGGTAAAGGTGTCGGTGTGGCCGAGCGGGTCGGTGGCGGTCAGCAGGTCGTTGCCGCTGGAATAGGTGAACGTTGTGGTCTTCCCAAGCGGGTTGGTGGAAGTGAGGGTGTTTCCCTTGGTGTCAAATGTGGCGGTCCAAACCTTGCCCCGCTTGTCCGTCAAGCTGGTGACGTTCTTGTCCGAGTCGTAGACGTAGGCGGTGCTGTAACCTGCCTGGTCGACAACCGAGGCGACCAAACCGCCCGAATAGTTGTGAACGATGGTTTTGCCGTTCGGCTGGGTGAGCGTTGCGGCGGTGGAACTGTAACTCCAAGTCGAGGTCTGGCCGAGCGGGTTGGTGAAGCCGGTCAGGCGCTCGCTGGTGTCGTACGCCATGGTCCAAACCTTCCCGCGCAGGTCGGTTTCGGTCAGCATGTCGCTCGCCGCGTTGTAGGTGAACGTCCGGGTGTGGATGGCCGAACTCAGCGCCGGATAGGAGATCCCGGTCAGGTTGTTGGCCGAATCGTAGGTGAACGTCCAGACCCGCGAGGCCGGGTCAGTGACCGTTGAGATGAGGCCACTCGACGTGTAGGCAAATGTCAGCGACCGCCCCGTGCCGTCGATAATAGAAGTGATCTTTTCGCTGGTGTCGCGGCTGACCGTGACGGTGTTACTGTTCGCATCCTTGACGGCGGTGAGCCGGCCCGCAGAATCGAATTCGAGTTTTGTCCGGTTCTTGGAAGTCAAAGTCCACGTGCCGCCGGTGTTGTGGACAAGGGCGTCGTGGATCCCGGCGGGGGGTGCGAACACCCCGGACGTCTCGGTGTAAGGGACTTCCAGCCCGTCGCCATACCGGACGATCGCCGAAGAGCCGGACGTGTAGGCGATCTTAACGTCGTAGCCGTGGCTCCACCCCTTGCCGAGGTCGAAGCTGTAAGCACCTTTGGAGTTGTGGTGCAGGGTTAAGTCCACCCCGCTGTCCCCCCGCGCCATCCAGGAGACCAGTGGATAGGCGGCATGGCGGTTGCCGGTGTTGGAGTTGAGTTGGCTGCCACCTTCGGAACCGCCACCCGGCCCGCCCCCCGACCCTCCTCCGGGGCCCCCGCCTTCTCCCCCGCCGCCGCCGCCACCGGATCCGCCATCGACCTGGACGGCCGCCAATCCGGGGAGCGGGGTCAGCGAAAGCAGGAGATCGCTCGGAGCGATAGGGGCTTCTGCCTTCTCAAACAACCGGACACGGGCGAGGTCGCGCAACAGGTCCGGTGTCCATGTCCCGCCACGGCCAACGGGGTCGCGCCCCGGCTTTTCGCCGAAGAACACCCGGGTGGGTTTGTCCGTGTACCAGCCTTTCGGGCGCCGTTGAAAATCTTCCAACCGCTGTTGCAAACCGGCCGAGGCCCCGACCGCCAGCGCGTTCAAGCCAATTGCCGAAGCGCTGTAAAACAAAGCGCCGGCCAGGGCCGTGCAGAGGAGGCGGCCGATGGGACGGGAGGCGAATTCGCGGGTTGACAAGACGGACATGGCAAAAGACCTCGGGCTTCTGGGTCGATAATAACAAATATTGACAATATATTAGATAGTATTATGGTTATGATTTATTTCATATTTTTATCATGTAAATAATTCATAATTATTTGAAATATCTTGTGCCCCCGACCCGACAAATGTGTTTCGGGGGCAACGTGGCAAGGAATCGTTTCAGAGGAGCCGGTAGCCGGATTTGCCCAGGGGCCGCTCCATCACGACATTGCGGTCGTGTTGTTCAATGAGCGAGGCGGCGGCGGCGTTGAGGAGGGTCTCCCCAGGTTGCAGGCCGTCTAGTCGCTCCAACAGCCGCCCGTCATCCCGTTCGTCGGGACTGGCCACCTCAGTTGAGATATAGATCCGTGCCAGCGGGTGCTGGGTGCGGATTTCGGCGGCGAACCGCCGGGCGATGATGGGGTTTCGGGCGCAGAACACCTGCGAACTGCCCACCCAGGGTTGGGAACTGCCGGCAAGTTCCACTAGGTCGCGCAACAGCCCCGCATGGGCCGGCTCGACAACGATTGCCGTCAGGGTAGGGCGGCGGATTAGGGACTTGGATGCATCGACGTTATATTTGGGATAGGCGACCAGCGCGTGGGTGGCTACCCGAGGCCGGGCAGGGCCCGACCATGATTCAGCCAAGTCGCCCCGCCCGATGCCATTGAGGAACCCGTTTGCCAGCGAACGCGTGACGGGCAGGATCGGCTGGATTTTGGCGAGGCGCCCCACCAGGTCATCGACAGAATCCAACCCTTCCCTTGCCCTCCAGATGGCGGCTTCGGTCCAGCGGCTGGCCCAGAGGGACTGGAGGGGCTCGAACCATTCCCCCGCAAGCTCCGCCCCCAGGTGCCCCGCATAAAGGCTCAAAAAGGCGGCCGAGGCAGCGGTCTTGCCGTCTTCGGGGGTGGCAGATTGGAACGCTCGCCAGGCCCGGTCGATTTCATCGAAGGCACTGACGAAATCACCCTCCAGCCAGATGGCCCCCTCCCCGGCTGATACCAGCGCCGCCCCGGTCGCCCCGAACGTCCCCTCCAATGTTTTGCGGAGCATGTAGAGGGTTGCCGAAAGGCGGTTGTTCGCCTTGATCCCCCGGCTTTCCGGCCAAAGCATGGCGATCAGGTCTCGCCGGTTCATAGGTTGGCCGGGATGGACGGCGAGGGCCAACAACAGCTCGGCCGTCTTGCGGGTCGGGAACCCGGCAATGGCCTTGGTGTTGCTGCGCGCCGCCACCCGACCGAATAGGTCGATGCGGATTTGCATATTCTTTTGTCTCTCCCTTTTTCAGCACACCGGTAGATATGCTGACCCTGATTTTATCAATCAAGCAGACAAAAATCACCCCTTTGCTCCATATTTCTTGGGAATTTGCAAAATTTGTCTACTTTCACTGATATTTCAGGCCCGGGCCGTCGGAGTCGCCGGAGTGCCAGAATCGGTGGTGTGACCGTTCTCAGGGATTTGCCCTATTGCCCGGGGGTCAAGGCATGCCGCCTCGACCTGTTCATGCCTGGAGGGCCGGGGCCTCATCCGCTGGTCGTGCTCATCCATGGGGGAGGGTGGATCAGTGGGGATCGGGATTCGTTCCACGGTGAAGCCGCTTGGTTTGCCTCGCAAGGAGTCGGTGCCGCCTGTGTTTCTTACCGCCTGGCCCCGCTGGAACCTTTCCCAGCCGCTTGCGACGATGTCTTGAATGCGGTGGCCCACCTCCGGAACGAATCCAAGCTCCACGGCATCGACCCGTCGCGGATCATCGCGATGGGCAACAGTGCGGGAGGGCACCTGGGTTGTATCGCCGGATTGCAGCGGAATCTTTCTGACGGGAGCCCAGCTCAAAACGCCGACGCGGTGGTTGCCATCTGCCCAATCACCGACGTGCGCAACCCGGAACAGACGCACTTCCCCATATCGATGTCCTTTTTAGAGCAGTTCCTGGGCGGGTCGCACGCGGAATCGCCCGAGAGGTATGCGGCGGCATCGCCGGCAACCCATGTCCATGGCGGGGCGCCGCCGTTTTTGATTTTCCACGGGACGGCAGACGACATCGTCCCAGTGGAGCAGTCGAAGTCTCTTTACATCAAACTGTGCGAATCCGGGGTTCCCGCCGAGCTCCACCTATTGGAAGGGGAGGGGCATTCGTTCAGTTACCCGGCGTGGGAGCAGATCCGCGCCCAGTCCCTTGAGTTCATCCAAACCTTATGACCATCGACCTTCGATCCGACACTGTGACCCGGCCAACGCCGGAGATGCTCCAAGCGATGATTTCGGCGCCGGTCGGTGACGACGTGTTGGGCGACGACCCGACCGTGCTGGCGCTGGAAGCCAAGGTTGCGCAGATGACCGGGATGGAGGCCGCCGTCTTTGTTCCCAGCGGGACGATGGGCAACCAGGTCGGCATTGCCGCTATCACCCAACCAGGTGACAGCATATTAGTTGAGGACGAAGCCCACATCCTTCACTATGAAGTCGGGGCCTTGGCGGTGCTGAACGGCTTGACGGTCAGGACTTTTGAGACCCCTCTCGGCTTCCCCTCTCCCGAACAGATTGGGGCCAAGGCGATGGCCGCCTCGCTCCATACGCCAGGAACGACGCTGCTTTGTCTGGAAAACACGCACAACCGACACGGGGGGACTGTGGCCACACCGGAGGAGATGGCAGATTGGCGGGCAGCGGCCGACCGGCTGGGGCTCAAAATCCACCTCGACGGGGCAAGGCTGTGGAATGCCGCCGCCGCTTTGGGCCGCCCCATCCACGACTTCACCCGCCATGTCGATAGCGTCAGCCTCTGCCTGAGCAAAGGCCTGGGCGCCCCGGTGGGCAGCGTGTTGGCCGGTTCAGGAACCCACATCGATCAAGCCCGCATTTGGCGCAAACGGCTTGGCGGCGGCATGAGACAATCCGGGATCCTTGCCGCAGCGGGCATTTTCGCCATCGATCACGGCTTTGCCAACCTAGCGGCGGACCATGCCCGGGCCTCTACTTTGAGCGGGTTCATCAACCGGCACACGCGTTGGTCTTCTCCAACACCGCAAACGAACATCGTGCTGATGGACATCGACGGAGATGCTGGGGAATTGGCGTCATTGTTGGATTCCAGAGGGCTCCGGTGCTTCCCGTTCGGCCCGAGCCGCATCCGCTTTGTGTTCCACTCGCAAGTGGATGATGCGCAATTAAAAGAGGCTAGCCTGATCCTCGGCGAAATCGGCCTCGCTTAGCCCAGCCGAGGCCAGCGTTTCGGCCCGCAGCTTGCCATAGGCAATTGCGGCCAGAGTCTGGAGGTTGACGACGTCTTCCCGGTTGTAGTCGATGAGGGTTTGCAACGATTGCTCCCTACCGCGTTGGAACTCGTTCCAGAGCCGAATGGCGTCAAGTCCGCTGAGGCCGTCGGTGTCTTCGCCGCGGTTGATGCCGAGTTGCTTTTCGATTTTTTTGAGCCCACCGCGATACCCAACCCGTTTGAGCGCGGGGCAGAGGTCGAGGTGGATTTGGTCGAACGGCACAAATGGAAATGCCTTTTTAAGCATCGGGATATCGAATCCGCCGCCGAAGAACGTGACGACCATCCCAAATCGGCTGAAGACGTCGGGGAAATCGCCCAGGTTTTGACCCTTGACCAGGCAGGTGAATTCGGTGCCGTCATAGATGCCGACAGTTGTGATGGATTCCCCTGATTGCCCGCCATCGGTTTCGATGTCCAGATAGCAGACGCAGTCGGAAAATTCGGGCCAGGCCCGCCACGATTCCCGGCTTCCCAAATGCCCGCCAAAGAATTGGTGGTTCCTCTGGTCAAGGGCTTTAGCCGATTTTTCTAATTGGTCGCGCATGAACCCGCTATCGACCGAGCCGGCAGAGAACCGCCCTGGGTTGGCGAGGTAGGTTTCCCAGCTTCGGCACCCATCCCGCCACAGGGTGCGCTCGGTGTGAGAACCCAGACCCGGGATGTGGCAGAAGCTGTTTGTGAGCAAAGCTCAGTTGCCGCCGCTGGCGGTCCCGCCTTGGCGGATCTGGGGCTTGGAATTGAGGTCTGCGCCGTAGTTTTCAGCCGGGATGCGGAGGTCGATGACGGTTGACGAGGGGAACGGCATCTTTTTGGCCGGGTCGCGGTACCAATAGAATCCAGTTTCCAGGTTCCGGTCGAATTCCCCGGTGATGCGGCAGACCCCTTTGCCCCAGTAGGTGGCGTTCATGTCGTCGCCAAACCATTGGACCCCGCGCCACTTTCCTTCGATGACGACAGTGCCTTTGCCGGTGTAGACCGCTCGCTGGTTCTTGTCGTATTCCTTTCTCAGGCTGCCGGACAAGGTGGTCATCTGGCCATCGAGTTTGCTGACGAGGAGGGTGCCTTTGAAGCTGAATTCCAAGCGGCCTTCCCCATCAATGATTTTGAAGCTGCCGATTTTGGTGGCCATGTGCAAAATGTCCATATCGGTGCGTCCGGCAAACTTGCCCATTTGCGCCGGTGAGGCGGATTGCGCAAAGTTGGGTGCGGCCGCAACAGCAAGAGCGGCAATGGGGATCAAGCGGGTCAGCGGGGTCATGGGTCTGGCCTAGGGGTTTGAGTCGCGTTAGTTTACTCGGTACCGACGGATCGGAACAGTCATCTTGGGTCAACACGTCGGCTTGGCCGGCGGTTCCCGGCCGGGTGGCCTACCGGCGCGGTTGGGGCCGGTCCGAAGATTGCGTAGAATCAGAACAGCCATGGTTGCGTTCAAACCGATTGCCGGGGTCGTTGCGGGGGTCGCCGCACTGGCGGTGGCCGCTTTTGTGATGCTCAGCAATGCCAGCCCCTATGTGACAGTGGCCCAGGCCCGGACGAGCCAGCTGACCGACATGCACTTGCAAGGCAATCTGGTGAAAGAATCGCTGCGGGTCGATTCGGCCAATGCCCTGATCCGATTTACAATCGTCGACGACCTCGGTGAGAAGATGGATGTGGTGCACCATGGGCTGCCCCCTGCAAACATGGGCGAAGCAACCCGGGTCGTGGTCGTTGGCGGAATGAAAGACGGTCACTTTGAAAGCAACAAACTTCTGACCAAGTGCCCGAGCAAGTACGAAAGCGACGGCAAGGCGAAGCCGGCGGTCGAATAGGCGGCATCTGATTTGTTTAACTTGTTGGCCCAAACCCATGTTCCTGTGAACTCTCTGACATGGGTCGGGATTGCCGGAGGGGCGCTCGTCGCGGCGGCTGGGATCCTTGCTTTGTTTGGTTTTGTGGCGGCCTTTTTGGACAAACCCGTCCTGGCGGCCCGGGGGCTATGGGGCACAAGCCTCTGCCTGCTTTCGGCTTTTGTCGGCCTCGGGGTTTTGTTCGTCACCTCCCAATTCCAATTCCGCTACGTTCAACGGCATTCGGCTTACGATCACGAATTGCAATACAAGATCGCCGGCGTCTGGTCGGGGCAAGAGGGGTCGTTCCTGCTTTGGGCGATCGGCTCGGCCCTGTTCTGCTCCCTGGCCGTTTCGAAAACTGGGAAGTACAAGCGGTGGTTTTCTGGCGTTTGCTGCCTGTTTTTGGGTGCCTTGGCCGGAATCCTGATGTTCGAATCCCCCTTTCGGCTAAACCCGGCAGGGACGGATTTGCGCGATGGGTTCGGCTTGCCGGCCTCCCTCCTCAACTACTGGGTTGTGATCCACCCGCCGACGATTTTTTTGGGTTTTGGCTGCCTAACGGCGTTGTTCGCGTGGTCGGTTGCGGCGATGTTGCACCGGGATTTGGACACCTGGATCGACCAGGTTCGCCCGTGGGCGCTGATTGGCCTATCGTTTTGCGGCGTCGGCCTGTGCATGGGGGGGTTCTGGGCCTATGAGACGTTGGGCTGGGGCGGTTTTTGGGCGTGGGATCCGGTGGAGAACACGTCTCTCGTCCCCTGGATATTCCTGGCCGTACTGATCCACGGAGTGATCGTCCAAAAGGCGAGATCCAAGTGGCATTGGCAGAACGTGTTTTATGCCGCGGCGCCGTTTGTAAGTTTTGTGTATGGCACGTTTTTGACCCGTTCCGGTTTCCTTGGCGACACGAGCGTCCACAACTTTGCGCAGATGGACCGGACGGCGATGTGGATTTTGGTGGGCATCGGCGCGGCTGCCTTGGCCGGATTCGGCGGGGTATTTGCATGGGCTCGCAAGCGGATCGACGTGCCATCGCCCCAGCCCAACCCCGGGTTCTGGACAAGGGAGACGTTTTATGCCTATGGCAACTGGTTCATGATGTCGGTCGGATTGGTGGCCGGGTTTGGAATGAGTGTGCCGCTCATCCAATCCCTCCAGGGCCAACAACCCAAGGTGGTTGACGAACACCTTTACAACACCATGGTTTCGATCCCGTTCATGGTGGTGATGGTTTTGATGGCCATCGCTCCCTTGTTGAGCTGGCGTGCCGAGGGGTTGGCCAACTTCAAGAAATACTTTGTGAATTTGTTGGCGGCCACGATCGCTACCGTGGGTTTTCTTTTGCTTTGGGTGAAGTGGGGCGGCAACGAGGTGCAGGTCGGACCTTGGATCATACGGTTTCCGGGGATGGCGGCCGACCCTGGCAAACAAGTGCAGATGCTGCTTTCCGGCTCGGTGCCTGCGACTCCTTGGATTCTGTTTTTGATCGGGCTTTGCGCTTTTTCGGTCTACGCCACGTTGGTCAAAGCCTTTTTGCAGTTCCGCAAGAAGCCGTTGAGCTCGGCGGGGATGTTGACCCACATCGGGTTTGCCCTCACGATGGCCGGCTTGATTTTTTCGCGCGGGTTCGAGCAAAAGGTCACTGGCATCTCGGTTCATGAATCGAAGACGGTTTCGGCGTTCGGCTACAAGATGTCGCTTATGGGGGCGAGTTCGACTTTCGACAACCGGCACAACAAGATCGAGATCCGGTTGGACAATGGCCAGGATGTCCATGTTGCCCGCCCAGGCCTTTACTTTACGATGGGCCAGAACGGGATGCCGAACGAAAACGTATGGCCAGACATCATCTCGCGGCCGCTCTACGACATCTATGTCGTCGTCCGATCCTTCCAGTTCAATGAAGACGGAACTCCTGATTTTGGCGGGAGCGAACCACAACCGCTGTTGCCGGGCCAAACTGGCGTGTTTTTTGGCACGATGGCCACCTACCACGGCATGGAAACGGAAGGCACACCTGGGATGGCAGGGGCAAAGTTCACGGCGGTGATCACGATCGATACGGCCGAGGGGACCAAGACCGTCCGGCCCTATGTGAAGCTTGTGGGCCCCGGCCAGCTGGAGCGGCCTGTTGTCGATTTGGGCCACGGACTTGGGCTCATGTTGGACAGCATTAATGCTGCCGACAAGTCGGCCAACATCTCGTTCAAATACCTAACCCCGGCCTACCCTGTGGAGGTGTTCTATAAGCCTTTGACCATATTGGTCTGGTGGGGGGTCGGTATCATGGCCGTTGGCGGCGGGCTCACTGCGTACTACCGGCGGAACCAACGGTCGGACAAAGGACGCCGAGACGACACGCCAGCCCAGCCGGAACCCGAAACCGATGCAACTCAAGACCCTGTTGAAGTCTAAGCTCCATCACGGGCGGATCACATATGCCAACCCCGATTACGTGGGCAGCATCGAGATCGACGGGGATCTGTTGGATGCCGTCGGGATAGTGGAAGGCGAGCTTGTGCACATCTGGGCCGTCGACCACAAATCGCGGATTCAAACTTATGCGTTTAAGGGCCCCAAGGGGGTCATCGGCCTAAACGGGGGCGCCGCACACTTTTTTGAGAAGGGCGACCGCGTGATCATCGCGGCCTTTGCGCTCAGCGACGACCCGGTGACGCCCAAAGTGCTCTTGCTGGGCGACCAGAACCAGGTTCTGCGCGAGTTGCAACCGTTCACGGTGTTGGGGTGACGATGTCAGGAAACCAGGCGATGCTCGAACAGCTCCTCGAGGAGTCGGGAGCCATCCTGAGGGGGCATTTCAAACTCACATCGGGACGGCATTCCGATGTCTATTTCGAAAAATTCCGCGTGCTGGAAAACCCTGCCGCCTTGAGCGCACTTTGCCGCGAGATCGCCGAACGATTTGCCGGGCAGGCAGACATCGTGGCCGGGCCAACAACCGGCGGGATCATCATCGCCTTTGAAGTGGCTCGCCAAATGGGGGTCTCGGCAATTTATGTTGAGAGCGAAGACGGGGTCAAGACGTTGCGCCGCAACGCAGTGATCCCGGCGGGTTCCCGCGTCTTGGTTGTCGACGACGTGCTCACCACCGGCCTTTCCGTCCAAGAGACGATGGATGCGGTCAGCCGGTTCGGTGGGACAGTCGCCGGGGTGGGGGTTTTGATCGACCGCTCATCCCAATCGCTGGATTTTGGGGTGCCCTTCTTTGCGGCCTACCAAGTGCAGGCACAAAGTTGGGCCCAGGATGAGGTTCCGGACTGGTTGTCGGCAATCCCGGTTGCCAAGCCAGGGACGCGGAGTCAGTAGAGCCCCATCGCTTCCCGGACTTTGGCCATGGTTTCCGAGGCCACGGATCGGGCTTTTTCGGCGCCGGCGGCGAGGATCGCCTCGATGTCCCCGTCGGAGATCTGAGCCCGGCGTTCCCTCATCGGCCGGAAGTATTCGTTGACGGCTTCTGTCAGTTCCTTTTTGTTCTGCATGCACCCGCGTTCGCCGGCAACATCTTCTGCCCATTGTGTTTGCCAATCGGGCGAATAGAGCTTGAGGTATTGGCACACCGCGCACCCTTCCGGGATGCCGGGGTCGGACTTTTTGATTTTTGTGGGGGTGGTGAACGCGCTTTTGATCTTCTCAGCGGTTTCGTCTTCAGTGTCGCTGAGATAGATGCAGTTGTCGTAGCTTTTGCTCATTTTGCGCATGTCCAATCCGGGGACTTTGGCCCGCGTCTCGTCCTCGGGGATCATGTACTTGTACGGTTCGAAGAGCTCAACTTCAAACAAGCGGTTGAACCTCTGCCCGATGTCGTTGCCGATTTCAAGGTGGGGGGCTTGGTCGCGGCCGACGGGTACGCCGTAGGGCCGGTAAAGCAAGATGTCCGCCGTTTGGAGGACGGGATATCCGAGCAGGCCGTAAGGTTCCCGTTCGGCTCCGCCGATGTCGGCCTGTTTTTCTTTGTAGGTTGGGTTCCGTTCCACCCACCCCAGCGGTGTGACCATGCTGAGCAACAGGTGCAGCTCGGCATGTTCTTTGACGTGGCTTTGCACAAACACTGCCGATTTATCTGGGTCGATTCCCGCTGCGACGAAATCCTTTGCCACCGCCCGGGCGTTGTGGCCCGACTGGCGGTCGGTGTTGGTGGTGAGCGTGTGCCAGTCAGCGACCATGCAATAGAGTTCGAATCCTTCGTTTTGCAGGGCCACCCAGTTGCGGAGGGCACCTTCGTAGTTGCCGATGTGCAGCTTGGGATTGGTGCTGCGCATCCCGCTCAAGATGCGATTGTTTTTGCTCACGGGGCCATTTTCCCTGCTTTGGGCGGCACCGGCCCGGGGCTTCACCGTCCGAGGAGGAACCGGAGCAGGAAGATCGCTGGCCGTTCCAACACCAATCCGAGGAGGCTGAAGTTGGAGACTTGGCCTACCAGCACCAACAAGAGCAGCGCCGGGGTGCCGACTGTCCGGTTGAACTGGAACCACTTGAGCCGCACCGGCTCTGGCAACAGCAAGCCAACCAGCCAGTGCCCGTCCAACGGGCCGAAGGGAATGAGGTTGAACAACATCAAAGAGATGTTGATGAGAACGCCCAAGAACAAGAATTGGAATAGAAAGCCAGATTCGGAGATGTTGGGGACGAACGGGGCAACGACCCGGAACACGACCGCATAGGCCATGGCTTGAACAAAATTACACAGGGGGCCAGCCATCACGCTGGCAAACCAATCCCAGCGAGGGTTGTGCATTTTGGCCGGGTTGACCTGAACCGCCTTTCCCCACCCGATCCCGAAGCCGGTCAAAGTCGTCATGACGATCATGATCGTCCCGAAGAGGTCGAAGTGTTTGGTGAGGTTCAAAGTCACCCGGCCCTGCTGGCGCGGGGTTGGGTCTCCGGAAAGGTCAGCGACCTTGGCATGGGCATATTCGTGCAGGCCGATCGCAAAGAAGATCACGATTAGCGAAGCGATGACATAGTCAGGGGTGATAGGCATTACAAATCCTCCGGTAGGCATTCCCGCGAAAGGAGATCCTGCCACGTTTCGGCCTTTTGGAGGATATCCACTCCCCCATTCTCCCTCACCAGCACGGTTGCCGGCCGGGGATACCGGTTGTAATTGCTCGCCATACTGCTCGAATACGCCCCGGTGGACAGAGTGACCAGGACGTCGCCCGGGGCGGTGTCGGCCGGAAGGTCGGCCTCCGCGATCAGCATGTCGCTTTCGCAATGCCTGCCGCTGACCCTCGTCGGGTGGTTGGGCGGAGTTTTGCCCACAACATAGGCGGCGTATGCCGCCCCGTAAAGTGCGGGCCGAGGATTATCGGCCAGTCCCCCATCTACGACAACATACCGGCGCGAAGCCCCATCCGGCAACGGGACATCTTTGACCACCCCGACCCGGTAAAGCGTGACCCCGCATTCGGCGATCAGGGATCGGCCAGGTTCCTGGACGAGCTTTGGGAAGAGCCCACCCAGGCTGAGGGCATCCCGGACGCCGCGGCTGAGTTCGGCGCAGTAATCAGCAACCGGCATGGGGAGTTCATCCGTATACCGGACGGCCCGTCCGCCCCCGAGATTGAGCACCCGGGCCTCGAACCCGCACATTGCCTTCATGTGAAGGGCGAATTCCGCAAGTTTCTTCCCGGCTTCGATCTGGGCCACCGGATCCAGGAGTTGGGATCCGACATGGCAATGGAACCCCGCAAGGTTCAACCCCCGATCCAGGCAAAACTGGACCGCTTCTTCGGCCTGCCCCCCCAGGATGCTGAACCCGAACTTGGTGTCTTGTTGACCGGTGCTAATCTTTTCGTTGGTTACAGGCAGGACGCCGGGGGCCAGCCGGAGCATCAGCTCGGTCTGGCACCCGATCTCGGCCAAGTGGCGGAGCTCCCCGCTATTGTCGACGACAATCTGTCCGATCCCCGACTGGATGGCGAACTCGATTTCGAAAGCAGATTTGTTATTGCCGTGGAGATGGCAGTCGGCAGCCGGGATTCCGGCTTGCAAAGCAGCCATAAGTTCGCCGGCGCTGGCGCAATCGATGCGGCACCCTTCTTGCCAGGCGATGCGGAGGATGCCGCACACGCTGTTGGCCTTGCTGGCAAACGTGAGCTCCCCACCCGGTTCAACGGCAGAAAACGCTTGCCGGTAGTTTCGGATCGTCGCGCGGAAGTGGGCCTCGTTCACCACGTAGAGCGGGGTGCCAAAACGCTGGGCAAGATCGGCGGCCAAACCATCGTCCGGACTCCATCGGGGGTCGGGCGGGCAAGGAACCATCATCGGATTGTATCACTGCCTCCTTGGCCCACTGGGCGGCATTCTGGCCCGGTGGCCAACCCTTCTTGGGAAGTTGCCCGTCAGAATGCTTGGAACACTATGAAACGGATCGCATTGTTTGCCGGGGCCTTGTTCGCTTTGGCCGTTGCCGCCCACGCCCAAGAAGACCGCCCAATGCTTGTCGTCAATGGGCAGTCGATCATGCGGAGCAACTACATCAAACGGATGGAAGTTCTCCCGGGGGTTGGCAAGCAGTACGGGAACACGGTTGTGACGGCGATGCCCGGCTTTTTGACCCTGCAGGCGATGGTGAACGAAATGCTGACGCTACAGCTGGCCGCCGACCAGGGGGTGACCCCTTCGGAGGCGCAGATCACCGAAGAAATCGACTTCCGCACCAAGGAAAATCCAGATTACGTCAAGGCCTTTACAATGTTGGGGTTCACGATGGCCGACTTGCGCTATGACGTGAAAGTCCAGTTGGCCGAGTTCAATGTCATCACCAAAGGCATCAACATTGCCGACGCCCAAGTCACACGATATTACGAGGACAACAAAGCCAGGTTCACAAAGCCCAAACGTTACGCCCTGCGGGTCATCGCGGTCAATTCGGCCGATTCAAAGAAGCAGGTCGATGCCGCGCTCTCTTCGGGCAAGAAGTTTGCCGATGTCGCGGCCGAAATGAGCATTGACCTGACCACAAAATATGATGGCGGTTACATGGGTGAAATCGCCGAAGAATCGCTTTCGGGAGAAGTCAAGTCGCTGGTTACCGGGCTCAAGGCCGGCCAAACAACGCCATGGATCAAAGCACCCACCAGCGAAGTCAAGATCTACCTTGAAAAGGTGTTGCCCGAAGAAGTCGTCAAGCTAGACGATGTACTCAAGCGAAAAATCCGCAACAAGCTGATGGTGGACCGCGGCGGCGTGAAAAACGACATGGCGAAGCTGATGGACGAGGCCCGCAAAAAGGCACGTGTGGAATACCAGGGCACGCCGTTTGACGATGATCTCAAACAGCTGTTTTCCGGCGGTTAGGATCAGAGATCTCCCCTGCCATGCCGGAATCCGCTGAAGCGTTGCTGTCCCGGTTCGGTCTGGCCGGCCCGTACCAAGTGCACTATGCGCCTCTTGTGCTAGCCATCGACCAGAGGGCGCACCAGGTGTTCTATGGGTTCGGGCCCGAACTGCCAGATCGTCTCCGGCAGATTTACGGTCAGGAGTTCCCCGTCGGCGACCCCCTCGTCGTCCCGGCGCAAGACCAGTTCCATGCCGGCGGTTTGCCCGGATTGGTGCAGGTCGTAGACCGGCTTCTGGGCCCCGGCGGTTGCCCGTGGGACATCGAACAAACCCACACCAGCCTGAAGAAATACTTGTTGGAAGAATCTTACGAACTGTTTGAGGCCATCGATTCCAACGACCTGGGGGCGATGCGCGAAGAATTGGGCGACGTGTTGCTCCAACCCCTCATGCACGCCCAAATCAGGCGGCGGGACGGCGATTGGGGGATTGATGAGGTGGCCCGCGGGATCACCGACAAGTTGATTCGGCGCCACCCGCACGTTTTTGGCGGGGAGTCGGCGGCCGATTCGGAAGCCGTGCTTAAAAACTGGGATGCCGTCAAACGGGCAGAAAAAGAGGATCCAACTCGTTCGATCTTGGCCGGGATTCCCCATTCCATGCCGGCCTTGATGCTAGCCATGGAGGTGAGCAAGCGGGCGGCGCGGGCGGGGTTCGAATGGCCGGACATCGACGGAGTTTGGGAAAAATTCCGTGAAGAAGAGTCGGAACTGCGCGAGGCTTTGGCCTCGGGCTCCCGGGAAGATCAGGCATCAGAACTCGGCGACTTGCTGTTCACGGTTGTGAATCTGGCCCGGTGGGCGAAAATAGACCCCGAGGAAGCCTTGAGGCAAATGGTGGCTCGGTTCCGGTTGAGATTCCAATCGATGGAGTCATTGGCAGGCAAAGCGCTTACTGAGCTTTCTGCCGATGAATGGGACCAATTGTGGAACGAGGCGAAAGCAGCGGCCGCCAGCGACCAAACCCTAGCCGGCGGATGACCCGAACACGGCCGCGTAGGCGACGACAGCCGCCGCCGATGCCACGTTGAGGCTCCTCCCTTTACCGAACATGGGGATGAAGACGGCAAAATCACATTGCTCGATGACTTGGCCGTAGATTCCGCCGCCTTCGTTGCCCAGGACAAGGCAGGTTTTTTCGGGGAATCGGAATCCGTTGACATCGACGGCGCCTTCGGCGATTTCCACAGCGACCAAGCTCCACCCTTCGGATTTCATCGCGGCGATGGCATCGTCGTGCCGGGCAAAGTGCCGCCACGGAATGCGCCGGTGCTGTCCCATGCTTGTCACGGCGACCATGGGATTGGCCTCAGGCTGCGGCGACTTTCCGGTGAGGGTGATTTGGGTTGCCCCGCAGGCATCGGCCAATCGGAATAGGCCACCGACGTTGTATCCGTCCTCCCAATCTTGGGCCAAGAAGGCGATTTGGGGCCGGGCGGCATATTTACGCCTCATATCTTTGTGCAAGGACCGCACACCGGTTTTGCTTTGGATCGTTCTTCCGTGGGAGCCCGCCATTTGCCCTACTTGCGGATGCTACCAGGGCTTGGCGGATGTGACGGTCTGGGAATCCTGCACGTCTGTTTCGCGTTACTAGGAATCAACTATGTTTGGAAGCGACGGGGAACCGGCGGCAAATGTCGGAAAATTGAAAGAGATACGGGTGCAACTCGGGCCCCCTAATGGCGTATCTTTGGGTGTGCGCCGATTCGGATGGATTTTGACGGTGGGACTGGCAGTTGCCGGTTCGAGTTTGCTGCTTGCCGGCTGTGGGGCCGCCTCTGCCGTTGAGCAGCAAGTGCGCCACGAGACGTTTGCCCCCCAAAAGCCGACCGTGCAGGGGGTGGTCGTGCATGTGTACCTGGATCGCTCGGGTTCGGCCAAGCCGCTTCGCGAGGACATCAGCAAGCAGGTGTTGGAGTTGCTGGACACCTTCCCCGACGGGTTGGAAACAACGCTTTATTGGTACTCCCAAGAGTGCATCAAGATCGGTTCGACGGTGAGCAGCCTGCCCAATCTGACCCCGTTCATGAAGGACTACGTCAAGGACGATTCTGGCGATGACAAGGGGACGAAGGGCACCTATTTGGCAACGGCTTTCCGGGATTTGGAAACCCAGGCGACCCGCGACAGCGGGAAGCAAGTGATTGGCGTGTTCGTCTCCGATGGCGGGTTTGAAGACGATCAGAGCGTGCTGGCCAAAGAGACCGAAGTGTTGCGGGATATGCCAAACGTCACGATGTTGGTCTTTGTGGGATTGGACGCCGACGGAACGCAAAAACTAACGGTATTGGATAACGTTGTCCGCGACAAATTCATCGGTGGCAACGCCGGTGACGCCCAAAAACAGTTCTTTGACGTGACGCTTAAGAACGGCGGCACGAAACTTGAACAGGCAAAAGAAGCGATCGCCGGCCAAATAGCGGCCAACAAGCAGAACTAGCCATGAGCACGACCTTCGACCGACCTCCCGCGATCCCCGTCCCGCCCGTGCGCGAACGGATCGTTTCCCGGCCCAACCCCGAGCAGCAACTGGCGCACGAACAGCCCCGGTTGGTCACCGATTCCGAGCGGGACGAACTGGCCGCGACGGTTGAGCGGGACATGATGGAGCTTGGTTTTATGAGCCGGCACATTTGGGAAGCCCGGCAGTTCTTGCAAGCGTACGTCCGGTTAACCCAGCAGTGGCACGCCAGCCACGAAGCCCTGCAGCGCGACGAGACCATGAACGGCGGGTTCAGCGCCCGCGCAGCCGAATTCATCGAAGAGTGCCGGGCCATTGGGGGCCGGGTCAAGGCACCCAAATATGCCGACGCCCAAGGGTTGGAAAAGGTGTATCTCAAAGCCCTAAGCCACAGCCACATCACCACCAAAAAGCTCACTGGCGGCTTCTTCGCCCTTTTTGTGGCCGTCGTCCTCAAGGCCTACCTGTTGTTCCCGCTGGCGGGGGTCCTCATCGAGCCGATCGCGGATACAGGCGGGGTGATTAAGACGACTTTGTCGATCATTTTGGCGGTCTCGCTCAGTTACGGGATCACGTTCATGACCCGGTTCATCATGATGCTCATCGTCTCCCTGTCGCCGGGAGAGGGCTTCAAAGAAGTGAGGACAGCGGGGCAGATGTTGGGTCGCAAGATGACTGTCGCCATGCTCATCATGATGTCGGTCGCCCTTGTCGGATCGCTTCTGGCGTTCATGGGGATCGACATGCAATCGCTTGGCCAATCCAAAGGCCTCGCCAGCCCAGTCATGGCGGCCGGGGGCCTTGCCCTCCTGTTTGTCGGCACGGTGATCGCGTACGAATTCTTTGTGACTTACAAGATTATGCGGTACCAGATGGAACCGCAAAATGGCGATAAAGAGCGGCTCCGCACTTCCTATCTGAGTGCGCTCAAGCGATACCAAGACGAAGTCGCGTTGGCCCAGGGGCGCACCTTGGCGCTGCACGGGCAAGACGCCTGGCAAACGTTTATGGCGCAATTGGATGCCGTGCGGCCGGACAGCGCCAAAGCCCAAGAGCAGCGGGCCCGCGCCTTGAGAACCCTGCGCGGGGTGGCCACGGAATTCAAGAGTCTGGGCGCCAAACCGAACTCCAACCGCGCCTATATCAAATAAAGGAGAAACAGCATGGTCCCCAACCCCTGGCTCGTGCGTGGCGGACTCCTGTTGGGAGTCTCCTTGGCCGTCGTCGGGGCCCTTGCGGTCGTGAATGCCGGGGCTGGCCCAACCGCCTATGCCCAAACCGGTCGCGAAGGTGTTTTGATGCCGGAAGTCAAGCCGGTGCCCGTGGTTGAAAAACCCAAACCGCTGGTCAAGAAAGAAGAACGGCCCGAAGAGTTTGAACGGGTCATCCGGTTCCGGGTGCCCGATAGCGAAGTGGACCCGTTGAGCTTTGTTAGCTTGACCAAAGATGTTGGCGTCCACGTCAAGAACGTTAAGCCGATTACCGAAACAACCCGCGACCAGCGCGGAAAGTCGATCATGCTGCTTATGGACAACAGTTACAGCATGGTTCAGCCTTCCCCGCCAAGCCCGTGGAACAGCGACTGGCTCCCGGCCGCCGACAAGGATTACCGGCGGATCGAAGCGGTTAAAGCCCTGCTCGAAGTTCTGACCCCGGAAGACCGGGTGGGCCTCGCGACGTTCCCCCGGCTCAACCCGCAACCCGGTTACCGCATCCCCCGCGTGGAACCGCCGGAAGTGTTGCAAGGTTTTTCCAAACCGATCGACATCTTGCCAAAGCTCGATATGCTCCGGGGCAACGAGAACTCGGGAACCCCGCTCTACCGCGTCGTTTCCATGTCGATCGACTGGATGGCGGGCGAGACGGACCGCCCCAAAATTGCCGTCTTGCTCACCGATGGGCGGGATACGGGCTCTGATGCCGGGATGCCGCCCGACCTGGCCCAAAGGGTGAAAGACAGCGGGATCACGCTCATCTCCATTGCTTTGGGGCCGGCTCCCGACCTCGATGCGCTGAAATCGTTTTCGACAGATGTGATCCTGGTTGCTGACAGCCAACAACTCGTGCCCACCTTCCGCCGCTTGGCGGAAAACCTCAAAACTTCGACGGTTGGTTACGACGTCGAGATCGAGATCACCCGACCTGGCCGGGCCTTTGAAGACGACGAAAATGTGACGGTCGGTTACCGGAGCGCCAAGTCTCCCAAGAGGATGACTGTCCGGGTCGGCGGCGAGCTGCCTGCCCCTGCTTCCGACGAATCTGCCACTCGAACCGCAAAGCCGGACCAAACCAAAAAAACTGGTTCCGATACTGGCAACCCGTCGGCCCCAACCACCAAGATATGACGTACTTCAAGCACTCCATCTTGCTGACATTGCTGTTCATCCTGTTGCCCGTTTTGGCTAGGGTGATCATCAACCGCGTCAACCGGAGGGTGGGGGTTGCGGAGGTTCCGATCGACTGGATGTTCTTGCTCCAATGCTTGGGGCTGGGCATCGTTTTCCCACTGGCGGCAAACGGCACTTGGGAGCTTTTGACGAAATTCAACATGATGCCCATGCCGGCCCGCTATGTCAGCCTGGGGTTGGTTGGAGGGCTTTATGGCTGGTTCATGGGGCTCCAAGATTACGTTTACAAGTGGCCAGCCATCGTGCTGGGGATTGGCGGGGGTTTGTTGACAGCGTTCCTTTATGGGGTTTTGGCGTTCAACACCCTCACGTTGGCTGTTTTCGCCATGACCCTAACCGTCTTGCCGTTGTTGGCGATCGAATTCCCGCAGGGCCCAATCGGGCGGATCATTCAAGCCGGGCAGAGCTTGGTGCCGTTGCGCGGATATTTGCGTTAAGTTTCCGCCAAGGTCCCAATTGCCCTTGACTTAGAGCGCGCTCTCATTTTGTAGCCTACACTCGAGGAGATGGAGCGGCTCTACACGATTGGCGAAGTTGCCTCGCAACTCGGGGTGACCACCCACATGCTCCGGTATTACGAGCGGGCAGGTTTGCTCCATGCGGTGCAACGCACGGCCGGCAATGCACGCCGGTACCCGTCAGCCGCCATCGATCTGATCCGGCTGCTGCGCAAACTGCGCGAAACCGGGATGCCGATTGCACGGATGCGGGAGTATGTTGACCTGATCGCCGACGGCCCCGCCACCATCGAGGCCAGGCAAGAACTGCTGCGCGCACACCGCGACAGCCTATGCAGCCAAATTGACGCATTGGAACATTGCAAAGCCTTGGTCGACGCCAAACTGGACGTTTACCACGCGGGCTGCTCGATGGAAGATACCGGGCACCCCGCCGTGCGCAAGCTGACCCAACTCCTCCAAGGCACCAAACCATGAAACAACGAACAATCGCAAACCGCCAAATCGGCGAAATCGGCCTGGGCTGCATGGGCATGTCGTGGGCTTACGGCTCCGCCGACGAAAGCGAATGTCTCCGGGTACTTGACCGGGCCCTTGAGGCCGGGGTCAACCATTGGGACACCGCCGACATCTATGGGCCGTTTACCAACGAAGAGCTGCTGGCCAAAGCATTGAAAGTCCGGCGCGACCAGGTGTTCTTGGCGACGAAATTTGGCAACGTCGCCGATAGGAGCTTGACCAGCCACCAAGACCAGGTCGAAGCCGGGAACGGCTGGATTGTGGATGGAACCCCGGCCTACGCCCGCAAATGCCTTGAAAACAGCCTGAAACGGCTCCAGGTTGAATCTATCGACCTTTACTACCTCCACCGGGTCGACCCTCTTGTCCCGATTGAGGAGACTGTCGGCGAAATGGCGAAGTTTGTCGAAGAAGGCAAGGTCAAAGCGATCGGCATCAGCGAGGTCGCCGCCGATACGGTCCGCCGCGCCCACGCCACCCACCCAATCGCTGCGGTGCAGAACGAACTCTCGTTGTGGACGCGGGATTCGCTGGACGACGTGCTACCGGTAACGGAGGAGCTCGGAATCGCGTTCGTCCCCTATTCCCCTCTAGGCCGGGGCTTTTTGACGGGACAAATCAAATCTTTGGCCGACCTGCCGGAAGACGACTGGCGGCGATCCAACCCCCGGTTTTCGGAAGAGAACTTTGCTGTGAACCTGGAACTGGTCAAAGTCGTGGAATCGATCGCAGCTGAGGCTGGGGCAACCCCTGCGCAAGTAGCCATCGCCTGGGTGTTGCGGCAGGGTCAAAACGTCTGCCCGATCCCGGGCACCAAAAAGCTCTCGTACCTGGAGCAGAACGTGGGGGCCTCGGATGTGGTGCTGGGGGCCTCGCAACTTCAGGAGCTCGATGCGTTGAGCGAAGCGGCGGGCCAGCGCTACCCAGAAGCAGGTATGGCGTTTATCAAGGGTTGATCCGACACCCCGGTCATCCAGAACGGCTTTTCTGATCGATCTGGAGATGGCTCCGCTGGGGCATGACGGCCCATGCGGAAGGGTTTTGTGAAATCGTCGCGGCCCCCCGGCAAGCCGGGGGGCCATCGACATGTCAGTGGAGTTCCGCGTGATTGGCTTCGGCTTGATGGGCCTTGATGAGTTGCTCGGCTTCGTGGTGGGGCACATCGGCGTACCGCGCGAAGTCGGCGCGGAAAATCCCCCTCCCTTTAGTGAGGGATCGGAGATCCAGCGCGTAGCGCATCATCGTGGCCATCGGCACCTCGGCCCGGATGCGGGTTTTGCCGGCGCCACATGGTTCCATTCCGGACATGTGCCCGCGCCGGGTGTTGAGATCGCCGACGACCTCGCCGACCGAATCATCCGGAACATCGATCTCGACGCTGAGGATCGGTTCCATTAGAACGGGGTTGGCTTTTTCGGTCGCGGCACGGAAGGCGATTTGGCCCGCCATCTTAAAGGCGGCTTCGCTCGAATCGACGTCGTGGTAACTGCCGTCATACACGGTGGCCTTGATGTCCACCACCGGGTACCCGGCCAGCAGTCCTTTCGACATCGCTTCGACGACTCCCTTTTCCACGGCCGGGATGTAGTTTTTGGGGATTGAACCACCGACGACTTTGTTGGCAAATTCGAATCCTGTGCCCCCGGCAAGGGGTTCCAGTTCCAGCCAGCAATCGCCGTATTGGCCCTTGCCACCGGTTTGCCGCTTGAACTTCCCTTGCGCTTTGGCATTCCCGCGGATGGTTTCCCGGTAGGGCACACGCGCTTCTTGCGTTTCGACATTGACACCGAACCGGACTTTGAGCTTTTCAATCGCGGTGTCAATGTGGATGTCGCCGAGCCCTTCGAGGAGTTCTTGGTGGAGTTCGGCGTCGCGGGTGTATCGCAAGGTGGGGTCTTCTTCCAGCAGCCGATCCAGGGCGGGACCGAGCTTATCCTCGTCGGCTTTGGTGACCGGTTTGATGGCCACTCGGTATACCGGCAACGGGAAATCGGGCTTCCACATTTTGATCGGCTTGTCTTTGTTACACAGAGTGTCGCCGGTGTGGGTGTTCGTAAGCTTTGCAACCACGCAGATGTCCCCCGCCACCACCCGATCCACATTCTCCGGGTTTTTGCCGTGGGGGGTGAACAAGTTGTGGACGCGTTCCGTTTCACCCGATTCAGAGTTCAAGACGTTGTCATCGGCTTTGAGCGTCCCGCTGAAGACCCGGATGTAGTTGAGCTTTCCGACGTAGGGGTCGGCGGTAGTTTTGAAGCAATAGGCGATCAACGGGCCGTTCGGATCTTCTTCGTAATGTTGCCCTTGGATGTCGAGCGGCTTGTAGACGGGCGATGGGAGCTCGCCGATGATCCGGTCGAGCAGCGTGGCAACGCCGATGCCGGTGTGGGCAGAGCCCAACAGCACGGGGACGACTTTCCCGCTGAGCGTCCCTTCCATCAGGCCATGTTCGACTTCTTCCGGCGTGAGTTCGTTGCCTTCCAAAAATTTCATCGAGAGTTCGTCGTCACCCTCTGCGGCGGCCTCCATCATTTTTTCGTGCCGCTCTTCGGCCTCGGATTTGAGCGAATCGGGGATGTCTTCGATAATTTCGCCCCGATCCCGGCCTTTGTAGACCTTCATCTGGACAAGGTCGAGGATTCCACTAAAGGCCGCTTGTCGCCCGATCGGGATTTGAACGTTGACAATGCGGCGACCATAGCGTTGGTGGAGGGTGTCGATGAGCCCTTCGTAGTCGGCGTTGTCCCGCTCCAGCTTGTTGATAAAGATGCACTTGGCGAGGTTGTGGCGTTCGGCCACGTCCCAAGCGAGGTCAAAGCCGACATCGAGGTCGGCCTTGGCTTCGACGACGAAGACGAAGGATCCAACGACTTCTGCGACGGCGTTGAGTTCGCCGGCAAAATCCGGGAACCCTGGGACATCGATGAGGTTGATTTTGTGCCCGTGGTATTCCAGGGGTGTGACGCTGGCGCTGATGCTAATTTTGCGCCTGACTTCCAACGGGTCGTAATCGCTTTGCGTGTTGCCGGCCTCGACGGTTCCCACGCGGTCGGTTGCCCCGGCGGTGTAGAGCATGTGTTCCACCAGCATTGTCTTGCCGGCACCGCCGTGGCCTACAATGGCCACATTTCTGATCTGTTCGGGTGTGAATTGTTTCACCGTTTCTTCCTATGGAAGGCCCGGCGCTCTCGGCCCAGTTTGGTCGGGGGCGTCGATCCCTTAACCTAGGTTAACAAATTCATGGTTCGGCTCCAAGCCATTTCTCAGACAATTTCTCAGGATAGTGGAAAATCCGCAATTATTTTTTAGATTATTCAAATCATTAGGCTATACTAACGAAAGATGGAATCGGATGTCGAAGCGGTTTTGGGGGCCTACCCGCGGATCTACTTTGCCTGCCACTCCCGGCATGTCCAGGATCCGGAGTCGGGACATGTCCTGACGTCCCGGCAGGCCAGCTTCCTCGACCATTTGGACATTGCCGAGCCGGTGAGTTTGAAATCGTTGGCTGGCCACTTGGGTGTCACTCCGGCCACAGCGTGCGTTACGGTTGACCGGTTGGAGCGGCTCGGCTATGTCAAGCGAACTCGCCAAGGGCCCGACCGCCGGGTCGTCCAGATCCTGCTGACCGAAGCGGGCCTCCGCATTTCCGAATCGAATTCGGTCCTCGACCCCGCACGGGTTGAAGCGATGCTCGGGCTAATGGGCGAATCGGACCGGGGCAAGGCGGTCGCCGGGCTAAGGATCCTGGCGGAGGCCGCTACGGGATTGATCCAGAAATTCGGTTCCGGATGGAGCTATTGAATTGAAACACAAACGTTGGAAACCAAAAATGACCATAGCATTCGCAATTTTCGGCCTTGTCCTTTTGGCACTTGGGGGCATGTTTGCAGTCGGGGCAGCGCTGCCTGTCGGGCATGTGGCCACCGTCCGCACCGTTGTGGACGCCAACCCTAGCCAGGTTTGGGCTTTGCTGACCGATGTCGAACACTTCCCGGACTGGCGCAAAGACGTGAAGTCGGTTGTCTGTAAAGACTCCGTCGGCGGCTATGCGTCCTGGGTCGAGGTCACGGATTTCGGCGAAATCCCGTTGACGGTGATTGACCAGGAACAGAACGTGACGTTGACGGCCAAGATCGATGGCCAAGATTTGAAGTTTGGAGGGACTTGGACGTGGGAACTTGCGGGACAAGGCTCCCAGTGTGAAGTGACCATCACGGAGAGGGGAGAAGTCTATTCCCCACCATTCCGCTTCCTTTCCAAATACATCTTTGGCCACGACCGGACTTTGAAGGCTTATGCGGCATCGCTCGAGGCAAAGCTGGGCCGGGGGGGCGCCTGATGGGGATGGAACGCCTTTGCACAGCCATGCTGAACGGACAGCAGGGCGAAGGCAAGGCCCATTGCGGCGACGGAGTGGTCGAGTTCCGGGGCGACATCCGGTTCCGATGGCAGTGGAAAGACCTCGATTCCGTTTCAGCCATCGATGGCACTCTGACGCTGGCCAAGGGGCCGGACGCCGCCGTCCTGAACCTGGGGGAGGCGGCAGAAAAGTGGGCGCATGCGATTTTGCACCCCAAAAGCCGGATTGACAAATTCGGGCTGAAGCCGAGCCACACTTACCGGGCGGTTGGGGAGTTCGACGCCGAATTCGCTCCGGAGCTTTGCGGCCGGGCTGGCCCGCCAACCGAGGGCACAGTGGATGTTCTGTTCATCCGGCTCCACGCCCCTTCAGACCTCCAGAAGTTGGCCGAGGGCCGGGATGCAATCCACCGAAACGGCATGGTTTGGGCGGTATGGGCTAAGGGGCGCAAGGAGTTCGGCGAAAACGATGTGCGGGCGTTCGGGCTGGAGAACGGTTTGGTCGATGTCAAGGTCGCCAAGTTCAATGATGAGCTTTCGGCATTGAAGCTTGTCATACCGACCGCATTGCGATAAAGAAGCCAGGGGGCCCACTGGCGCGTCGGAACAAGTACGCCATGGCCTCCGTTGCATTCCTATTGGCCCTTGCCGGGCGTCCTGACGGTGTGTGCCTCCTGGAAAGCTGTGCGCAGGAGATAGCACCTTCAGCCCCAGAAATCCGCCAAACATCCCTGGAGGGGTTGAACCTGGCCACCGATTCCAAGTTCCAATTGGTTTCGGGGGACACAGCGGGCTACCGGGCCTACCAAGCCGTCATCCGGGATGCCGAAGGGAGATTGGACCAAGTTTGGACGGTGGCGGTGACGGATTTAGACAGCCTGCCCCAAAAGCCGACGGCAGAAGAACTTTGCGCATTGCATGAACGGGCGGGGCGCACCAGGAAGGGTTTTGCCAGCCAACTGTTCCAATCGATTCCCGGGGTTCTTGGCGGCCGGCCAATGGTCGCCCTCATCGGGAGTGCTTTGACATCGGACACGGCCCGGCCCCTGTTGCACATCTCAGCGGTCTTTTCAACCGAAGCCAGAATGTATGAGGCCACCTGGCTCGGGTTTGGCGCCAAAGGGCTTGCGGAAGCGCAGAAGGCCATCGACACGATCAAGCTCGACCATGGGGGGAAAATGGATTCGGCGAAGATCGAAACCAAGCTTTTGGGCGACTATTCCCTTCTCGGCATGCCGTTCCGTTTCCGGCTCCCCGGGCCAGCTACCCCCAAGCCTGCGGGGCTCTCTGACGGCATGGTGAGCCACTACACCGGAGAAGTCTTCGGTGACGATTGGTACGCGACATTGGAATTGGCGGAATGGGATTCTCCACCTGGCACCACGCCGGCCGAGATCCTGAAGCAGTTGGGGGATCCTGAGTGGAGCGGCTTTGAATTTGAGCGCGGGGACGGCTTATGGTCCTGCCCGGATGTACCAATCGGCAACGGCCGGCATGCGCGGATCGAGCTGGCCGTGGAGGGACGTTTTGCCGCCCTGCTCGCGGTCAGCGCCCCACAAGGTTCTAACCTTCCCCCCCGCTCGGTGTTCCATGTTTCCAAGTAGGACAGGGCCCCCCGTGGGCGCGGCAAGCCGGGGATGTGGGGGTATATTTGCAGTCCGTGCCCAGGTGGCGGAATTGGTAGACGCGCTAGTTTCAGGTACTAGTTCTCGCAAGGGAGTGAAGGTTCGAGTCCTTTCCTGGGCACCAAAAAACCCTGGTTGATGCATTCAACCAGGGTTTTGCATTTTTGGGCCGGGTTACTTCCTCTTGCGCAACAGAGCGGCGGCGGCCAGACCGGCGATGGCCAGGGTTGCCGGTTCCGGAACGGCTTCGACAGAAAAATCATCGACGATGTAGGAGTTGTCGTTGAACCCGGATTCCGGATTTTCCAAAATCCGCAGGCGATAGTCGGTGCCATCCCCGACAAAACTTAGTTGGCGGTGGTGGACTCCGAGGTTATCCCAGTTTTGGAGGTCTTGCACAACGATGGCGCCGCTGGAGGCGACTTCGATGCGGACATCGAGCACGGCCCCGCTGGCCATCCATCCTAGCCAATTGTAGTCCAAGGTGTAGGACACCCCTGCGGAGGTGGCGAAATCTTGGTAGAAGTCGGCATTGTGGCCGTTTTGCCCTTCGCCATCCGTATTGACGCTGTAGGCACCCGAGATCGTCGGGTAGGCCCCGGGGTTTTTGTGGATAGTGACCGAGTGGCCGGACGCGATAGTCCAACCGGGCATTTGGCCGGGATCGAGCCGGGTGTAAGACCCGTCGCCGTTGATGCCAAAGTTCGGTTGGTTTTCAAAGTCGCCGTTGACGATCAGGTTGGCGTGAGCCCCGGCTGACACGGCCAAAACGGCAAGCCAGGCCGCTGATTTCGTGAATTTTGATTTCATCTCCATGGTTCCCTCCAATGAGGCAGACCTAGTCTACATGCATCATGGCGACTTTTTGTTTGTGCCTATCGGCCAGTGATGGTATAAATCCGCCATGGTCGGGTACCACCTTGCCGATTTGAGTTTGCCGCCCAACCGGATTTTTGTGGGTGACGGCGATTTGACGGCGGAAAAGTTGGAATGGGCGCAACCGGCCGACATGTGGACCTTGGTCTATTACGAGCACACCAACGCGGTCACCCAGCAGAATTCGACCGCCTTGGTGGAACCGGGCACCATTGTGGTTTTCGCCCCGGGTGTGCGGGGAGCCCATGGCCGGGTTGGGCCTGACACGCATTTCCAATTTTTGACCTTTTCCCTCCCCGGCCTTGGCAAGCAGATCCATTCCATCCCCCGGTTGATCACCGACCGCGCCCACGTTTTTGCCGACCTGCGGCGAGCATCATCGCGGATCACGGACGCGACGGAACCTGCGGTCGCCTTTGTGTGGAATTTTTTGTGGTGCGTTTCCGAACCTAAGTCCCGCCATCGGGGCCGGGATGTGCTTTACCAGGTCGAAGCGTATGTGCGGCAAAACTTGGGCCGCAAGCTAACGGTGAACGAGTTGGGGGCGCACGCCGGACTTTCCCAACGGCAACTCCTGCGATTGTTCCGCGAAGAGCACAACATGACGGTTCAGGAATATGTCCGCCAACTTAAAGTCCAAGAGGCGACACGGCTGTTGCTTTCGACTGATCTGCCGGTAAAGGCGGTGGCGTCAAGGGTTGGGATTTCCGACCTGCAAGAGTTCAACAAACTCATCCGATGGGCGACCGGTGCGTCCCCATCGGCCTATCGGGCTGGATCCAATTGACCGGGTGGGGAACTCTTTTCGCCCAAAACGTATTAAACTCAAGGTTCGTAGCCATCGGAAGAAACCATGAAGAAGATCCTGCTCACCGCTGTTTTGGCCGCCTGTTCGGCCTTTGCCCTCGTCGCCTGTTCACCGACGCAAGAAGCCTCCTCCAAGAACCCAGCTAGCGAAGCCGCCACCGCGGGCACCGCAACTGCCTCCAAGGTCAAATGCGAAAAGTGCGGGGCCGAAGTGGATGCCAGCGCGATCAAGGAGGTCGACGGCAAGAAAATTTGCGTCAACTGTGCGGAAGCAAATGATGGCAAACATGATGCCGATATGGTTTCCTGCGCCGGTTGCGGAATGCAGGTGGCCAAAGCGGACGCCATTGAAAAGGATGGCAAAGAGTACTGCTCCCACTGCGCCGAATCCATGGGATTGAAGAAAGAAGAATCGGGCGCAACGACTGAAACCCCTAAAACCGAAGGCGAAAGCCACTAACCCCGGCTTAGACCCTTAACCGCCCCGGCCCGCAATGTGGGCCGGGGCGTTGCCTTGCCGGACAACCCAAATCGTACAAATTTGGGGCGTTTCTGCCCCTCTGGCCCGTCCTCCCTCTTAAGGGGATATCACGATGGCCAGCCTTTCCAATCCCGGACTTTACGCCAAAATCATGGATTTCCAAATCGACGACCCCGGTGTGGCGTTGCCATTTTCTCGGCGGTTGGCGCGGGAAAACGGGTGGTCTCCAGAATTTGCCGACCGGGTGGTTGGGGAATACCGACGGTTCGTCTATTTGTGCTTGGCCGCCGGCCACCCCTGCACGCCAAGCGACGAGGTGGACCAAGCCTGGCACTTGCACATGTTGTACACCTCAAGCTATTTCGGCCGGTTCTGCCCCGAAGTTTTGGGCAAGACCTTGTCGCATGAACCGACTAAAGGCGGTAGCCATGAAAACCGAAAGTTCGACGATTGGTACAGCCGGACGGTCGAGTCGTACCGTTTGGAATTCGGCGAAGCCCCCCCGCCTGACATTTGGCCCCCAAACAACATCCGGTTTTCGCGGCCCATGCAATTCAAGCGGGTCAATGTGGCGGATTATTACCTCATCCCCCGGCGGGCCGTCGCCCAAGGAGCTTGGGGGTTGGCGGGTTTGGCCGGGTCTGCGGCGGCAATCGGCTGCACCACACAGGTGGCCGGGGCCGGGATGTTAGGCCCCGCGGGCAGCATCGTCCTCTGGGTGGGTGGCACCGTCATTTTGGGGGCGATTGTTTTGGCACTCGCCCGCCTCTCGCGGGGCCGAGGGGGTTCCGGCGGCTCCTCGGGATGCAGCCCGGGGGTCGACACTTTTTCGCATGGGGACAGCCACGGACACCACGGCGGGCATGATTCTAACGGCTGCGGCTCACACGGTTGCGGCTCGAGTGGGTGCAGTTCAAGCGGGTGCAGTAGCGGTTGTGGGGGTGGTTGCGGAGGCGGCGGGGATTAGATGCTCCCCACGGTAAATTAGGGGCGGCATGCCGCTGGTCACCGTTGTCATCCCCAGCTACAATCACGCCGCGTTCCTGCCCGAATGCCTGGATTCGATCCTGGCCCAGACATTTACAGACTGGCAAGCGCTGGTGATCGATGATGGGAGTCGGGATGATTCGGTGGCCGTTGCGGAACGGTATGCCCGCGCCGACCAAAGGATCTCCGTGTTTTCTAATCCCGAAAACCTAGGCACCTACGGCACCGAGGCCCGAGGTCTCGGCATGGCCGAATCCCCGTTTGTCGCCATCATGAACAGCGACGACGTTTGGGCGGCCGAGAAGCTCGCCGTGCAGACCCGGCAGCTGGAGGAGAACCCCGAAATCTGCCTCAGCTATTGTTTGGGGAATCTCATCGCTTCCGATGGTTCGGCCATCCCTGGCGACGTCCACAGCGATTGGCCGAAAACTCCTGTTCAACGCCCCTTGGACCGACTGGTTTACGAAAACCGGATCTTGGCGAGCGGGGTCGTTTGGCGGCGGGAGTCGGTGCGGTTCGAAACAAGCCTGCGATATTCCGGCGACTGGGTTGCCCTGTTGGAGGCCTGTTCCCGGTCTCCGTTCGGTTGTATCGCCGAGCCGCTGGCGTTTTGGCGGCAACACCCGCACAACTCCTACCTGCTTTCCTCTCGGCAAGCCGCCGAGGAGATCCGGGTTCGGGAGGCGATTGCCGTCCGCGCCGGCGAGCTTGCGCACATTGAGGGTGTCAAGCCTGGGTTGGCGCAAAACGCGCTCAACCTGGCCGCCCTTTACGCCCTTTTCCATGAGCCCGGCCGGGCTCGCCGCTCCCTTGCCCAGGGGATCCGCTTTCACCCCGGTCGGGCGGCCCTTTGGCGGCGGGTTGCCGCCTCCTTTCTCCCTGTGGGTGCATTCCGCTCCCGGTTGTGGCCGGGAGTTCCAGATGGCCCTGATTGGAAAAATTTGGGCCGCGTTAGCGAGCTTTCCCTCCGGCTTGGCTGATCAGGGGAGGTTCCAGTCGACCCCGTTGGCCGCCCCCATGGCGGCAATGTCGTGCAGATAAAGTTCCGCCAACTCCATCGTTCCCGATGCATTGGTGTCCGCCCCGACCAACTCCCGGGAGAAGACCTGCAGCACAAGTTGGGAAACTGTTGGCGTGGCACGGCTCAGAAGCAAGGCATGGCCCCATTGCCCGTTGGTTTCCAGCTGTCCTTCGCAGAACGCGACGTTGCCTCCATCGGGGGAACCGGCTGAATAGGTCACGGCTTCAAAGCATCGGCCACTCCCCAGCAGCGAAGCCTTAACCCGGAGCGAGAAGAGGAACCATTTGTTGGCGAAGGAAGCCACCGGCACGCCCTTCCACGCGACGATCAGGGTGCCATCGCCGGAAGCCTGGATCCGGACACTGGCGCCATCCAGCCCGGACGGCGTGACTAGTTGCTCGGTGAATGTGGCCGGATATCCGCCGCCAACGGCGGTCACGAACGGCAAAGCAGCCGGATTGAGTCCGATTCCATGATGCCCCTCTTGGAGCCCCATGATGTCTGTGTTTTTCAACGGACGGATGTGCCAAAGATCGGCCACGTGATCCTATTCCGGTCACACGATCGTTTGGTCACGGTGAAATAACTCAAACACAACGGGGTCAATTATCTGCTCCACCCCCTCAACCCAACCTACGATGACTCACCGGCCAATGGCCAAATGCTGGGATTCCTCGTCGGCATCGTCCGCGAACGCGGGACCCAGCGGCTCACGGTCTTCGATTCAACAGGGATCCTCCCCTGAACGAACAATGCCCGCATAAATACTGGATTCTGTCAAGTCCCGGACAATTATTAAGGATTGAGAGTATCGTTGCAATTGGAAGTGGTCAGGGTTGCTGACCCTTTCAAAAGGAAAGGAGCACAATGAAAATCAAGATCACGGCAGTAGCCGTCGCATCGTTGGCCGTCTCGTCGGCCTTCGCTCAAACAACCATCTATTCCAACAGCCCCACCGGGGATGCCTTCACCAACGCCGGCTCAAGCGGCGCATTCCAAACCGTGGCGTCGCCAACCGGTTTTGCCAACGCCTCTTGGTACTATTCCGAAGTCAAAAATGGCGGGATCGTGGGCATCGATGGCGCCAACCCGCGCACCGGATCCGAGAACGGTTCGGCGCACTTCAATGTGGCAGCCAATGCGCTGGGCGGCCGCGCCGATATGGAACTCCGCGACACCACTGCCGGATATCTCGGCCTGTTTGACAATGTCACGGCTTGGTCAGTCGACACCTACACGCTCTCCGGGGATATCCCCAACAGCGCCCTGAACCTCAGGATGGAACTGTACAACCCGAACAACAACATGTACGGCAACTTGGTGTTCGACCCGACCGATACCCCCTCATTTAACACCCCGGTCACGGGATTGCAATGGAACACATTCGATTTCTTCAGTGCCGGCAACACCTACAAGTTGAACGCGACGAGCAGCCTGGGCGCGGCCTATGGCGCCCTGCTTAGCGGTGGCACGCCCATGACCTTCGCCAGTTGGCAATCCGCACTCGCTGGTCAAGGGTTCCTTGTCCTCAGCGTCGATATGGGCTGGGGAACCGCAACATCGGCCTTTGAAGGTTATGCCGATAACTACGCGCTGGGATTCGGCGGCCAAACCCAGACTTACAACTTCGAAGTCGTTCCGGAGCCCGCCACAATGGCGGTTCTGGCTCTGCCGGCATTGGCGGCCCTGCGGCGTCGAAAAAAGTAAGTTCTGCCAAAACACTTATACAGCCGTCGCCGATTTTTGGTCGGCGGCGGCTTGTTTTGTCCCCGGCCCGCAACGGCCCCAATGCCACAATATCTCCAGCCACATGCCTCATGCCATCTCCCAACCCGCGTTCAAGATCCGGGATGTCGAGGTTGCCAACCCCCTTGTGCTTGCCCCGATGGAGGACGTCAGCAACCTGGCTTTCCGGATGATCTGCAAGCGCATCGCCGACCCCGGGTTGATGTTCACGGAATTCGTGAGCGCCATGGCGATCCACCACAACGCGGTCAAGACCTTCAAGAAATTGAAGGTTCATGCGGCAGAACGGCCTTTGGGAATCCAAATTTTTGGCGGTGACCCGGGAATCATGGCTGAGACCGCAAAGGTTGCCGAAGGGTTCGGGTGCGACCTCGTCGACATTAACATGGGGTGTTGGGTGCCCAAAGTCTGCCGAACGGGTGCCGGCGCGGCCCTGCTCAAGGATCCTGTCCTGGCTCAAAACATTGTCAAGGCGGTTGTCGATTCTGTCAAGGTGCCCGTGACGGTCAAAGTCCGCGCCGGCTGGGATTATTCGTTGTTCGCCGCGCCCGACCTTGCCCGTCGGTTCCAAGATGCCGGAGCGCAAATGTTGACCCTCCATGCCCGGTTCGCAAAACAAGGCTTTGAAGGCCAGGCCGATTGGTCGCTCATCAAAGAACTCCGCAAAGTCCTCACCATTCCTCTGATCGGCAATGGCGACGTCAAAACGCCCGGCGATGCCATCCGGATGATGGAGGAAACCGGGTGCGACGGGGTCATGGTCGGGCGGGCTGCCATCAGCAACCCTTGGGCGCTCGCCCGCATCCAAGCCGCCCTGACCGGCAAGCCGGAACCCCCAGAACCGACTTTGGAGGACCGAATTGCCACCGCACTGGAACACGCGCGCCTGATGATCGCCCACGAAGCCGAAGCACCCGACTTCGCCACTGCACTCCAACAAGAGAACTATGCCGAACAAGAATTGAGGGGCCTCCGCGCCCTTCGCGGCCAGCTTCCTCTTTACATCAAAGGGGTTCCTGGTGCTGCCGAAATCCGGGCCAGCCTCAGCCGGGTCAGCACCTACAAAGAACTCGAATCGATGTTACAAGCGTTCAAAATGGAGCAATGAGCCGGCTGCCTGTTTCGGTTGTGGTCAATACATACCAAGCCGAGCGCTACCTCGACCTCGTCCTGCAAGCCGTTGCCGACTTTGTGGCAGAAATCGTGGTCTGCGACATGCATTCCACAGACCGCACTGTGGAAATCGCCAAGCAATACGGGGCAAAGTTAGTTTTTCACGACCAGTTGGGCTATGCCGACCCGGCCCGCCAATTCGCCGTCGCCCAGTCTTCTCAGCCTTGGGTTTTCATCTTGGATGCCGATGAAGTCGTGCCAAAAACCCTCTGGCCCGACATCTCCAAGCTCGTCGATTCAGGGCAATATGATGTCATTGCCTTCCATTGGCTCAACGTCATGTTCGGCCAACCTATGACTGGCGCGGGCTTTGGGCCGGAACGCGATGTCCACCCCCGGCTGTTTAAGCGCGAAAAGGTCACCCTCCTCCCAGTCGTCCATGCCTACCTCCAGCCGGATCCAGGAGCAACGGCTTTCACGGTTCCCTACACTCCCGAAACATGCATCTGGCATTTCACTTATCTGGATGCGTCAGATTTTATTGCCAGGGCGAATAAATACACCTCGCTGGAAGCAGAACGGGAGAGCCTGAAGCTGAATCCCGTCAAGGCCATGCGCAAACTGGTTCGGGATTTTGCCAAACGCATGGTCAAACAAGGAGGTTCAAAACTCGGGTGGCAGGGGTTTTCCATTGCCCTGCTCATGCTCGCAAACGACGCCATGAAGTTTGCCAAAATCCTGGAAAGGCAAAACGGGGCAACCCGGCAAACCGTCGAAGCGCAGCACCGCAATCAGGCGGAAAAGCTACTTTAGCGCGTCGCCATAAGCGTCCAAGGTTTTCGCCAAAAAGGCGTCTTGCGAATACCGCTCTCGGAACCATTGCGCCCGCTCGTCCGAATCCCCCATATCCAGGGCCTTTAGGGTCATCGAACGGATCTCATGCAGGTTCCGTGGGTCGGCCAACAAGGCGTGATTCCCGTAAACCTCATGCGCATTCCAACCGGTGCTCAACACCATCGGCTTGCCCAAGGATCCCGCTTCCACCCCAGCGATCAAGAAATCTTCCAGCAACGAGGGCATCGCAAATGCCGAACACCCTTTTACCAGCGAGGCCAGCAAACCCCCGTCGTGGGGGACTTTGCCCAAAAATCGGAACTCGCCCCCCTTGCTTTCTTGGACGCACCGGTCAAAGTAAGGCCGGTCAGAATCGCCTCCGGCAAAAACCACCGCCACTCCCGACCCCTTGAGCGCTTGCACGATCCGCAGTTGGTTCTTCCGCTCCAAAAAATTGCCCACGCACAACACATACCGACCCTCAATTCCAAAGTGACTGCGGGCAAAATCGGGATCCGCAGCAAAGAAGGTGGGGTCGATGGCCCCGCTCGGCACAACCGTGCATTTGCCTGGCTCGGCGTCAAAAAACACCGAGAGCCTCCCCGCCACTTCAGGGCTCGGGATAAGGATTCGGGCGGCCCCCCGCAAAAGCTTTGCGCATTTCTTCGGGTACCTGCCCTCCAAGCGCCTCCGCAACCGCAGGGTTTTCAACTGCGTTGGCGAACCGGGCTCATACCAGATTGAACTGACGACATAAGGCACGCCACGCTCCAAGCAGAGGGAAGCCAAGCTCCAAAACGAATCGCTAAGCCCAAAAAAGTGGACGGCGTCCCCCCACTCCCGGACTTCTGGAGAAAGGACGGTCGCCTCGTGCCCGGAGGCCCGGAGCAGGTCGCGGGTCGTCTCCAATTGGATTTCTGCTCCCCCTCGGATCAACCCCCCTTCAGGCCTGCCCGCCAACAAGATCTTCATTCCCAACCCACGATCTCCTTCACGGCATCCAAAACGGCTTCCACCGGGACATCTCCTTCCAACAAGACGTGGCCGGTTCCCGGCGGGAAGTATTCGGCGGGGGATTCCACCATGAAAACCGCAGCCACCCGGGTGCCCACAGCCCCCGCCAGGTGCATCAAGCCGGTGTCGTTTGTGACAAGGAGATCCATTTGGGCAAGGGTTCTGGCAGTGGTGCGGAAGTCCGATGGGGTTCCCGCATAATCCACTGCCCCAAGCGAGTCCAATGCTCCGGATTCTCCCGGTCCGCCGAAGTTGAAAATTTGGCAGCCTCGGCGTTGGCAACATTCTGCCACTTGCAAAAACTTGGCGGTCGGCCACTGTTTGTCGGCCCGCGAGGCTCCGGTCATGAACCCCACTCGCGGCGGGCCCCCACGCGCGGGCGGGCGGGCGACTCCCAAATCCCAAACCGGCACCGGGCAGGGGATTCCAATGTGTTCGAACAGTTGGCGGCACACTTCCAAGACTTGGTGTTGGCCCAAAACCGGTTCCACCCCAAAGGTGAACCAGTCGTCGTGCTTTCCTCCCCGCAATCCCGCAAGCTGCCGTACCCGGCCGGCCTTGGCGATCCGGACCATTTTGTTCTGGACGTAAGGGAAAACCCCGAGGTCGTAACGGCCTCGGAGCCACAGTTCCTTCAGGGCAGAATCCCGGTTGGCGACCCTGACCCCCTCCACCGGGAAAGCCGTCAATACCCCCAACCCCAACCCACCGGAAAGTGCCGTGATCTCACGGCCCGGCAACCCGTCGCTCAGCCACCGCAGCGTCGCCAAGTGGTTAACGCAATCACCCAAGGTCGGCGGCAAAAAAATCGCCACCTTGCGCACCACGTCCAAGTCCACCCGACCCACGGGGAGCAGGATACATCCCCGCCCAAGTAAAATCCGCGCCGATCCCAACGGCGATGATCTTTCGAACCCTGATCTTGAAATCGGCAACCCTGGCCCCAGTGGAAAAATTTGTGAGGGGTTCCAGGCTCTTCCGGCCGATTGTCAATCGGTTCATTGCCGGTGAAACCGCCGATTCCGGGATCCAAGTGGCCGAATCCCTGGCCCGCGAGGGGTTCTTTGTCACCCTCGACCTCCTGGGCGAAAATGTCCACTCCGAAGAAGCCGCAAACCAGGCGGCCGACAACTATATCGACCTCCTGCACCGCATTGCCGCCAGCTCCGAGTGCAGCCGAATCAACATCTCCATCAAACTAACCGCCCTGGGCTTGGATCAGTCCGGTGAGCTCGCCGAAGCGAATTACCGCAGGTTGCTCGAAGCGGCGGAACCCGCCGGGATTTTCATCCGCGCTGATATGGAGGGCTCGCTCTACACCCAAAGAACAATCGAACTGGTCCGCAAAGTCCGCTCCGAATTCCCCAATACCGGCACGGTTTTGCAGAGCTATCTCTACCGCACAGACCAGGATCTGGAAACGTTGATCGGCGACGGATGCCGGGTGCGCATCGTCAAAGGGGCCTACCTAGAATCGCCGGAAATCGCTTACCCGGCCAAAGCCGATGTCGACCGGCAATACGTCGAACAGGCCAAAAAACTCCTAGTCCGGGGGCGGTACCCAGCGATTGCCAGCCACGACGCCGGCATCATCGATTCCCTCCGGCAATTTGTGGCCCGGCGGAAGATCGCCAAGTCTTCGTTTGAATGGCAAATGCTCTTCGGGATCCGGCGGGACCTGCAGGCTGCGTTGCGTGACGAGGGCTATAACGTCCGGGTCTACTTGCCGTTCGGGGAAGCCTGGTACCCCTATTTCACCCGGCGTCTGGCCGAGCGCCCGGCCAACCTGCTGTTTATTGCAAGGTCGCTGTTCCAAAAGTAGCCGGTTCAATCGGGGCCAGAGGCCACCCCCACCCAATTGCCACAAATGACCCTATCGCGCGCCTTTGATCGCCCGGATCGAGGGGAGCGAAAGCAAAAACAGCACGCAAGCGATTCCCACCATCGCCTGGTAACCCAAACCCATCGAGACCTTGTTGAGCTCAGTGATCAGCGGGCCCATCAAAAGACCGACAAAAATCTGCACCGAGGTCTCGGAACTCTGCCACGCCCCCATTTGCGTCGCTGCCCGTTCTGGGTTCGGGAGGACATCGCTGCCAATCGCCCAGTCGGTGGCTTGGAAAATGCCGTTTCCGACCCCATAGAGTGCCACGGCTGCCCAAATCCACTGGTAATCGCGCAGGAAGGCGACCGGCGCCAGGAACACGGCAAGAGCAACGATCGACCACACCATCAACGGCTTGCGACCGATTTTGTCGGCATAGTGGGCCGCCACAACTGAACCGAGGATGCCCGTGAAACTGATCGTCAGGGCCAACACGTTCGCCGCGCTCTTTTCGTCGCCGAGATCCTTTCCAAACAAGTGGTAGGTCGGCACCAAGTCGCGCAAAAAGTAAAGGGCGTAGGCCGTAACGCAGCCGTTTGCAAAAAACACGATGAACCGGTTGATCCACACCGCGCGGAAATCAAAGCTTTTGAACGGCTCGATGTAGTCGTGGACGAAAGAACTCTCCCGGGGCTCGCGGTCCGCCTCCGGCAGGTCGCGCACGGTCCATGCCGTCCACAAGCCACCGGCCACATTGATGGCGGCAATCACATAGAAAATGAGGTCGATCCGCCCGGGAAAGATTTTCGACAAAGCGATCGCCGCAACCGCCGAAACGATTTGGCCGGCAAGTTTGAACCCGCCCATCACCGAGCTCGCGTACCCCCGGCTGTTCTCCGGCACCGAATCGGCGACCATCCCCGCATAGGGGCCGGTGCCGATGTCGTCGCTCAACTGCAGCAGAAAGTAGGCGGCGCCAATTGCCACCAATGAGTTAGCCCCATAAGCGGCAAGGACGGCCACCGAAGTCAAGCCCGCACCGATTGCGATCCAAGGCCACCGTTTGCGGAAAGGCCCCGAAGCCCGTTCGTAGATCCTGCCGAAAATGGCCGGGCCAAACAAGGCCCAAACTGCCCCCGTCCCCAGGATCATGCCCCAGGCGGCGTTCTTTTCCCCCCCAGGGACGATGTCCTTAACCTTGTCCGGGATCAGGATGAAGAGAAGGATAAACCACTTGTAACTCGTGGAAAACCAATACGCCGACATTCCCGCGTTGAACCAGAACGTGCGGCGGTAACCCATGCACTGGCTAATTTACTCGCTCGCAGCCGATTCAAACCCAGGGGTGGCCAGATATTGATCCGACCACCCCACATTGACAAGTTCCGACTAGTCGTGATCGGTGTTCGCGAGTTGCAAAATCAAGAACAAGTCATTCTTGTCGAACCGGCCGTTTTCATCGACATCCAATGTGTGACGGTAAGGTTCGGTTTGGAACAGTCCCGGCTTGCGCTGATAGATTGAGACGGCTCGCTCATAGTCGTCCATGTGGACATGCCCATCTTCGTTCACATCCCCCCGGATGTAAATGTAAATCGAGCCAGGTGCCCACGAATGGGTCTGGGCGCCGCCGTCGGAGCCGACACCCAAAATGTGCCAAAGACCGTTGGCAAAGTCGGCCGTGTTGATGTTAGCCGAACCTTGCGCGTTTGGCATGTCTTGGTATCCCGGAATCGGCTCGGCCAGCCCCGCGTTGCCAAATTCGCGGCTACGCAAAATCGAAACCGTTTTCGGGTCAAGATCCGGGTCGTTGCCGTTCCATACCACCGGGAAAGTCTCCAAAGACTTCTCGACGAAGTGGGTTCCGGCCACCGGCTCGTTCATCACCAAGACGGGAGGATGGTTTTCCGAAGGATTGATGGTCAACCGGTAGCGCGGGTTGTTGCCCGTTCCGGAAGGGTAGACCCGGATGTAGTAGGTGCCCGCCGCCAGTCCGCTCAGCTGGATGTTCTCCCAGTTGTAACTGCCCGTGGAGCTCCGGACGACGGTACCGTTCGAATTGTACAGCTGCATGTTCAGGTCGTTTTGCCTCAAATAGGGCGATTCCATTTGAATGTAACTCCCAACCGCCCCGGCATGGAGCCGCACTTTGTACCAATCGTTTGAGTCCTCCATCGAAAGGTTGTCGATTTGCACCGGGTTCAAGACCAACCCCAAATTGGGGGAATTGGGCGTCCCTTCCGTCCGGGCGTCCACAATCGCCATGGAGTCATTGTCTTCAAACGCGTCGGGAACCGCTGTCGGGATGGGGCCGATCGCCACTTGGACGCGGACAGTATTGTTGGTTTCGTCGGACTCAAGGACGAAGTTGTCCGGGTCCACCGTCCCTTCCAGCCAATAAATGCCATCGGGAACCCCGGTTAAATCAATGACCTGGCCAAAAAGGCTCGCCCCATAAATGTCGGACCAACCCGGACGCAAGCCTTGGAGTTGGCCACAGGAGGTGTAGCCAGGCGGGTCATTGTGGCCCGGAAGGCTGGAATCGGCGTGCCTCAACTCCAAAATGCAAAAAGAAGTCTTCGCCCCGGTGGCGACAATATTGCCCACCCCGTTGCCCACCGTGACCTGCCGGAGTTTGAACTGGGTCCAATTGTCAAAGTGGATATGGCCGTGTTGCGGGTGGTAGGTGAATGTCCCAGCGAGCCGATCCCAAAACGTCCCATCCGTCCGGTAGACCCGTTGGCGCACCACTTGGCTGTTGCCGATGATTTCCCCACCCCGGATCTCATACCGTCCTGCCCCCCAGTTCACCGATGCCGTCGAAAACCGCAACCCCCGTGTCCCCGCCGGGAACTCAGAGTTGGACGTCGAAACATAGGCGTCGGCTAGGTCGCCGGGCATCAGGCTGATGTCGGGCAACATGTCGGCAGCCGGTAGCGCACCGGCTAGTAAAGATGCGAGCAGGACAGGTGTCATGCCACTACAATATCAGAACCGGCCAGTCCGATTGCAAAAAGGCTGCACCGTTAGTCAGACGACCGCGGGCCGCGGTTAACCATCGGGTCTTCCAAAGACCGCCACAGGTAGTAACTGGCCAAGGTCCGCCAAGGGCGCCAACGCTCGGCAAATTCCAACATCTCCTTGGGCTTGACCTTCTCGACTTTCATCATCGGTTGAATGGCCTTTTGCAGCCCCAAGTCGCCCGTCGAAAAAACATCCGGGCGGCACAAATAGAACATGGAGAACATCTCGACCGTCCACTCCCCGATCCCTTTGATCGGCAACAACGCCTCTCGAATATCGGCTTCTGAAAGGGAATGGAGCCCATCTGGTTCCAAACCCAGTTCTTGAAACCGGGCCGCGATGTTCAAGATGTAAGTTCCCTTCTGCCGGCTCAAGCCCACAGAGCGGAGCATGTCGGCGTCGAACCTCAAAACGTCTTCGGGGGCCATGTCCTCATCTTTGCCCACCAATTCGGCAAACCGCCGGAAGATCGTCTCGGCCGCCTTGCCACTCAGTTGCTGGAACGTCACGATGCGGGCCAGGGCGCGGAACGGGTTTTCAACCAATTCAAATTTTGGCCGTTCGTGCAGGGGAACCACGGGGCCGAGCAGCTCGCACTGCTCAAAAAAGACGAGGCCCTCATCCAACACGGCCGGGTCGGCGAGGGTCAAAATCTCACCCCCAGCGAATACTGGATGGCGTTGAACCCCTGGTTGTCGTTGTTGGATGCCCCGTTGGACATATGGTGCCATCGGATCGCAAAGATCATTTCTTGGTGGCCGACCGCAAACATCGTTCCGACCCCGAAGTAGGGGGTGGAGTTGATCTGGTTCGGCAAATCCTGCGTCGTTCTCTGGTTGTAGGCCAATCCCCAGCCTAGGTCGAAAAACATGTTGACCCCCGGGATCCACTCATTCCAATAACGGGCCCCGACCTGGACACCAAACGTGTCCATCGTGTTGGCAGGGTGGCCGTCAAAAGCCGATGTGCGGGTTGGCATGTAATAAACCGAATAGACGGCCTGGGCGGGGTTGGACTTGTACCGGAACCGCGATTCCGGCTTAACATAGCTCAATTTCCAAATCGATCCGGTTCGGGCATCCTCGCTCCCAATCCACGGTTTTCCTTCGTTGAATCCCGACTCGAAGCTCCAGTAGGATTCCTTGATCCGCCACGCCTGCGCATCGTCATCGGCCACTGCGCACCCAACCAGGGCAAGGCCGGCTGCAACGGCGAAAAATCTCATCCTTGATTCCACTAAGGCAAGATGTTACCGAACCGTTCCCGGCGAGCCTCGGCCACATCTGCCACAATCTGCCCCATCCCACCCCCTTTCAGAGTGGTTATCCATGGCCCTGCGTCTCCCTACCCTCGTCATCGTCGGCCGGCCCAACGTCGGCAAGAGCACGATGTTCAACCGCCTCATCGGCTACCGGTTGGCGGTTGTGGAAGACACGCCGGGCGTCACCCGCGACCGGATCTATGCCGAATCGCAATGGAAGGGCTGGAAGTACCGTGTGGTCGATACCGGCGGAATCTTGTTTGGCGACGAGGATCCCCTCGTCGACCAGATCCGGACCCAGGCGGAAGTCGCCATGGCCGAGGCCGATGTCGTGCTGTTCGTCACCGATTCGGTCGATGGCGTCCACCCGGCCGATTGGGCTCTGGCCGAATACCTTCGGGGGTTCAAACGCCCGGTCTACCTGGTCGTCAACAAAGCCGACAACCAAGAACGGGTGGATGCCAGCCCCGAGTTCTATAGCCTCGGCGTCGGCGAGGATGTCTTCCCCGTATCGGCCCTGCAAGACAAAGGGTTCGACAAACTGCTCTCCCATGTGTTCGAAGGGCTCGCCAAACATGTGGATCCCAACGAAGAGCCCGTCGACGAACTGCGGCTGGCCATCATCGGCCGCCCCAATGTCGGCAAATCCAGCATGCTCAACGCGTTCAGCGGCGAACAGCGCGCCATCGTCAGCGACATCCCTGGCACGACTCGCGACGCCATCGACTCAGTTGTTGAATATAAGGGCAGAACCATCCGCCTCATCGACACCGCTGGGATCCGCCGGCGCGGCAAGGTGCAAGGGAGCATCGAGTTCTACATGGTCTTGCGCGCCCAAAGGGCCCTGGAACGCGCCGAATGCGCCCTCGTCGTCATTGATGGCCAAGAAGGCCTGACCGACGGCGACAAGCGCGTGGCCAAGATGTCGCTGGAAATGGGCAAACCGCTCGTCATCGCCGTCAACAAGTGGGATCTCATCGAACCGCCGACCGGCCAGCTCGGCAAAACCACCGAGGCAAAAAAGGAGTTCACCCGGCAAATCCGGGCCGAAATCCCTGAGATGGACTATGCCGTCATCCGGTTCACAAGCGCCCAAGAGGCCAGCGGCATGGACGGCGTGATGAAGGCCGTCTTCACCGCCGTCGACAATTGGAAGTTCCGGGCCCCAACCGGCCCCCTCAACCGGCTGATCCAAGATGCGCAGTTCGATAAGCCCCTCACCCGCAAAGGCCAGCCGTTCAAAATCAAGTTCGCCACCCAAGCCGAATCAATGCCACCCACGTTCGTACTCTTCTGCAACAACCCCGATCTGTTCCACTTCAGCTATCAAAGATATATCGAAAACCAGCTCCGCAAGAAGTTCCCCCTGCCCGGCACCCCCATCCGCATCGTCTCCCGCAAATCGGGCGAAGACCGGGAAGATTAGCGGACTCCCGCGCCGCCTGGGCTAGGCAACTACCCCCGGCTCGGATATACTTCCCCCGGTCGCGGGGCGTGGCTCAGCTTGGTAGAGCACCTGCTTTGGGAGCAGGGGGTCGCAGGTTCGAATCCTGTCGCCCCGACCATTTTCCACTGTCATTCTGATATCCTCTCCAGCACAGGATCGCCTGTGCAACTCTCCCGACGCCAACTCCTCCAATCCGCTTTGGCCGCCCATCCCGTGGCCCGTATGCTCATGTCAATTTCCCCCAACCAAGACCGCACCCTGCCCCGGATTGCCAAGTTCGAAAAACTCGCCTTCGGCATTTTTGTCCACTTCGGGCTCTATAGCTTGCTCCAAAAGGGGGAATGGGCAATGCACTTGCACAACATCCCCCGCGATGAATACATGAAGCTGATGGACAAGTGGGAAATGCCGGATTTCAGCGGCCGCAAGCTGGCCCAACTGGCCAAAAGCGCTGGCGCAAAATACATCACCCTCACCAGCCGCCACCACGATGGGTTCAGCCTCTATGATTCGCACGGCCTGGATCCTTGGGATGTGACCAAAACCCCCGCCGGTCGGGATATCGTCCGCGAATTCGTCGACGGGTGCCGGGCCGAGGGCATCGTGCCCTGCCTCTACCACACCACCCTGGATTGGTCAGACCCTCGGTTTGAGAACGACTGGAAAGGCTATCAGCAGTACCTGCGCGACTCGGTCGAAATCATCTGCTCAAACTATGGCCCACTCGGTACTGTGTGGTTCGATGGGAATTGGTCACGGCCCGATGCCGATTGGGAACTCGACGCCCTCTATTCAATGGTTCGAAAACACCAACCTGAAGCCCTAATCATTAACAACACCGGGATCGGCGAAGAAGGCAAACTCGTTCACCCGGAGATCGATGCGGTGACGTTCGAAAGGGGGCACGCCGAACGCCCCAAGATCGCCGAAGGCGAAAAGGTGTACACCGGCGAGATGTGCATGACCTCCAACTACCATTGGGGGTCGGCCGGACGCGATTACAACATGATCAGCCCAGCGACGGTGATCGAATACCTCTGCCGTACCCGCCACGCCGGGGCCAACTTCCTCATGAACCTTGGCCCAACCAAAACCGGGGCGTTGCCCGAATACGAAACGGCGCTGTTCCACCTAGTGGGCGAATGGGTCAGGCTGTTTGGCGGCGATGACAACCCCATCTACCTGAGGAACCTGGACCCCATCGAAGGCGAAGGGGGCGACTTTGGCGTGCGGAATGGAGACGACGCCTATCTGTTCGTCTTCGACCTCACCGCCACCGCCGACCCCCGCGCCAGCGGGACAACGGCCCGGGGAACCGTCCCGCGCACATTCAAAAACCCTGGCGGTCCGTACAATCGCGCTGTATGGATGGACTCCGGGCAGGAACTAAAAATCGATCAGGACGGTGGCTCGCTCACCCTCCACCCCACCGGCTACCCCTATGGGACGAACACGGTTGTGCGGGTTGCCAAACTTGTCCGGGCGTGAAACCCTTCACGTCTGGCAACACAGAATCCACGGTGGAGTTTGGTCTAGTGGACGTGCCCAGCTTCGTTAACAAACCCCACGATGGTGATTCCAACCACAAGGGCGGCCACAAACCACATGGCCCCGATCGCGGCCTTACGCTTGGCATGCGCTTCAGAAGTGCAAGTCCCGCAATCGTGGAAGGCATGTGGTTTTTTGTAAGCACCCCAAAAACCCACTCCCAAACTCATGGCGCTCATCGCCAAAAACAAACCGCGATACGGTTCAAGGTGTTCGGCCCATCCTGCCCCACCGCTCAGCCCGCCAAAGGCAAACAAAGCCGTCGGCCCACAGCACGGGACATGGGCAAGCAATGCAAGCAACGCCGACCCAACCCCTGCTTTTGCAATCATAATGCAATTATATTGCATCCAAGCCTGAAAACATAGGCCTAAAAACCAAATCCGCCCGATCCGCCGCCAAAACGCTGACCCCGACGACCAAATCCAAAGTCGCTGCCAAACGGCAGGGCCTTGATCCGGATGAAGAACGCGATCTGTCGCCCGCTCCGGAACCCGCTCCGGAAGTCCGTCAACTCCAGAACCGCTTCAACACAGTGGAGGTCGTATCGGAAAGAGTATTGCTGGGCCTCCATCTGCTTGGTGTAGCCGTTGTAAAAAAGGATCGCGTCCGTCGTCAGCTGGCCAAATCGAAACCCTTCGACTTGGAGGCTGGCCGCCCCCCAAACCGCGCGGCTCCCGTCATAGCGAACGCTCGCCGCCACCCCGGTTCCCCAAAGGTTGAACTTGGAATCCGCACGGAAAATCCCCCAGTTTCGGTTAAAGGTGTCGTAATTGGCCGCAAGCTGGAAACTGCTCTCTTTGCCCCGGTACTGAGTGCCCAACGAGACGATTTGCCAAGGGGTCTGTTGCCGCTCAATCGCCAAAACGTCGTAACCGGTTGAGAGCGTGGAACGCCACCCTTTGCCATGGTTGACGTCTGCCCCAAACTGGAAGGCGTCGTTTTGGCCGGCCAAATCAATGGCGAGGGGCGTAAACCCGAACTGCTTCTGATTGCGGTAACTGAGCCGAACCGACGAATTCCCCCCAAAGCTCCAGCGGAGGGTGCCCCCATAGCCCAGCTGGTATTGGGCGGTGTCGTCACTGTAAACCCCTTGGCTGTAAAGCCCGTTCGTATCCAGGGTCAATTGCGATCCAAGCTTGTCGCTCCGGTTCAGATCGCTGAGAAAAGTCATCCTGGTGATCCTGTCCCCTCCCAGGTTGCTTAGTTCGCCGATGCTGGTTTCGAATCGGAAGGGCCACGAGGCGCCGATACCCCCGCCAAACAACCGCCGGGAATCCGACCTGAGAGTCAAGAGAGGCGTTCGGTCGCTGGCTGCGCTAAAACTCTGCGATTGGCCGACCGGCACTGACCGCTGGTAAAGCAGGTCGGCACTCAGGGACCGCAATTCTTGTTGGGCGTTGAACCTCAGGTCGACCCGTTCGCTCTCGCTCAGCACCAAGCCGGAATTGCTGCTGCTCGAATCTGACCAGGTGGCGCTGAAGTTCGTCCGGGTTCCCGGGCCGAATGTCCGCGTGTCACCGGCAGAAAAACTTTGCGACACGCTACCAAAGGCACCCGTGTTGCTGGAGTTGCGCGTGTAACCCAGCGTCGTGTTCCCGGTCCGGCTTGGCACCGTCAGCTGCGCCCGGCCGTTGAAAATTGTCGTGTCGGGCGCCGTCAAATAGTTGTTGCTTTGCTGGCGGGCGTCGATGTCCAAGCGGGAAGCCCCAAACCGTTGCGCATGCTTCCAGTTCGCCACAACGGTGTCGGTTTGCCCAGTGAGTGTGTAGGCGCCGATTGAACCAAGCAAGTTTCGGGAGTCATAGTTGTACTCTCCTCCGAGCCCCAGACCAAGCTTCGTCATGTAGTCGGCTCGGGTTTCCCAAGTGTCCTCACCATGGAGCGGCGTGATGAAGCGGGACTTGACGTAATACCCTTCGTCCGGCGATTGCCCAAACTCCGGCAAGTAGCGGGGGCGGTCGTCCACCAATGGGATGTACAGGTAAGGCAACCCGATCACCCTTTTGCCAAAAACCTCCAGTCCAAAATGCCGCAGAACCAGCTTTTTCCCTTGCTCAATCTCAACATCCCGCGCATCGAACGAGAAATGAGGGTGGTCAAGATCGCAGGGCGTAATCGTCCCATCCACCGTGTGGAAGTGCGGCTGGCGCATTTGCACCTTGCCGCCTGTGACATAAAATGGGCCTGTCGTCTGCCCCTGGATCCGGGCGGGCGTCACCACCGCTTTGGCCCCCAACAGCTCATACACTTTCGCCTTGAAATCGACCCGGACATCCTGGCCTTCGACGCGATCTCCTTCGCCAGTCAACAACCCATTCCCGTGTAACTCAAAAACCTGGGTGTCGAGATTGCCTTTGATTTGGTCAGCCTTTAGCGTGTAACCTTCATATTCGATCTCAACATTTCCTTCCAAAAGGACGTCTTGACCCGAACGGCTCGCCTTGTCGGCCGAGACGATTTTGAGCGGTTTGCTTTTTGACGCCGAGGCGGGGGGCAAAACACCTTGTTGCGGCTGCTCTTGCACCGTCAGGGGCAGGCTGGGGCCGTCAGCCCATGCAGTGAAAAACATAAATAACAACAAGATAAACCAGCAAATCTTCAACTCAGTCTCCAGCTTGCCAAAGCCGTGACGGCGCAAATCAACACAAACGGGAGCCAAGCCGCGCCAACCGGTGGAAGCCAACCGATCCGCCCGACGATTTCAGAAGACATCACCTGGACATTAAAATAAAGCCACACGATTACCAAGCTGATCAAAAATCCTTGGAACGCGCTCCCTCGGCGGAACCGGATGGCCAAGATCCCCCCCATCACCGCGAATCCCAGGCAGGTTGCCGCCCCGGCAAAACGGGAATAAAACTCCACCTCCGTGCTCCGAACGATGCGGTTGACCTTTTTCATCGCCTGGATGTCGGACCACAACTGCGCATTGGAACGCTCGTTTTGGGTTGCATCACGGAAGAAGTCACTCAAAGAGATCCGCTGGTTGATCGTCATCGATTTCACCCGATTCACCATGATCAGGCTCTCTCCTTCGATGATCCGGACAACCGGGTTTTCAAACGTCCATACCCCCTTGGAATACCGGCCAGAGGGAGCCGAATAAAAATAGACCTGGCCCGGCTTGGGCCGTTCGTAAAGGAGGATGTCCTTCAATTCAAGGTCGTCGTCGCCCACTTGCCTCACGGAGCCGATGTTGGCTGAATAAGGAGGCAGGTTGATGGACTGGTTTTGTTCGATCCGGCTGATCCGGGCCCTTATCCCAAATTCCATCACCAGACGCTGGTATTCCCGCCCCGCCCAAGGGGTGACTTTGTCAGAGTTGTAGAGGCTGAGCCCGGAATAAGCCGCCCCGACCACGGCAACCGGCAACAAAATCCGGCTGATGGAGATCCCCGCCGCCCGCATGGCCGTGATCTCCCCCTCCCGAGCCAGCCGGGAAATCGCCAATGAGCTGCCAAACGTCACGCCCATCGGAAAGATCAACTGGTACCACTTTGGGGCCGAAAGTAGGGCAAATTTGAGGATCGCTTCCCGGGGGATTGAACTCACGTCAATCTCTTTGAAAAGCCAGATCAACTCATTTGTAACAAACAAAAAGCCGATGACGAGTGTCCCCGCGATCAAGGGGACAAGCATCTCCTTGAGGATGTAGAAGTCGAGCCGCTTCACCCGCGGACCCCGCGCCAAGCAAGCATCCCGAACCCACCCAATGCGACCACCAAAGCGACGATCCCGGCAACAAGGCGGATCTCGGGCGTGACCTGCGAACTCCCCAAGAATGGCGCCGCCGCTACAGCGATGGCCAGCAACCCCCAAACCGAGAACAGCAGCGCCCAGGACGAGAACCCCACCCAGCGCCGGCGGGCCATTTCGAGCAGGAATTCGGCACCGCACTTGCGGCAGAAAAACTGCGCCGGCGAATTCCCGGTTCCACAGGCCAAGCAGGCGGTTTCCCGACGCAAAGGGATCTTGCCCAAATTCCGCTGCCACCCATCCAGGGTGCGGGTTTCCGATGGGAACAGGTCTTTGGGGCGTTCCCGGAGCGCACTTTCCAACAGGGTAATCGCCGGGTGTTGCATCCCCATCCCGTAAAGGACTTCGCTCAGGCGGATCATGCCGTAAACGTCGTCCCGGTTGGCCCGCAGCCGGCCATAGATGTCCTCGATCTGTTCAATGTCGATTTTGAACAGCATGTATTTGCGGTACGACTCATTTACCAGTGGGAAAAGGGCGACCGTGAGGACGGCAACCGTGAACGGGATCCAAGCGATGCTGCGGTCTGGGGCAAAACTGGTTGAAATCCCAAGCCCGGCCGCCGCACCCAAGGCAATGATTCCGGTTCCGGTGTCCATATCCGCCATGACCATCCAGCTGATGACGGCATAAATCCAAATGCCGACCGGAACCCAAACCAAAAACGCCAGGATGAGCGGTGGGCTGATCTCCATTGCAACAGGCGCACCCGGGACGGTGCTACTTCCCAGACGTATTATCGCCCCCATCCAGGTCGGATGGGGAGTCTCCGCCGGGAACCGGGTCGACTTTTTCCTGGCTGCCAAACGCAAATTGCTTCTCTTCGCCTTTCAAAAGCCGCTCGATGTTGGGCCGGTGCTTCCAAACAATCACCGCCGCCAACAAGGCGTAGACCGACCAAAAAAGCGGCGGGGGTGTGAAATAAAACCCGGCGGCAAGCAGGGTGGCTACCGCCACCAGGCTGGCCAGACTCACAATCCGGGTCAAGGCAAAGGCAACACCGAACCCAATGAGCACAGAGATCCCAACCGGCCACGCCGAACCCAAAAGCATTCCCAGACCCGTTGCAATCCCCTTGCCACCCCGGAACTTCAAGAACGGGCTGTACATGTGGCCAAGCATGGCCAGACCCCCGCAAATCAATCCAAAATCTTCGCTCCGGAATCCAAAGCCGAAAATCGGTCGGTCCACAATCATGCGGAAAACGAGCGCCGGGATAAGCCCCTTCAAAATGTCCATGGCCAGGCAAAACGCACCGGCTTTTTTCCCCAGCACCCGGCCGATGTTCGTGGCCCCGATGTTCCCACTGCCGACTTGGGTCACATCAATTCCCTGAGCCCTTCCCACAAGGTAGCCGACCGGGATCGACCCGGCAAAGAAGCTCACAACCGCCAAGACCCACCCGTTGACCATCACCCTGCCATCCTCGCCATGCCCTCTTCAAAAACCGTACGGATCCGCTCCACTGTGCGTTGATGCCTTTCGATCACCTTGTTCGGGTCCTCTTCGCCAAATGGCCGCCCCAAGATGGCAAGTTTGTCCGGGTTTTCTGGAAAGACGTCGTCGCCGATCCCCAAAAAGCTGAGGCGGTTGCGGAGGTCGCACAGGTAGGCGTGCCCGTCGGTCAAGACTTCCTGCTCGACGACATCCAAAAACCCCGCTGCAACCAAGAACTTGGCCCTTTCCGGCGTCGTCAACGGGATCGGCCCCGATAGGTTCAACATGTCGGATCGGGCCAGCATGCCCAACTGCAACAGCCAATTGATGTCATCAATTCCGCCTGACCCCAATTTGATGTGCCGCCAGTGGAGTCCGGGTTTGACCCGTTCCCGTTCGATCCGGTCTTTCATATGGAGCAAAGCCGCGATCTCGTCCTCGTTCAACGGGTCTCCATAGGCCACTTCGTTCACCGCTTCGATCACTGCCCCTTGCCCAAAAACCACGCGCGACCTCCCCAGCGCAAATCTTTCCCAGGGCTCCATGAAAGTCGCGGCATACCGGCGGAGCCCTTCCGGTGTGACGGCGAGCCGTCCATTGCGGCCTTCGGGCCGCAACCGGAAGTCGAGTTCGAACGGGGCACCCGCCGACTTGAGGCGTCCCAACTCCACCAAAGACGACTGCACGCCCCGCTCGGCCGCTTCTCGGCCCTCCTCGGTCGTCAAGACGATCACATCCGCATCTGAGTTCGGGGAAACTTCGCCGGCGGCGTAGCTCCCAAGGGCGATGACCGAGCACGCCGGGCCCCAATGGAGGGCCAAGACTTCGACCGCTGCGTCGAGGTGCGCCGTGAATTCGGGGCCGAACGGCGTCTCGGGTGTCAATACGGCCCGGACACACGACCGCAGCCATCCACTTTTCAGGGCTCGGGCCATTTCATCGCGGGAATAGTGAGCCCGTAAGGAAGTGAACCGCTCCCGGGGATCGACCGGTTCCTCCACTTCCCCACTCACCGTCTGGTCCAGAATTCCCGCCGCGAGGGCGAATTGGGGGATGAGGGCCGGTGCCTCGGTGGCAATAGCCTGCAACCGATCCCGGCTCGTGGCATTTTCGGCGACGGCCGAACGGTAGCGGTCTTCCAGCCAATCCAGACCGTCGGCAGGATCGCTGTTCCCGTCTATCCCGCTAAACACCGCCTCAAAATCCCTCCGTGTTTCGGTCCTCCGGGCGCTGAGTTCGGTTTCAAGTGGAATCGCGGATCCGTAGCCAAGGGAAAACGCCACCACTCGCCGGGCCAATTCGTCGTCGGGCAATGAGTAGACCTGCTGGTTGGAAACCATCTGGATCCGGTGCTCCACGGTGCGCAAAAAAATGTAGTTTTGGGATAGCCGCTCTGCCATCGCCGGGTCGATGACGCCCAAGGCACCCGCCTCTTTGAGCATGGCCACCGTCGGACGTCCCCGCAGTCCCGGGTGCTCGTCGCCATTCAAAATCTGCGCCGCTTGGACGGTCAATTCGACATCGCGAATCCCGCCCGGACCGCGTTTAAGGTCGCCGGGGCCGACGGACGACTCGGCCCGGCGCCGCATGGAAAGCAGGTTTCCCAAAAACATCTCGGTGCGGTGGCCGGCGAAGACGGTTCTTTGCCTCAAAGAATCCCACCATTCCGTCAAGCCCGGCTGCTCGGCGATCATAAAGCTCCTGACCAAAGCCGCCGTCTCCCAAGGTTCGGCGTAATTTTCGTAATACCGCTCGATTGCCGGCATGGGGTTGGCGAGCGGGCCCTGGGAACCGAATGGCCGGAGTCGGAGGTCGACACGGTAGAGGTCGCCCCGGCCCATCCGGTCGGCCAACGCGGAGCGGAACAGTTCGCAAAACTTGCGCGCATCGGGCTCCGCGATCCCTTCTCCCATGACAAAAACCAAGTCAATATCGCTCGAATAGTTCAACTCCAATCCCCCGAGCTTGCCCAAAACACCAACCCCGATTGGGCAAACCTCCGGATGGTCTCCCCGTTTGCGGAACTGGTTCCACGAAACCGAGAGGGCCAATTGGATCAAACCGGTTGCAAGTTCACTGATGCCCCGCCAAATCTCAGGCTGAGGGATCAGATTCCCCATATCCTGGGCCGCCAATAACAAGGTTCGCTCTTGTTTGATATACCGGAGCCGGTCGAGTTGGTGCGAATAACCGCTGGTGTGGCAAAGCATCCGACGTCCTTCGGCAATGACATCTTCTCGGCCCCGGATCGACGAAAGCGCCCCGGGGTCCAGCAACAAACCCGCCAACTCTGGGTTTTGGGTCAAAACGTCGGTCGCGTGCGAGCTCAGACAAACCAAACCCACCACTCCCGCCGCCAATTCCGGGATGGCGATGAACTGGTCGGCGAACGCCCCAGGGCCGGTCATGGCAGACACGACCCTCTCGAACCGGGCAAGGCCGTCATCGGCATTGGGCCAAACACCGAAAAGCCGCCACAGGTCGTCCCGGATCGGCCGGTTCATCTTGGTGCAGATGCGGTCGGCCAAAGCACGGGCTCGGGTTTCGTCGGCAAACATCCCTTTCGTCTACAGGCGCTAAGGATACACTTCTGGCGTGCGCCGCGCTGCCCAACTCACCATCTTGCTGATCGCGGGTTTTTCCTTGGCCGCCTGCATGGCGGAACCGGGCATCGAAGGGACATGGGTTTCGGAAGATGGCAGGCCGGTGGTGTTGACCTTTGGCGGCGGCAAGGCTAAGATCGAAATCAGCGCGTTTGGGCAGGATGTGGCCCTTCAAGGCGACTACACCCGCGATCAAAACCGGCTCGCCATCAAACACCTCTCCCTTCCCCCGGATTTGGAAAAACTCCGCGGAATGGCTGGCAAATCGGCTCAGGAACGCCTCCCCGACCAAATCGATGCCACGATTTCGTTCAAAACCGAATCTGAAATCGTCCTGAGCGGACACAAACTGATCGACGGAGTTTACAAACGGAAAGAACAATGAACAAACGGGTTGCCGTCGTGATGGCCGGGGGTTCCGGAGAACGCTTTTGGCCGGTGAGCACCAAAGAGCGGCCCAAGCAATTCCTCAAGCTGGCCGACCCCGACAAAACGTTGCTCGCCCAATCGGTCGAACGGGCGGCGGCACTTTCCTCTCCCGCCCGAACCTACATCGCCACGGCCCGGCACCTTGCCGAAATGAGCGGAACGGCCTGCCCGCAAGTCCCCAAGCCGAACATTCTGGCCGAGCCCGCAAAACGCAACACGGCCGGCGCGCTGGTCTGGGTGGCGGCAAACCTGATCGCCCAATACCCGGATGACTGGGCCTTTCTCACCGTCGCCGTCTTGACCGCCGACCAAAGGATCCACACCCAAACCCAGTTTGAAGAAACCGCCAACCGCGCCATGGATGCCGCGGAATCCCAAGGCGCCATCGTCACAATCGGCATCCGGCCCGACCGGCCCGAAACCGGCTTTGGATACATCGATTGCGGGGAGCCGGTCGGCGAAGTCTTCAAAGTCAATAAGTTCACGGAAAAACCTGACCGGGCAACCGCCGAAGAGTTCCTTTCCGCCGGCAACTTCTTGTGGAACAGCGGCATGTTTTTCTACACGCTCCCGACTTTCATGTCGGAGATGGAGCGTCACCAACCGGATTTGGCGGCCGGTACCCGGAAAATCGCCGGTGAAATCGCCAGGGGTGACGGGGCGGCGGCTGATGCCTCCTTCGAGGGCCTTGCCAGCATCTCGATCGATTACGCCCTCATGGAAAAAAGCGACAAAGTCTTGGTGGCCGAGGCGACATTCGAGTGGGATGATTTGGGGGCGTGGGACGCCATTGCCCGCTCTTTCTCGCCCGACCCCGACGGCAACGTGGCTGTCGGCCCCTCCAAGGTCATCGAGTCGCATGACAACGTGGTTTACAACGAATTCGGCCGACAGGTGGTCAACTTATTGGGCGTCCAAGGATTAGCCGTCGTGGTCACCGATGGGCAAATCTTGGTGATGCCGACCGAAAAAGCGCAGGAAGTCAAGAAGTTCTTACAATAATTTTTGCACAAATCCAAAAAGGTCTCCCCCGGTGAATTGTGCTCCCCGAATGCCGGCGTTGCGCGCCGCCTCCATGTCTGATTCCTTGTCCCCAACCAAGACGGCATGGTCCGGCGGGCAACCGAACCAAGTCAAGGCTTTCTGGACCATTAGCGGCCCGGGTTTCCGGCCCGGGCATTCGGCTTCTGGGGCATGCGGGCAATAGGCCACATACCGAATCGGGGCCTGGTGGCAAACCCATTCCATCAACTCCAGGAACTCGGATTCGCGGTAATACCCCCGGCCAATTCCGGATTGGTTGGTGATGATGCCGACTCCGATCCCCATGGAATCCAGGTTGGAAATCGCTTCCAGGGCCCCGGCGACCCACTCGAACCGATCCCTGGATGAAACATAGCCGTGGTCAATGTTCAAGACCCCATCACGGTCGAAGAAGATGACCCTGTCCCACTTGCCCCTCGGTTCCACTCCGGTGCGGTCGCACCTCTCAACAACCAATTCAGGCATTCCGGAGTCATTTTGACCCTTGGTTAAGCTGCCAAACCTCGAAAAGGCTCAGTTTTCCAACCCAAAAAACCGAAAATTGAACCCGGACAGGTATCCTAGGCCGTCCAGTTTGCAGGACACTGATATCAACATGGCGACGGCAGAACGCGACCCCCAAACCTGGCAGGTGCCGGAACAGACCTCGTCGGTCACGCTCACCGAGTTCATCAACTCGATCAAACGGAACAAAGGGGTCTTCTGGACCACCCTCCTCGTTTGTTTGGCCATCGGGGTGGCGATCTGCCTCATCCTCCCCGCACGCTACTCGTCCCGGGCCGAAATGCTCGTTGAAGGGACCAACGGAGGCGGCATCAGCCCCTCCCCCGAAAACATCGCCGCCGATATCACCGTCCCGGGTGCCGTCTATCCCCTGACGACCCAAGTCGAACTGATCCAAACCCCCAAAGTCTATTTCGATGCGTTGGAAGAAGCTGGCATCGAAAGGCCGCAAACGCTGGAGGAATACCGGGCCCTCCCCCAAGTCTCGGTCGTGCAAAAGAAAGAAAGCAACGTCATCAACCTCCTGGTCGATGGCGGGAACAAAGACCAAGTCAAGAAATTGGCTGAAGCCTATCCCCGAGCATTCCAAAGGTTCAGCGACAGCAAACGGACTGAAGCCGCCGCGCGCGCCCAACAATTTGTTGAACAACGGCTAAAAGAAGAAGCCGACGCCCTCAAACAGGCAGAAACTGAGTTTGCCGCCTTCAAGCAATCAAAACGCGTCGTCGATAGCACGTCAGAAATCCAATTCCGACAAGGTCAGCTGGCCCAAGCCCGCCTGACGTTCGTTGAATCCCAAGGAATCGAACAAGCCGCGCTCGCCAATGCCAGCGAAGCCGAGCGAGCCCTGGCCCGGACGCCCAAACAGCGTCCCCGCCTCATCGACCTCCAAAACTACGAACGGGTCAACCAATCCCGCGAACAACTTAACCTCCTCAAGGTTCGCCGCGCGGAACTGGTGCAAACCTACAAAGATACGGCACCCCAAGTCAAAGAGGTCGATGCCCAAATCAAAGTCCAAGAAGACCACATCGCCGACCTCGAGAGCTCATTGAAGGCGACGTTGATGGAGGACAACCCTGAATACGATATCGCCGTCCGCCGCCTGAGCGAAGCCAATGCCAACAAAGATGCCGCCATCTCCCGGCGCACTGAACTGGGCCGCATCGTGGATCAACGACAAGCCGAGCTCGATGCGCTGGGGAGTTTCACCCAAGAACAACGGGAATTTGAACGGAGGATCGGGCTCCACACCCAATCCATCGTGAACATGGAACAGTTGCGCGATCGCGTCGCCCTTCGCAACAACCAAGTCCGGTCGACCGTTGAACCTGTTACGGGTGCCATTTTTGCCGAACAAACCCAGCCGAACTGGGCCGTGACGATGGCGATCGCTTCGGTGCTCGGGTTGGCCCTGGCCATTGTCTTCAGCATCGTCCGCGACTCTTCGCTGGACAAGGTCAACAGCCGCGAGGAAGCCTATGTCCTTTCCGGCCACAGCAACCTTTCCAACATCCCGGATCGCAGCCGCAGCAAACACCCCATCATCACAAACCCGCAAACCAACCTGGCATTTGAAGCCTATCGGGTTCTCAGATCCAACATTGCAGTGCATGGCCGGGCCAGCGAAATGAAGTCGCTGACCGTTTCCAGCACACTCCGGCGAGAAGGCAAATCGGTGGTGGCTTCCAACCTGGCTATCGCTTTTGTCCTCAACGGCCAGCGGACGATCCTGGTGGATGCCGATATGCGGCACCCGACAATCCACACGCTTTTTGGGTTGCAGGATAAGCCGGGCCTGGGTGACCTGCTCATCGGTTCGGCGGGCGTCAACGACGTCCTTCAGCCGACCACCGTCGACGGGCTGTATGTCGTCACTTGCGGCACAATCCCCGCCAATGCGACAGAAGTCATGGGATCACCCCGCATGCAGGAAATCATCAACATGCTGACGGCCCAGGCCGATATGCTCGTTGTGGATTCGCCGCACGTCATCGGCCTTGCGGATGCGCCCTCGTTGGCGGCCGCAACCGATGCCTCCATCCTCATTTGGCAGCCCGGCCGGGCCAGCAAGTCTGAATTCCGCGAAGCCGTCGCCAACCTGGAAGCGTCGTCGCCGGCGTTCCTTGGGTATGTCGCCAACCGGGTGAGCGCCAAGGACGCCCACATCACCGGCGCCTAAGGATCATCTCAGGCCTTCAAAACAATGAGGGGCGGGTTCCATTGAGGAACCCGCCCCTTAGATTTTTCTGCCTAGGCAAACTTTAAAGGATGCCCTTTGTCGACTCGTTCAGCTGGTCGATATAGTTAGCGGCAAACTCGCGCAGGTCTTGTTCCGTGATCCCCGGCGTCATGCTCACGAACCGGTACGAGAATCCGAGCGTCTCAGCAAACGGATCTTTGACCTTGGCTTTCAGGAATTCGATTTTCGCGCTGTCGTAATTGGCAAAGCCATTCGGTGTGCGAAAAATGTACATGGCTTCCTGCTTCGGCGAATCGCCCCGTTGGATGGTCATCCACGTGATCGGAATTTTGCCCCGGGTCTTGGTCTCCAACTCGCGGTTTTCCAGAGTGGTCAACGTCCAACCCTGAGCGTTGAAGCAGATTTTTTGGTCGTGGAAGGCCTCCATCGAATCACCGGCGATCACCACGACGTCGATCTGGTTGCCCTTCGAGTCTTCCATGATCTGACAGGCGATGCCGATCGGCTTCAGGACTTCGTAGCTGACGTCGCCCATTTTGTAGCTGATCTTGGAGCCGAACTCCTTTGGGGCAAGCTGGTAGTCGCCGACTTCGGTCAGCATCATGTCTTCAAGCCACGCCTCGGTGTGCTTTGCCCCCTTGGGTGCAGAACCATAAATGCCGATTCCGGCCATGATTGCCAGCACCGGCGCAACAACGATTGCCACGCGTTTCATACTTTCCACCCGAGTTTCTTAGCCGTGAAGTAAAGGATCCAAAAGGCGAGCAGCAACGTGCCGTAGCTCCCGTAATGGTGCATCCATTCGCCGGCGTCGCTGCCAAATTGGTTGCCCAAGATGCCGATCAGTGCAATCCGAAGCGAGTTGATCGCCACCGCGAGCGGCAACATCAGCCCGAGCAAAATCAAGTTGCCCCACCACTTCAGCCGGGCGATCATCATGATCAGAGCAGTCGAAGCGATCAACGCGAGCGTCAGCTTCATCCCGCTGCAGGCGGCTGCAATGTACAGGTTATAGTGCGGTAAGTTGATCACCGTCGGTTCGGCCCGGAACGGCTCCATGCCAATGATCTTGAGCAGGTAATAGGCCCCGGAAGTCGACCAGATCTGGAGGTTGTTCGTGTGGTCGTCGATGATGCGGTTCCAAATCGGCAACGCCATGATCGAATAACCGATCGCCGGCAACATGTGCCAGGTCCGCTGCCAGCCATAGAACATCAACGACAAAGTGGCCAGGCCGGCAACAAACAGCAGACTTTGGGGCGCCAAAAAGAAGGTCCACATCGCAACGATCTGCAAGCCGCAAATGGCAATCAACAGCGGCAGCGGCCACAGGGTCGGCTTGATCGGCGCCGCCAGGATCTTCTCCCGGTTATGGTAGAGCAGGTAGCCCATGGCAAAGGGCACCAGCGGCGCGTGCTGGTAATAACTGTCCGGCTCGATCCAAAGCTGAAAAGTCGTGACCGAGAATGTGCTGAATGCGGCCAGGAAAAGCGCGATGATGGCGCCCCCCCCCAAGACTTGGGGTTGCATGGCCCATTCGCGCACCCCATCGACGGTTAGTTTTGGAAAACCCGTCGGGGCGATCTGCGGCTCTTCTGGGATTGCGGCTGTGCTCATCGTGAAAGGCTCCCTATCTTAGCGTCCGATTCGGTTTGGGCGTTCCCAGTCCCAGGGAAGGGTCTCACAAAAACTGGATTCATTTCGTGAACCCCCGCCTTTAATAGGCACCCCGCCCGGTCAACATGGAAACCGCTGTCCGGTACAACACCACAAAGTCCCTCCTAAAAGAAGCGTGCCAATAATAGTCTTTGTCCAATTCAATGCGTTCTTGGTAGGTGGTGTCGTTCCGCCCGCTACACTGCCAAAGCCCGGCACATCCGGGTTTCATTTTCAAATAGACGTCGATGTCGTCCCCATACTTGGCAGCTTCCGGTTCAACAATCGGCCGGGGCCCGACAATGCTCATGTTGCCAATCAGGACGTTGATCAGCTGCGGCAACTCATCCAAGCTCGTCTTGCGCATCACAGAGCCGAACCGGATCAACCGCGGGTCGTTTTTGAGTTTGTAGGTTTCTTCAAATTCCTTCTTGGCCGCCGGATCCCGCTCCAGCAGCTCCTTAAGCGCCTTTTCGGCATCCTTGCGCATGGATCGGAACTTGTACATCCAAAAGAGCTTGCCCCTTTGGCCCAGCCGTTGCTGTTTGAAAAAAACTGGTCCGCCATCGGCGGTCAGCACCACCAAGGCCAAGATCAAGAAAATGGGGAACAACAAAATCAAGCCGATCAACGAGATCACGATATCGGCCGACCGCTTCAAAAACTTGAAGCTAGGCTGCTCATAGCGCGGGAGGCGGGCCGCTCCGCCCTGCCGTCTCATCTCCGTTCGCGACTCTTCCGTAATCATCCAAAAAACCAGCCTCTGCAATTTTCGAGGCAATTCCGCCTGATCGTGGCGATCCTGGAAATCCAACCGGGTTCAAAATGCCGTGCGGCGGAAAAGCAACTGCGGGATCCCCCAAATGAGGCTCCCGCAGTTATTATACAGGTCTTAACTTTCCTTATTCGTAATTGGCCTGGAACGGGAACCGAGAATGGGGTTGCATCAGGGCCGATTTCGTCCCCGACCAACTCATTGTGTCGCTGAGCTCAATGCCGCTGGCCTCTTTGGAAAAGATGGCAAAGTACCCGATCATGCCGGTCAGGGCCACAAAGAACGCTGTCAGGCCAAACATTTTGGCTTCGAACAAAATCAGGCTCCCAGCATCGCTATCCTGGAATTTTTCCCACCACGTGGGGCCTTCAACCGGCTGCGACCGAACCTGGTCGACCGGGAAAATGATGATTTGAGTCGGCTGAAGGATTTCCGGCGCCGTCTTGCGGAGTGCACCCATATCTGGGTTTTCGGCGCAAAACGGGGCCAGGCTCAGGGGGCTATTCGACAGTCACCGATTTCGCTAGGTTCCGTGGCTGGTCGATCTCACATCCCCGCTCTAGAGCCATGTAATAGCTGAACAGTTGGAGCGGAACGACCGAAAGCAACGCATTCAGAAACCAATCGCCAGTTTGCGGGAGTTGGCAAACGGAATCGCAAACCGGCGGAACCAGCGCATCATCCTTGGTCGTGATCCCCAAAACGTGGCCTCCCCGGGCCTGCAGTTCGCGGATGTTGCTGGCGAGTTTGTCCCGCGTGTCGGCCTGCGTGGCCCCCACCACGGCCAAGGTTCCCTGCTCAATCAAAGCAAGCGGGCCATGCTTCATTTCACCAGCCGGGCATTCCTGGGTCGGCACGTAGGCGATTTCCTTCAGTTTCAGTGCCGCCTCCAAGGCGACGCTGGCGTCGGCGCCGCGGCCCAAAAAGAACACCAGGGGGGCGTTGACGAACCTTTTGGCGGCGTCATGCATCGCGGCCTCGCTTTCCAAAGCTTCTTGGACGCTCTCCGGATATTCCCGTAACGCTTTGAGGCCCCGCAGGACACCGACGCCGGGCATCTCTTTGACTTGGGCGATGTGGTACGCCAGCATGTAGAGCACCAGGCACTGGGCAACGTAGGCCTTGGTCGAAGCCACGCTGATCTCTGGTCCGGCCTGCGTGTAAAGAACCCGGTCGACTTCCCGGGCTATGCTCGATCCGACAACGTTCACGATCCCCAAAGTCCTGATCCGCCGCTCCTTGCACAGCCTCAGGGCCGCCAAACTGTCCGCCGTCTCGCCGCTCTGGCTGACAAAAACCGCCAGCGATTTTGGCGAGAGCAAGGGGTCGTTGTAGCGGAATTCGCTGGAAAAGTAAACGTCAGTCGGCAGCCGCAACAGCTTTTCGAACAAAGTCTTCCCCATCAGCCCCGCATGGTAAGCCGTGCCGCAAGCGATGATGTTCACGCGGTCGATGTCGTGCCACACATGCTCGCCAAAGAGTCCGCCGATTGTGAATTCCTCCTGGCCGAGCCGTCCCGCCAGGCATTGCCGAACCACGTCGGGCTGCTCGTGGATTTCCTTGAGCATAAAGTGTTCGTAGCCGCCCTTTTCCGCACTCGCGATGTCCCAATCCACATCGAACGGGGCCAACTCGACCGGATGGCCATCGGCGGTTTTGGCGCTGATCCCGTCCCGAGTCACCAAAGCGACGAGGTCGTTGTCCAGCACCGCAACCGTCCGCGTGTAGGGCAACAAGGCCGGGATATCGCTGGCAATAAAGTTCTCGCCTTCTCCAAAGCCCAGGATCAAGGGGCTTGCATTGCGGGTGCAAACGATTTTCTCCGGCTCCCGGATGCTGATGACGACAAAACCGAAGGCTCCGCGGAGCTTGCCCAAAGCGCGTCGCACGGCTTCTTCGATCGGCACGCCAACCGCATATTCCTGGCCGATGATGTGGGCGGCGACTTCACTGTCGGTTTCGCTTTGAAACGTGTGGCCGGCCCGCACCAGCTCTTCTTTTAGCTCCAGATAGTTTTCGATGATGCCGTTATGGATGACCGCCACCGTGCCTTCTTGGTCAAAGTGGGGGTGGGCATTGAGATCGGTTGGGGCCCCGTGCGTGGCCCACCGGGAATGGGCAATCGCTCGTTCGGCATGCGGTTTTTCGGTTTCGACGACCTTGCGAAGTTCGGCGAGCTTCCCCGCCCGTTTGAGCACACGCAAAGAGTCGTCGTTTAAGAACGCGACCCCGGTCGAATCATAGCCTCGGTATTCGAGCCGTTCGATTTGGTCGATCACGACATCGACCGCATTGCGCTTACCGATATAGCCGGCGATCCCGCACATGAGGCGGGGAGTTTACCGTTCGGGTTGGGACGTCTCGGGTGCCGGTTCCCAAGGGGAGTTGGGCCTTGCCCCGCCTTGGCTCCAACGGATGACCTGGTCGAGGTAATCCGCGGCGTTTCGGGGCTCAAGGCACTTGGCCCATCCGGCGATCGCCTCTCGGCGTTCCAAGGGCATCAGGCCCCTTTGGATCCAGCTGTCCAGGATCCGGGCCAAATCGGGGACGCTTTCCGCCTTAGCCACCGCCCCCCGGTCCGGCTGGCTGCCGCGAACCAAGACTTGGCTCCCCGTTTGATCGGTGGCCACCACCGGGACCCCTCGCATCAGGGCTTCCCCAACCACAGCCCCCCAGCCGTCATGGCGGCTCGGCACAACGACGAGGCTCGCCGTTTCGAGCCGGGCCATCGCCTCGCTCCAGGGCAGAAAATCGTGTATTTCAACGACACCGCCCTTGATCTGTCCCGCCATGGCCCGACAATCGCCTTCCAGCTCGCCCGCCCCATAGAGCTCTGCCCTCCACCCTTGGCCAGAAACTTGGGCCAGAGCCTGAACCAGAACATCCGCTCCTTTGCGATGGCTGAACTGGCCCAAATAGAGGATCGTGAACGGTTCTGCCGCTGTTTTGGCCTGGAACCCCTCTCCCGGCCCAGCCGGGAAGTACCCGTACGGGAAAACCTTTTCCCCCCATCCAAAAACACGATATGCCTCTTCCGCCATCGCCCCGATGGCAAGGACAAAGAGGACTTGGCGGCCATACCTCGCCCGGACGACCCGTTGGGCGGCCGGTTGCAGGCCCCCCAAAACCCGGTTCGCCAGCGAACGCCCTCCGGCGGCCTCCATGCCTTTTGGGAGGGGCGCTTCGTTCATGAGGGCAAACCGGCACCCTTTCCTCATGCCCGTAAAAAAGGCACTCCGCGCCAATGGCACCCCAAAGATCCCTCCGGCAATATGCAATGTCTCTTCAAAGCGGCCTGAGAGCAAGGCCTCAGCTTGTGCCGTTTCCGGCGATTCCACCAAAGTCACACCAGAATCGGCGAACTCCGGCCACCCCATGGCCGCGCGCTCCCCGCTCAGCCCCTCCTGAACCGCCCAAACAACCTCGTAGCCGTGGTTGCGGGCAAGCGCAGCCAGTACCCCTGATTGGTGGTGGCTGGGCATGTTCTGCCAAAACACCAACCGCTTGATCGGACCAAAGCCGCCCATCGACCCGCCAAGCGTACCGCCTCCATGGAGTCCTGGCCCCGATCAACCATACTTATGAAAGGAGCCATGTCCGGAATGCCGATCAAACGCGTCTTGCAAGTGCATAACCGGTACGTTTGGAGCCCCGGCGGCGAAATCAGTGTCCTGGAATCGGAGGCCGAACTCCTCCGCGCCCACGGGGTGGAAGTCGAACAGTTTTTCGTCGATAACCCAGACGAGATCAGCGGCTTGGGCAACAAACTCAAGGCCGCCAAAAACATTGTGTGGTCCAACGACGGCCTGCAAATGGTGCGCAAAGCCATCCAGCAATCAAAGCCGGATATCGTCCACGTCCACAATTTTTTTATCCACCTCTCGCCCAGCGTTTACAAGGCTTGCAATCTCGAAGGCGTCCCCGTTGTGCAAACCCTGCACAACTTCCGAACCTGTTGCGCCCAAGCCGCCTTTATGCGCGATGGCCGGGCCTGCCAAGATTGCGTCGGGAGATTCCCCTTCCCGGCCTTGAAGCACAAGTGCTACCGGGGATCGCTTTCGGCAACTGTGCCGTTGGTGTTGATGCAACAGGTCAACCGCTGGAACGGGGCCTTTACTCACATGTGCGACGGCTATATCTGCCTGTCTGAATTTGCCAAGGAGATTTTTGCCCGTTCTGGGTTGCCAGTCGACCGCATCCACATCAAGCCGAACTTCGCCGCCGACCACGGAGCCAGCGCCAAGCCGCGCGAGAACAAGATGGTCTTTGTCGGCCGGATCGTCGAGGAAAAGGGCCCCCATGTCCTAGTCGATGCTTGGCTCAAAGCTCAACCAAAAGGTTGGACTTGCCATATTTTGGGGGAGGGCGAAATGAAAGACGCCTTGATGGCCAAATCACAGGACTGCCCCAGCCTCGTTTGGCATGGTTGGGTCCAAAAGGATGAGGTCGAAGAATTCATCCAGACTTCAAAATATGTGGTGATGACCAGCACCTGTTACGAAGGCTTCCCCCTGGCCCTCGCAGAGGCTTTGAGCTTCGGGACGCCGTCGATCGTCCCGAACCATGGCGCAATGCCGGAAATCATGCAATGTCCGGATGTCGGCCTTGCGGCTAATCCTTCGGATCCCGAAGATTTTGCCCGAGTAATCACAGAAGCGGCGTCTCTGCCCGATACCAATTGGCAGACCAGATCCCAAGCTGCCCGCCACCGCTTTGAGGGGAATTACACTCCTGAGATCAATTTCCACCAATTGATGGAGATTTACCAAAAGGTTGACGAAAGCCCGCACCGCCGGAGGTCACGGTGAGCTATCCGCGCAAAGCCCTGGTGACGGGCGGCGCCGGGTTCATCGGTTCGCACCTGGTGCTCGCCTTGCTGGAATCGGGGGTTGAGGTTTCCGTCATCGATGATCTCAGCAATGGGCTGGAATCCAATGTCGCCCTCTATGATGGCCAAGTCGGATTCCACCGCGCCTCCATCCTCGATCAAGGCGCCTTGGCAACCGCCGCCGCAGGCTGCGACACAATCTTCCACTTGGCCGCCGTCAGCAACGTAGCCCAAACCTTAGACCAACCGCTCCATGCCCATGCGGTCAACGCCACCGGGACGATGGCTGTTCTCGAAGCGGCCCGCGCCAACCGGGCTCATGTCGTCTTTAGCAGCTCGGCCGCCATCTATGGGGATACCCCAGTCGTCCCGACACCGGAGGACGCCCCCAAGGAGCCGATTTCGATGTACGGCTCCCAAAAGCTTCTTGGCGAGTTCTATGTCCGCAATTACTGCCGGCTGTTCGGCATGACGGCCGCGTGCCTGCGCTACTTCAACGTTTATGGCCCCCGCCAACGCCCAGATTCGCCCTACAGTGGAGTCATCAGCATTTTTGCAAAGCGGGCTCTTGAAGGCGCCCCAATCACAATCCATGGCAGCGGCGACCAGACCAGGGATTTCATCGCCGTCCAAGACGTGGTAGCCGCCAACATGCTGGCCGCCCAAGCTCGGAATTGCGCGGGCCGCGCGTTCAACGTGTGCACAGGAGAAAGCACCTCCGTAAAAACCCTCTGCGAACTGACGGTGATAGCCACATCGTCGCCGAGCCCTGTTTCCCACGGGCCGGCCCGAGAAGGTGATATCCGGCACAGCCAAGGCATCCCTACCGCTGCTGCCGAAGTATTGGGGTTCCGCGCCCAGACGAGGTTCGAGTCTGGCCTCCGCGCCCTTTTGACGGAAAATCCGTGATCCAGGTAAGTTCCCTGGCATGAAGCCGGCCATCGCCGCCACTTTGATGCTCGCCGCCGCAACCGCGGGGGCTGCAACGACCCAGGAATCCGCGGCAAAGGGGGTCCTCGCGCGGTTGATCGGTGGACGATCCAAACAGTTCCGGTTTGTGCAGTCGCCGCCGTCCCAAGGGTTGGATTGGTATGCCGTCAAGGCACAGGGTGGCGTCGTGGAAGTCCGGGGGACAACTGGCGTCGCCATGTGCCGGGGCGCATACGATTACCTCAAAGCCAAATGCGGGATCGTGGTGACGTGGGATGGCGACCAGCTCCGGTTGCCCAAGGAGTTCCCCGATGCCGAAATCAATTCCGGCCCCAACTCCCTGCAATACCGCCACTACTTCAACGTCTGCACATTTGGCTACACCACTGCCTTTTGGGATTGGAAGCGGTGGCAGCGCGAAATCGACTGGATGGCCCTACACGGCATCAATATGCCCCTGGCCATGAACGGCCTGGAAAAAGTCTGGCAAACGGTCTGGCGCGGTTACGGCCTGACCGACCGCCAAATCCGGGAGCACTTCGTGGGTCCGGCGTTCCGCCCGTGGCAATGGATGGGCAATGTGGATTCCCATGGCGGTCCGCTCCCCCAAGCCTGGATCGATAGCCAGGCCAAGTTGCAGCAACAGATCCTCGACCAAGAATTCGCGCTCGGCATGACGCCGGTGACGCCAGCATTTGCCAGTTTCATCCCCAAGGCGTTCGCCGCCAAGCTCCGCCCGGGGGATTACAGCCGTTCAAGCGGGTGGTGTGGGTTCGAACCCACCTATATGCTCGATCCCCGCAACCCGCTCTTCGGTGAAATCGGCGAACGGTTCATCAAAGAATACAAAAAACAATACGGTCGCACCGCCGGGCTCTATCTCGCCGACATCTACAACGAAATGTCCCCTCAGGTCAGCGCAGAAACCAAAGACCAAGAACTGCGCGAAATCGCCCAAGCAGTCCACAACAGCATTAAAAAAGGGGACCCCCAAGGCAAGTGGGTCATGCAGGGTTGGCTGTTCTACAACGAGCGCAACTTTTGGCACGAGCCTGAAATCGAAGCTTACCTGGGCGGCGTCCCCAACCAGGACATGGTCTTGCTCGACCTGGCCGGCGAAGCCTATGAAGTCTGGCGGGCTAGCCAGGCTTTCCGGGGCAAACCCTACATTTGGAACATGCTCCACAACTATGGGCAAAACACGGTCTTGAGCGGCAACCTGACCAACTTGGTCGAAAAGGTCTGGGCGGTCCGCACCGATCCAAACCGTGGGAGCTTGGCCGGAATGGGGCTCACCATGGAGGGCATCGAGCAAAACGCTCTCCAATATGAACTGATGTGCGACCTGATGTGGACATCGGAAAAGGTCGATGCCACCAAATGGATGACACAGTATGGAATCCACCGCTACGGGCAGGACTCAGCGGCAATCCGCACCATCTGGTCTTCGACCATCGGCGACATCTACCTGGGCCGCGCCCAAAGCGAAACCGCCCAATACACCCGCCGCCCATCCATGGCCCAAGTCGGCGAAGTCGGCGACGAACTCAAAGATGCCCGCCACCGGGTTGAAGGTTTGCTCGCCCTCTCCCAAACCCTTGGAAGTTCAAAACTGTGGCAACGCGACCTGGTGGATGTCGCCAAGCGGTATGGCGACTATGCTGTCCGCGCTTCGGTTGAAGAGGTGGTCGATGCCATTGAATCTAAAGACATGGGCAAAGTATCCAAGGCCAGGGCTCGTTTCCAAACCCTTATGCGCGACCTCGACACCCTGTTGGCCACAATCCCCAATCACCGGATGGATCGTTGGATCGACCAAGCCCGGGCGACGGCAGCCCCTCAAGATAAGGACCTCCTCGAAATGAATGCCCGGCTCCAGGTGACCGTTTGGGGCGGCCCGATCCTGTATGACTATGCGGCCAAAGAATGGTCGGGCCTCGTGTGGGATTTCTACCGGCCGCGATGGGAGCGGTTCTTTGACGGGCTCGAAGGCAAGACCCAACAACCCGGCTTGCCGGAATGGGAGTTGGCCTGGACCAAACAAAAGGGATTGCCCAAGCCGCAAGCTTCAGACCCCGTAACCGCCGCAAAGAAGCTCCTGACCGACGGGCTCCCCCTGGAGGACACGTCGGTTGACCGCGGCATCGCCGTGGGCAAACCCGTAACCAGCGACGGCGGGACGGAAGGCAGTGCCGTCCCCGGCATCGTGACCGACGGGCGGGCGTCAGGCCGGTATTGGGCCGCGGGCCCTGGACCCCATTGGGTTCAAATCGACCTCCTGGAGCCAACGGAAGTCAGCCGGATTGTGGTCTACCCCTATGTGGATGGCGAACGGTACTACCAGTACACGGTCTCGGTTTCGGCGGATGGACAGAGTTGGCAGACTGTGGCCGATATGTCGTCCAACCGCGCACCCTCGCCCCGGCGCGGCTTTACCCACCGGTTCCCCGCGGTTTCAGCCCGGTACGTCCGGGTGGCCATGACCTACAATTCGGCCAACCCCAGCATGCACCTCTACGAGGTCAGGGTCTTCCATTGAGAAGGTCAAAGGAACGTCATTCCGCCCTTGAGGCGGAATCCCTTTACACGACCCTACGAAACTTGTGATTTCCGCGAAGGCGGGATTCAGCAAAGTTTCCCTCCCCAAGTCTGGTGAGGGTTAGCGAGGGGTTGCCCAAGAGGCCCACACGGTCATTCCTTTGGAACAGGAATCAGCCCAAGCCATAGGCAGTGTGCCACTGGTTTCTTCAGTGGCACCCTCCATCAACTCCGGATCGGCGGTCGCTCCTTAATCGGCTTGCACGGGTTACCGCCACAGATCTGCCAATCCGGCATATCCTTGGTCACCACGCTTCCGCTGGCGATGATCGTCCCGTTGCCGACCCTCACCCCGGGCGCGACGAAACATTTGGCTGCCACCCACGCCTGATCGCCGATCGTGATCGGGAAGAACACGAGGGGAAACAGGGGGTCTTCGTAGTCGTGGGTGCCCGTACACAGGTAAGAATATTGAGAAACGACGGCCATCCGGCCAATCGTCACTTTCGCATAGTTGTAGATGTCCACGTCCCAGCCCACCCAACTCCCATCTCCGATCTCCAGCTCCCAAGGATAAAGCACCTTGACCGTGTTGTTGATCTTCACACCTTGGCCGATCTTGGCGCCAAACGCTCGCAGCCAAAAAATCCGCCACCCATCAAAGAACAGCCGGGGTGAGGGGCGGAATAACAACCGCCAAACAATCCCCCAAAGAATCCTTTTGATCAGGATTGCTTTGGACCACTTGGTCCGGCTTTTGGTCAGGTCGAGTTCGCCGCTCACTCAATGCCATTGTGGCTGATCGAACCCCAGAGGAGAGGGGGGGCGGGCAGCCTGACCCCCAGGTATCCTCCCCCAATGACCGACGCCTCCCCCGGACAACTGGGCGAAATGTGGCCCGGTCTGTTGGCCGAAATCCAAAATGCCGGAAGCATCTTGGTTGCCAGCCATGTGAACCCCGACGGGGACGCCTTGGGGTCGGCCCTGGCATTCAGTTTCGTCCTCGACCAATTGGGAAAATCCCACCAAGTCCTGTTCCACCACCCGGCTCCCAAGTATCTAGGGTTCCTGCCTGGGATCGAGCGGATCACGAACAAACCCGACCCCGGGCCAGCCGACCTCGCCATCCTTTTGGATTTGGAAGCCATGGACCGCATTGGCGACACCATCCGCCCTGCCCTCCTTGGTGCCCGGAAATTGGTGGTCATCGACCACCACCAGCCGCACGAGGAACCCGGCGACATCCGCATTGTCAGCACCAAATCCCCCGCAACTGCCGCAATCCTGGCCGACCTGTGGCGGGGCTCCGATGTCCAAATCACGCCGGATATCGCCACGCTTCTCCTGGTCGGAATCCTCACCGACACCGGGAATTTCCGGTTCCCCAATACCACCCCCCACTGCATGCACGTGGCCGCCGATTTGCTGGAAGCGGGGGCAAAACTCCGCCAGATCAACGAGGCCGTCTACCTCTCCAAACCCCTCCCCGCCGTTAAGCTCTTTGGCAAAGCGTTGGCCAACCTCCAACTGACCTCGGGGAACCAGATCGCCTGGACCACCCTGACCCGGCGCGATTTCGAGCAGTCCGGCGCGATCGAAGAAGACACCGAAGGCTTTGTCAACGAACTGTTGGCCATCGATACGGTTCGGCTGGCGGCAATCCTCCGTGAAAGTGCAAGCGGCCGCGTCAAAATCTCAATCCGAAGCCAAGGCCCCATCGATACGACAGCGATCGCCCGGCAGTTCGGAGGAGGCGGCCACATCAACGCCAGCGGAGCCCACAGCGACGAGCCGATCGAAGCCGCCGCCGCAAAACTTGTCCAGGCGATGGCCACATGTTTGGAATCCTCTTGATCGACAAACCGGCGGGGATCACCTCCCATGGCGTGATTTCCCGTTTGAGGAGGATTTTTGGAACGCGCCGGATCGGCCATGCCGGAACGTTGGATCCCTTGGCGACCGGCCTGCTGGTGGTAGCGGTCGGGCCGGCGACCCGGTTCCTGCAATACCTTGACCTGGAACCAAAAACCTATGAAGCCGAAATCACCTTTGGAGTCGCCACCAACACGTACGATTCTGAGGGGGAAGAAACAGAATCCAAGCCTATTCCCGATGATTTGAATAATTTGATAAAACAAAAATTGCACGATTTTATTGGAAAAATCGAACAGTTCCCTCCCGCCTATTCCGCGGTCAAACACTTGGGAAAGCCTCTCTATGCCTATGCCCGCAAAGGCGAGGAGGTCGAGTTGAAATCCCGCTCCGTATTTATTTCGCAGTTCAGCCTGGATTCACTCGATGGCGCAACCGGCCGATTCACCGTCGTCTGTTCGGGCGGGACATACGTCCGGTCACTGGCCCACGACTTGGGCCAGGCCATCGGATGCGGGGCCCACATTTCTGCCCTTCGGCGCACCAGCGCCGGCCAGTTCTCGGCTGACGATGCCACGTCATTGGAAGAGACTGAACCGTCTGATCTGATCCCCGTCAAGGAGGTTCTTGTCCATTTGCCACAAATCCAATTGGATCCGGAGCAGGTCGACTGCATCCGCCACGGGCGCCCAATCACAATCTCCGACCGCCTTGAAAGCCCTAAAGCAGCGCTCTTAACCCCAGAAGGAAACGTTGTGGGAATCGGTTCCGTTGTAAAAGAATCGACACTCCATCCAGAGTGTGTGATTCCCGCTGAAGTCTTCGACGAGTTGCTTTCAACCCCATGACCCCGCCCACCTGGCTATATGACACTCAAAACGTCCATCGGCGCAACCTTAATGGCCAGTGGTCATGGTTCGGTTTGTGGGCGGTTTGCACAGTGGTCGGGGCTCTGATCCTCCATCAAGACAAGCACCTCCACGGCACCCACACCCAGTTGGGGTTGCCCAAATGCTACAGCGTGGTTTTGTGGGATCGGCCCTGCCCAGGGTGCGGTCTGACGACGAGTTGGACATCCATCCTCCATGGGGATTGGCACACGGCCTTCACCGCCAACGCCTTCGGCCCAATCCTCTATTTGATGTTCACCGCCACGGCCCTGGCGGGGGCATTCGGTTCACTCAAAAAGTGGCGCCTGCGCTCGGAAACCGCATTTGCGAACTGGACATTGATTGTGACCATCGTCGCATTCCTGGTTTATGGCGGCATCCGGTTTGCCACAACGGTCTACCACGACCCGGCGCATGCCATCTGGGTGGGTATGCAAAGTCCCGTCACTTCCCGCTGAGTTCCCCGCTCGGGGAATGGCCCCGGGCCTGGGCGAACAACGCCGGAATCCCCCCCGTGTGCCAAAAAAGAACCCGGCCCGAGATCCTGCCGGAACGGGCCAGTGACACCAAACCGGCAAACGCCTTGGCTGAATAAACCGGGTCGAGCAGGATCCCTTCCCTTTGGGCCATGAGCGCAAGGGCCGATTCTGCCTCTGGCCCGGCGACGCCGTATCCCGGCCCCACGTGGTCAAGATCGAAAATGATGTCCTCCATCTCGAGGGCCGGAACCCCCGCCCAGTCCCCATAGCGCGCACTCAACTCCAACAAGTCGTCGATGATTTCAGGCTCTGGGTCGGCAGATATGCCGACAACCTTGGTCTTCGATCCCGAAAACGCATGCGCGAGCCCGATTTGGGTGCTTCCGCTGGAGCTGGCCGTCACCACCCAATCGAAATCCGCCCCGACTTCCCGGCCGGCTTCGACAAACGCCTGAACGGCCAAAACCGAGCTCCCCCCCAACGAGATCCGGTAAACCTTTTCACCCTGGTCGGCCAATTCCCTCTCCAAAAATTCGGCGTGGGCTTCCAGTTCGTGCCAGGTGCCATCAGCGACCCGGTGCCGCTCAATGCCGAACCAACGGTCTAGGGCAAGGTTCCCGCCTTCGGCAGGCACGTCGCGCATTTGGCGGTCCACCGTTTCGAACGGGGCATCCATAGTGGCCGCCACGCACCGCATGTCCAAAACTGCGCAAGCGGCTCCGAGCTGGCGGATGAAATTGCTTTGGCTGGCCCCGCAACTCACAACCGCGGTCGAACCTTGGGCAACCGCTTCTGCCATCAGGAATTCGAGTTTCCGGCCCTTATTCCCTCCTCCGGCAAAGCCGGTCAGGTCGTCGCGCTTGATCCAAAGGTCGATCCCTAGTTCCGGCCCCAGCCGTGGCAGGGGGTGCATCGGCGTCGGCAGCTGGCAAAGGGGGATCCTCTCAATCGGGGGCACTTGCGGAATTTACCGTCCCTTACACCATCTCGTACGTCTGACAAACAACCGAGTAAAATTGCTGGAAACCAGCGATAATGGCCACCGACGAACGTAACCCCCGAACCCGCCGCATGATGTTTGGGTGTCTTGGACTCTTTATCGGTATGGTCGTCGCATTTTGGATTTGGCTCGGCCCACTTCTGATGACGGCCCAAAAACGAGGATTTTTTTCGCCCCAGGTCAAGCGCAAGTATGAGGGCGACACGATGACCAACCTCAAGGACATCCACACCGCCTTGATGCTTTACCAAGAGTCCGAGGGTCAGTTGCCGTTTGCCGAATCCTGGATGGACGCCACTTGGCGCCGACTCCAAACGGGCGACATGGTGGAAGAAGAAGCCAAGAAAAAGCTCAAATCGCCCAGCGTTCTGCAGCAAAACCCCCAGGGCTTCGGCTACGCCTTCAACGACTTGGTCAGCGGAAAGTACTCGTCAGATATCAAAGATCCGGCCAAGACCCCCTTGGTCTTCGACAGCAGCGATATCACTTGGAACGCCCATGGGAACCCCGCCCAATTGGCCCCCAACCCACCACGGCCGGAAGGGAACTTTGCCCTGACCGTCGAGGGGAACGTTGTCAAGCTGGAATCTCTACTGAAATAAGCCCCAGATTCCCAGGAAACGTCCCCTTGGGCTCAAACAGCCCCTTAGCTATACTGGAACCGGGCCCCTGAGGAGGCCGCTTTCAAAGACGAAAGGAACAACCATGTCCGTGATTCAACAAACCAAGCCGCTGATAAAGATTGACTTCCTGCGCATGATGATGACGTCGCGGGAAGGCGATCGCCGGGAAGGCATCCTGTTGCGCCAGAGCAAAGGATGGTTCCAGGTCAGCGGGATGGGGCACGAAGCGTTGGGGGCCATGGCCCACCTGTTGAACGCCGACGACTACCTGTTCCCCTATTACCGCGACCGCGGCCTGATGTTGGCCCGCGGGATGAGCACGCAAGATTTGGCGCTGGCCTACTTTGCCAAGCGGGATTCCAGCAGCGGCGGCCGGCAAATGCCCGGCCACTACAGCAGCCGCAAACTCAAAGTCGGCAGTGTCTGCACTCCCACGGGGGGTGGCCTGATCCCCGCCGCCGGGGTTGCGTGGGGCATCCAGCTTGACGGAAAGGACAACGTGGTCATTGCCACAATTGGCGACGCGGCCATGCGCCAGGGTGAGTTCTACGAAGCCTGGGCCTTTGCTGTGCAAGAAAAGTTGCCGCTCATCATCGTCATTGAAGACAACAAGTACGGCATCAGCACCCCGACTGAAAAGTTCATGGCTTTGAACCACGATGGGATCATCGCCCGCGACTTTGTGATCAAAGCGGATGGCCGGACAGTAGATTCGGTTCTGGAAGCCTCGGGCAAGGCGATCGCCAAAGCCCGCGCCGGCGATGGGCCCAGCATCCTGTGGTTCGACCTGGACCGCCTGAGCAGCCACACCAGTTCCGATGACCACCGCACATACCGAGACGCGGACGAAATCGCCGAGATGGCCGACCGAGACCCGATCAAACTCCTGAAAGACGAATTGATCGCCGCCGGGGAACTCACCGAAGAAGGGTTCCAAAAACTTCAAGAAGAGATCATCGCCGAAGTCGACGCGATTTACCGGGAAGCGGAACAAGCCGAAGACCCGCGGGCCGATGAAGTCCAAGACCACCTTTGGGGCGTTCCCGACCAACCGGCGACCCCGCCGATTTCAACCGGCAACCAAACCATGGTCGAGGCCATCAATACCACGCTGGAAAAAGGGCTGGCCGGCGATCCCGATATCGTCTTTTTTGGCGAAGACATTGAAGACCCCAAGGGGGGCGTGTTCAAACTCACCGAAGGGCTTAGCGACAAGTACCCCAAGCAGGTGTTCAACAGCCCGCTCGCCGAAGCAACCATCATCGGTGTCGCCGTTGGGCTTTCCATGTACGGTAAGCGCCCAGTATTTGAGCTCCAATTCGTCGATTTCTTTTGCCCGGCCATGAACCAGATCATGAGCAATGTCAGCACCACCCGTTGGCGCAGCTTTGGCGATTGGCCGACCCCGATGACCGTTTACGCCCCCTATGGCGCCTATCTGCCCGGCGGATCGCTGTGGCACAGCCAGAGCAACGAAGCCTACTTTGCCCACACTCCTGGGCTCAAGGTGGCCATCCCTTCCACGCCTGAAGATGCCGCCGGCCTGTTCTGGACAGCGATGCACTCCGATGACCCATGCTTCATTTTTGTGCCCAAGCACATCTTCCGCAAGCGGGTCGACGTGGCATCGGTCGAACCGTTAGGGTTTGGCAAAGCTAGGGTGGTGCGCAGCGGGTCAGACCTGACCATTGTCACCTACGGGAACACCATCGAACTCGCCGTCGAAGCCGCCGACAAACTCGCCGCCGAAGCCTCGGTCGAAATCATCGACATCCGCTCGCTGGTTCCTTTGGATAAGGAGGCCATCGCCACCTCGCTGGAAAAAACTGGCCGCCTAGTCGTGATCCAAGAGGACACCAAAACCTGCGGATTTGGGCAACACATCATCAGCGAAGTGGTCTCCGACCCGGACGTGTTCGGTACGCTGTTCAGCAGCCCGCAACTTGTTGCCCGGCCCGATGTCCACATCGGTTACAACCCGATCTACGAATATGCGGCCTTGCCAGATGTCGATGAAGTCTTGGCCGCCTGCCGAACTGCCCTCGAATAACCGGACCGACAACTCCTCAAAGGCATTTTCCGGCGGCAAACCCGATTCCCCGCTAAAATAGGGGAATGATCCGCCACGCCTTTGTAGCCGCGGCCATGGTGGCAGCTGTTGCCGCCCACGCCCAGTTCGGCCCCATCAAGCCGCCGGAGATCAAAATCCCCGGACTGGACACCCTGCTCAAAGGCGAGCCGCCCCTTAGCACCACCATCAAAGACGCCAAGATTTGGGGCTGGCCAAACCTCGCCAAAATCGAACTCCGCAACCCGGTCACCCTTAGCGATGCGGATCGCAACGCCGACCACCTGTTTACGCTGGCCCCCGGCCACTACAAAATGACCGTCAAATCGTTTTGCGGCAAGGGTTACACCTATGGCCCCACCAAAGGTGAGGGTTATGTCTGGGGCCCCTGGAAAGGCTCGCGGCAGGCATTCATCAACACGCTCCTGCACGCCTACAACGCGAAAGGTGATGTGCCCCAAAGGAACGTCCAACTCCTCATTTGGCAAGTACTGGCCCGGGTCAAACCCCAAGATATGTCGCCCGAGGCAAAATCGGCCCTCCTCGCGCTCGTCGGCGAAAAGGGGCTCGACGTCCTGAAAGACGGGGCTGCCGACTACATGACCGGAAAACTAGCCGAGGAACTCTATAAACAAGCGAGCAAAGAGCTCCGCCCGTTCATCGAATACGACAACAAAATCCGGGGGCTGAGCCGTCAGGCCAACGCCACCTACGAACAGTTTGAAAGCCTCGCCGTGTTGCCGGCCCCCCAAGACACCCGGTCCGAAATCGGCCGAGGTGTTTGGAACATCTCGCCGAGCGGGTACATGATCCGGTACCAACCCCACGGCTACAGCCAAACCGACGTGGAGGTCATCGTTCCGCGCGTGGCCCACTTCGTCCGCGATGACGAACGGCGGGTGACCGCCGTGACCTGGGAGGACGGGATGCGGGTGGAAATCACGTATTCCGATGATCCGGCCCGGGAGATCCCTGGCGAACCTGCGATGAAAATCTGGAACGTCGCCCAGGTCAAACTCACCCCGGCCGGCGGGGGCGAACCGTTGGTTTCTTCAAAAGCCGACTATGTCCTGAAGGGTGTCCCTCGCAAAAAGCGTGAGGCAACCAACACCCCGTTGCACCTCCGGTTCATGAGCATGATTCCGCTCCAAGACTGGATGGGCCGCTATGAACGGGCGCGTGACCTCCACGACCGGATCGAAACTTACGAGGAGTGGTACCAACGCACGCAGAGAATTGAAAATGGGTCGGAGCCCGAAGAAGGGCTGTTCGATTCCAATCACATCAGCGACCTCATCGATTCGATTTTCGGGGGGACGGATGACCGCTTGGAGCAAATCGCCGACACGCATGGCCGCCTCGCCGAGCACCTGTCGCATGCCACGTCGCTCATCGATTCCCTGCCCACCACATCGACGGTCGATCCGGGTGAAGGGATTGCAACCCCCGGCGCCGGAGGGCACCAGCTCATCTTGATGAGCACCAACTCATATTAATGGTCGTCCCCCTTGTGCTTACGGGGCTGATCGCCAAAGATGCCTATGCATCGGCTTTGTCGGAGCGGCTCACACCGCTCCGCAACCGAGACTCGCTGACCGGCACGGAAAAAGCTGCCATCCGCAAGGCCATCGGCAAACGCCGAGTTGTGATGCTCGGCGAACTTACCCATGGCGATGGCACCGCCTTCCGGTTCAAAGTCGCCTTGGTCAATTTCCTGCGTAAGGAGATGGGATTCGATGGGATCCTGTTCCTGGGCTTGATGGAGCCGAGGATCCAACTGTCAAATCCATGAACGATCCCGTTGCCATCTATGTGCACACGCCGTTCTGCCCCAGCAAGTGCGGCTATTGCGATTTCAACAGCTATGCCCTCTCTGGCGACATCATGGCGCGCACATCCGCAGCGACCATCCAGGAAATCCAGCAAAGCCCTCACCGGGGGCGTCCGGCGAAAACGGTATTTTTTGGCGGCGGAACACCAACATATCTGCCAACCGGTCAACTCACCGCCATTCTTGAAGCCATTGTGGATGCCCACCCTCCCATCGAGGGATGTGAGATCACCAGCGAGGCGAATCCAGGGACGATCGATTTCCCCAAGTTCAAAGCAATGCGGGAGGCCGGGTTTAACCGCCTTTCCCTGGGGGCCCAATCGTTCCAAACCCACGACTTGATTCAACTCGGCCGGATCCACGCGCCAGACCATGTCGCCCAGGCCGTGGCGAAGGCAAGGGCCGCCGGGTTCGACAACCTCAACTTAGATCTGATGTTCGCCCTGCCCGGTCAATCATTGCGGGCGTGGCGGCAAAATCTGGAAACCGCGCTGGCCCTCCGCCCGGAGCACCTGAGCCTCTACTGCCTGACCATCGAACCTAACACGCGCTTCTATCGGCACCACTTGCGCGGTCTGCTTGACTTGCCTGGCGAAGAACTCCAGATTGCCATGTACGATGTGGCGATCGAAGCCTGCGAAGGCTCCGGTTTGTACCAATATGAAATCTCAAACTTTGCAAAAACCGGAAGGCAGTGCCGCCACAACCTGGAATATTGGCACGCTCGGGAATACCTCGCCTATGGCCCTGGGGCAGTCGGTTGCCATGCCGTAGATAAGGGCAAGTTCCGGTATACAAACATGAAGCATCCAGAGCGGTATTGCGAGGCCATTGAACAAGGGCTCCCTCTCCACTGCGATACCGAAACGCTTTCCCCGGAAGACGAAGATTTTGAGCGGATTATGCTGGGGCTTCGGCTCAACGCCGGGCTGCCCTCCCAAAACCTGGCCCTAGACTCAAAAGGCCTCCAAACCGCCGCCGCACGGGGGTGGATCGACCGCAACGGCGACAAAATCATCCTCACTGGCAAAGGCCGCCACTTCTGTTCAGAAGTGGCGGTGCTGCTCAGCCCCGGCTAGAGGCTCACTTGCGTTTGCGTGCGGCAACCAATGCCAGTCCGGCAATCCCGATCAACGTGAACGGTTCGGGAACCGGCCGGATGGCGATGCTGAAGTAGTGCTCACCCGCAGTTTGGTTGGACCAGAGACGGCGGGCGTTGATGTCAATGTTCGATTGGGTGCCCCAAGGCCCGGTACCGTTGGGGCCAAGGTCGGTCGGGGTGATGTAATTGACCCCAAAGCCGTTGAGGCTCAGCTGCCAATCGTTGGGGTTGGTCAGCATCGTTTGGGTGTTGTTGAGAAACTCGAACCCCGCATCGCTGAGGGAGGCTTGCCCAATAAACATCGATGGAGCGCCAAAGGCATCCCGGGCTTGGACGTGCAAGTAATTCGTCACGTTCGCCACGAGCGAAATCGATCCCGTCGCGCCGCCACTTTGCCAAGTGCCCGTTTGCTGGCAGATGAGCGTGCCCTGCACCGTATCGTTTGTGGACAGGTAGGCCTCAAAAAAGTCGTCAGCCACGCCGGTGAACGTCAATGTCGTCGCCTGAGCTACAACCCCCGCTGCCAATCCAATTGCAAAAAACGCAAACCTCATGGCTATCAGTTTATCGGGCCGTGAGGATAATTGCTAGTGGCCTAGCCCGTTTCTCTTGGCTTCCACTTTCCGTCAGCCTCAGGCCCCACATGTTTCCTTCGCATCTCGGTCAAATGACATCGGCAAATCAGAAGCAGGTTGAAACTGGGCAACATCCAATCGAACGAGTAAGATCTCTGTGGCCAAATGGAAGTCCTCGAATCGAAGATCAACCTGGGCGACGATGCCCACCGTGCCAACCGGGCTGCCATGGATGCGGTCATGGCTGAATACCGGGCAAACCTCCGGGGTGCGCTTGCCGGAGGCGGGCCGGCGGCGGTGGAAAAGCACAAGTCCCGCGGCAAACTGCTTGCCCGGGAACGAATCGACGCCTTGATCGACCCTAACTCGCCATTCCTGGAATTCTCCACCTTCGCCGCACATAACATGTACGAAGGGTCGGCACCGGCGGCCGGGATTGTGACCGGCATCGGCCGGATCCATGGCCGGGAATGCGTTGTCGTCGCCAACGACGCCACCGTCAAAGGGGGCACCTATTTCCCGATCACGGTCAAAAAGCACCTGCGCGCCCAAGAAATCGCTTTGGAAAACAACCTCCCCTGCGTCTATCTCGTTGATAGCGGCGGGGCGTTTCTCCCCCTCCAAGCCGAAGTGTTTCCCGATAAAGAGCACTTTGGCCGCATATTCTATAACCAAGCCAATTTGTCCTCCCGGGGCATCCCCCAAATTGCCGCCGTCATGGGATCGTGCACGGCTGGGGGCGCTTATGTCCCTGCCATGTCCGATGAAACCGTGATGGTTAGGAACCAAGCCACGATTTTTTTGGGGGGTCCCCCGCTAGTCAAAGCCGCAACCGGTGAAGAGGTCACGGCAGAAGACCTTGGCGGGGCCGACGTCCATACCCGCCTATCCGGCGTGGCTGACCACCTTGCCGAAGATGACGGGCATGCGCTGGAAATCGTCCGCAACATCATCGAGGGTCTTGGCCCCGCCCCGCGGAAATCTTTGGCCGAACCCAATGATCCGGAGGAACCGCTCTACCCGGCCGATGAGATCTATTCCCTGGTTCCGGCCGATAGCAAAACCCCGATGGATATGCGGGGGATTTTGGCGCGAATCATCGACGGCAGCCGCTTTCAGGAGTTCAAAGCCCGTTACGGCACAACGTTGATTTGCGGATTTGCCCGGCTCCACGGCCATCTCGTCGGAATTCTGGCCAACGACGGGATCCTGTTTTCGGAATCCGCCCTCAAGGGGGCGCACTTCATCGAGCTGTGCTGTCAACGGCAGATCCCGCTGGTCTTCCTGCAAAACATCACCGGGTTCATGGTCGGCCGAAAATATGAAAACGAGGGGATCGCCAAAAATGGGGCCAAGTTGGTGACGGCCGTCAGCACGGCGAACGTGCCCAAGTTCACCGTCATCGTCGGCGGGTCTTATGGAGCGGGCAACTATGGGATGTGTGGGCGGGCCTATGGCCCCCGGCAACTGTGGATGTGGCCAAATGCCGGAATCAGCGTGATGGGCGGCGAACAGGCCGCCAACGTCCTTTTGACCGTGAAGGCAGAACAATTGGCTGCGCAAGGTCAAACAATGTCACCTCAAGAGCAAGCCGAATTCAAAGCCCCGACGCTTGCAAAGTACGCCGAAGAATCCAACGCCTACTACGCCTCCGCAAGGCTCTGGGATGACGGGGTCATCGACCCCGTCGATACCCGCCGGGTGCTGGCGCTGGGGATCGAAGCAGCGCGCAACGCCCCGGTTCCAGAGCCGGCATTCAGCCTATTCCGGATGTGAGCCCGTTACCTGGTTTCGCCGTCGAGACTCCGTTTGTACTGCTCGATGCGGTAGATGTCTTTGGGCATGTTCCCCGCCCGGATCGCACGGGGGGAAGCACCCAACCGCAACCGGGCAAACCGGTTCAATTGGTGCAGGTCGCCGAATCCGCATTGGGCTGCGACTTGTTTGATCGATAGTGTGGAAGTGGTCAACAACTCCTCTGCCTTCCTGGCTTGGGCCAATTGGATGAACTGCTTGGGCGTAATGCCGTGCTCTTGCAAAAAGTGACGACCCAACTGGCTGACGGATATCCCGAGTTCCCTGGCAACTGCTGCAACCTTGAGGCCTTCCGGCAGCCGGTCTTCGATGATTTTTTCGGCAAGACCCACAATCGGGTTTCGCCGGACGAGTTCAACCGGTCGAGACACCGACCAGAGCATGGCCCGGGCCACGGTGTTGACATGCGCTTTGGTCGTTCGGGATTCCGCCAGCCCCTTGCGGAACTCGATGTTCCAAAAGTCGCCGGCACCTCCAAGTCCGGCCAGCTGCGGCAAAAGGCGCATCGTTCCGGCCCCTGCGACCCGGAAACTAAAGAAATTGTAAACGTAGGGTGGGTCCCCCTGCCACCGGGCTTCGCACCGCGAACCTGGCGGGATGATGACCAAGTCGTTGACCCTGACGGTAAAGGTCTCGCCATTGACTGTGAACTCCCCTTCGGAAAGGGAATGCAGGCCCTGCCAATGCTCGATGGCCTGAGTCCAAGCCAGGACAGGTTGGTTGTCGCCAAATGCCCCCGATCCGACAACGGGCAGGTCTTCGGCAAGGTTCATCCGGTAAAGGCGCACTGGTCATAATTATGACCAGTAAATTTAAGCTCTTTTCCAGTTTTTATATTCAAATTTATACGGGTTAGTATTCAATTTTAATCACAATGTATCGAAATTTCTCGCGCCAACCGCCACTTTGTTGCCGTACTGATAGAATTGAGGTCAGGTTTAAAGGCCAAGAACACAGATATGCGGCCTTTGCATTGGAGAAAAGTATGAACAGGGTTTTTTTGATTGCGTTGGCGTGCTTGGGGGCATCGGTTGCCTGGGGAGAAGGGTTTGGCCCAACGCCGTACCTTCAAGCCTCAGATTCGCCATGGAACAGCTACACCTGGAGCTACCACCATCTTGAGGACTTTGAAGACAACTTGCTCAACGTCCCCGGGGTGACTGTTGACCACGGGAACCCGTATTCAAACCCGGCCAATTGCGATTCGGTGGACGCCGACGATGGCACCATCGATGGATCAGGTCTGTTGGGCCATAGCCTCTTCTATACCAGTGGTTCGACGGGGGTCAAGTTCACTTTTGATGCCAATGCTTTGGGCCAGCTCCCCAATTACGCGGGGATTGTTTGGACCGATGGAGGCGGCGCAACGACCTTCACCGCATTCGACGCCAACGGTGTGCAGATCGGGCAGATCATCGCCACAACCGCCGACGGGGCCTCGAACGGCCAGACCGCCGAAGACCGGTTCTATGGTTGGCATTCAGATGCCGGGATCGGTTCGATCCATATCAAAAATGCAAGTGGCGGCATCGAGGTCGACCATCTGCAATATGGACTGGGGCAGCCCGTTCCGGAGCCGGCAACGTTCTCGGCCGCCGCACTGCTCGGTTTGTTGGCCCGGCGGAAAAAGAACCGGTCAAACTGACCGTCCCCGACGCCGATTCCCTGGCCCGATCCATCAGGGTTTCCCGGATCGGGCCAGGGGATCATTGGGCACCGGCAATGCTGCCGGATTTGCGGTTCTAACCTGGAGATCGGCCGCAGGCTAGCCTTTATGAACGCTGAGCATGCCTGTTCTCAGCATTGTGATCTTGTCCCACAACCGCCTCGCCGACTTGCAGGCCAACCTGGAATACCTCTTTGCCGCTGGACGCGAAGATTGGGAAATCATTGTTGTGGATAACGCCTCCACCGATGGCACGCCAGAATATCTGGCGGGGCTGGAGCATCCGCGCCTGACCGTCGTTGCCAACCAGGAAAACCGGGGCGTCGCCGGCGGGAGGAACGACGGCTTCCGCCTTGCTAAGGGCAAGTACATTTTGTGCATTGATGACGACTCCCAACCGGAACTCGGCTTCTTGAACGACTTGCCCGCCCTGTTTGCCGCTTATCCCGAAGCCGGTTTGATCACACCCCTCGTGCTCCACGCCCAGGACGGCACTCCTCAAAACGACCACGGGATGGATCCGATGTGGGTCTCCAATTTCCATGGCAGTTGCCACGCCTTTCGGCGTTCGTTGCTGGATGAAATCGGCTTTCAAGATGAACTATGTACGTTTGGGGGAGAAGAAATTGACTTTTCAGTTCGAGCCCACAAAGCGGGCTATCAAACCCTTTACCATCCCGAATATGTCAGTCGCCACAACAGCTTTGTCCGGCCCCCGGCCGAGCAAATGAAGCGGTGGCACCGCTGGGCCTACAACTATGCCCGTGTGCTCGGCAAAAACTTCCCCCCCGAAATGGCCAAAAAGCTGGCCGACGAGCACACCAAGCAATTTGCGCTCAAGTTGGCGCGGGCCGGCCAACCGAGGGGATCCCAAACCATAGCCCAAGAAGGTCTACGCGGACTGATGGAAGGTCTTGCGGCAAACGAGCAATGCCCGGTCGAAACCCAGCGGTTTTACTCCAACCCCGATCTGGCCCCAGAGTTTGGAAACAAGACGATCTTGCGCAAAATCTGGCACAAAGTCGCCAAACCTGGCCCAGCTCCAGACCTGCTTGCCGGCCGGCGGAAACTAGCCTAGATCAAAGGCGTAATCCTTCTTCCCGCAATCTTCGATGTACCGGGCGAGCAGATCGATGGACGCCTGCACGTCGGCCTTGTGAACCGTTTCGTTGACCGTGTGGATGTAGCGGGTCGGGATTGAGAGCGTGAAGCTCGGGATCCCGCCGTTTTGCCGTTGCACTCCACCCGCATCCGTCCCGCCGGCGGGGAGCAACTCGATTTGGTGGGGGATTCCGTGGGTCTCGGCAAGCTCCCGGAAGTGGGCCACCATTTTGGGGTGGCAGATCAACGATGAATCCATAACTTTAATGGCCGTGCCCTCGCCGAGTTTCGTCACGCAATACTCGGCCGGGATCCCTGGGAAGTCGTTGGCCAACGTCACGTCGATCGCCACGCAGTAGTCCGGGTTGATCCCACTGCCGGCCGCGGTCGCCCCCCTCAAACCAATCTCCTCTTGGGTCGTCGCGACGGCATAGACGTCCACGTCGTGATCCCGCGCGGCTTTGACGGCTTCGATCATCACAAAGACGGCGGCGCGGTCGTCCATGCTCTTGCACGTGCAAAGGTCTCCCATGGTTTGGAAGTCCCGGTTCATCGTGACCATGTCGCCGATCCTGATCTGCGCCTTGGCCGAGTCGGCGTCCAAGCCGGTGTCGATGAAATAGTCGTCGTGTTTGGGCGCTTTGTCGGCTTCGGCAGGGGAAAGCAAGTGCTTGGGCTTTGTGCCCAGCATCATCAGCCCGTGTCGCGGTCCGCTTTGGGTGTGGACGATCACGCGTTGGGCTGCCATCATCCGCGGATCCCAACCCCCCAGCGGGTGGATGCGCAAGAACCCCTTGTCGTCAATGAACTTGACGACAAACCCGATTTCATCCATGTGGGCCGCCAGCATCAGCTTTTTGCCGGATCCGCTGCCCCGCTTTAGGCAGATCAGGTTGCCCATGGCATCGGATGAAATATCGCAGAGCCCCTTCAGCTCTCGGTGGACGATTTTGCGGATCGCATCTTCCTGTCCGGGCACGCCATGGGCTTCGGTGAGTTCTTTGAGGAGTTCGAGGTTCATTCGAACCGTTTTACCGCGTCAGGCGGCTTTCGGTTCCTTCATCTTGGACCAAGCGGTCACCCGGTTGCGCCCGGCCTCTTTGCTGGCATAGAGGGCCTGGTCGGCCCGGTCGATGAGTTCCGCCTTGCTCTCCACGTCTTTCGTGTACATTGAAACGCCAAAGCTAGCCGTGACTTGGCGGTGCGGCCAATCTTGGTCTTCAATGGCCATCCGGCAGTCTTCTGCCAGTTCCACCATCCCGTCTTCGGAGAGCCCCACGCCGACGATCACGAACTCCTCGCCCCCATAGCGGGCGACAAAGTGCGGAGCTGGGACGTTTTCTTGTAGAGTTTTGGCCACCCGTTTCAAAACCTCGTCCCCTGCCAGGTGGCCAAACCCGTCGTTGAACAGCTTAAATTTGTCGACATCCATCAGGCTGACGCCGATCGAAATTCCCGCGGTGTCGGCGACGGCCATTTTGTCCGAGAGGAACTCCTGGAACGTTTTGTGGTTCTTCAGCCCGGTCAAACCGTCAGTAGAAGCCAGGTTCAAGAGCTTTTCGTTCGCTTCTTGCAACATCGACTGTTGGATTTCCATCTGGACGTTGGCTTCGTTGAGCGCCGCCATCTGGTCCTCGATCTGGCGTTCGGCATCTTTGCGACTGGTGATGTTTTGGTAGAACACGCTGATGCCGCCGTCAAGGTTTTTATATGTGCGGAATTCCAGCCAGGAACCGGTTGGCGGGTACATGAATTCCATGTTCTCGTCTTCGCCGGTTTCTTGCACTCGGTCGAATAGTTCCCGAACCGGTTGCCAAAAATCCTCGGGCATCGAATCCCAAATGTTCGTGCCGATGAGGTCGATGGCCTCAACCCCCATGCTGGCGGCGGCAGAGGCATTGATATAGGTGTACCGACCAGAGGGGTCCAGGGAGTAGAAACTGTCGTTGATGCTCTCCAAAATGCGTTTGATGCGCATGTTGGCGGTTGCCAAGGCATCTTCGGCCATTTTCTGTTCCGTGACATCAAGGCTTGTCCCCCGGAATCCGGCCAACTCGCCCATTTCGTCGAACACGGGGATGGCGTTGAACCGTTGCCAGACCCGTTGGCCATATTTGCCGTGGGAATTGAGCAACAAGTTCTTCACCGGCATGCCGTCCAAAACCGATTCGGCCAAACGGTTTTGGACTTCCCGGACTTCTGACCGTTCGATGTAGTCGAGCGGATTGTGCCCCAAAAGTTCTTCTGGCAAAAAGCCGAGCACGTCTTCCACCTTTTGGCTAACGTAGGTGAACCGAAAATCGGCATTGACTTCCCAAACGTATTCACCGGCTGATTCGACGACGTCGCGGAACCGCGCCTCGCTCTTGGCGATCTGGATTTGCGCTTCCTTTTGTTCGGTGACATCATCTTCGATCACCACGATATGGGTGCAGATCCCAGAGTCGCTTTTGATCGGTGTGATGGAGACCCGGCTCCAATACTCCTCCCCATCCGGTCGTTTGAATAAGTTTTCACCCTGGTATTCCGCGTGGCGCCGTAGGGCTTGGCTGAGCTCGGGCAGGCTCTGGTACTTGGGGTCGACCTCCGAACGGAACGCAAACGGGGTTTCTCCGACGACTGCGCCGAACTCGAATCCGCTCAACCGTTGGAATGCCTCGTTGGCATAGATGATGCACGCCGCCGAATCCAAAATCAAAACGCTGTTCATGCTCTGCCGGGCGACCATGCTGAGCATCTTGAGTTGTTCGGCAACCGCTTTCTCTTCGGTGATGTCCTTTGCCACCGTCAGGTAACCGCGGATCCCGCCGGCCTCGGTCCTGATCTCGTTGAGGCTGAGGTTGACATCGATCTGGTCGTCTCCGGAAGTTTGGTATTGCCACTCCGTCACCGAATTCCCTGGCTTGGCCGCCAAGTAGGCAAACAGATCCGGCCCGGTTTCCAGAATATCGCCGGTGGTCGCCTCGATCTCGGCTATCCGGAGGCCGATTTCGGTTTTTGGATGGAAATCAGAAAGCCGTTTTTGGCCGACGCACTCCGCCTCGGAATACCCGAGGATTATTTCGGCAGCCCGGTTCATCCCCAAAATCGAACAGTTCTCATCCGCCCAGACGATCGAATATTCGGCAGCATCCAAAACCGCCTCTTGCAGGGCCGCCATGTCTTCGAGCCTCCTTTGTGCGGCGACTTGTTCGGTGATGTCCAAACCGCAAACGATCCCGCCCAGGATGTTGCCGTCCCGGTTGCGCAGCGGGAAGAACCGGAAGTTGACGGTTCGTAGTTGCGATCCGAATTCAAAACTGCGTTCGACGGAGACCATTTCCCCATCGTGCATTACCTGCCCGATGATCCCTTCGAGGAGTTCTGCACCGTCATCCCAGCGGAGGGATTTCGCGATGGGGTGCAAAACCGCGTGGTGGGTGGGGATGCCGGTCAGCTCCGCCATCTGCGGGTTAGATTCAAAGATCGTGCCTTCGGCATCAAATGTTGCGGCACCGATCGGCAGACCCTCGAAGAGGCTTTGAAACCGTCGTGATGCGTGTTCTTGCATCGATTTCTGGATTTCGGCCAGGTCTAGGGCTTGCTGGATTTCTTCTTGCTGTTCTTGCTGGCGGTTGAGGATCCCTTCGATCTCTTCCCGTTGCCTGATGAGCTCGTCGTTATCCGACTGCATCTGTGCCGACTCGGCATCGATGCGCCGGCAGACCGTGAGAAACACCCAAATGTTGGCGGCAATCGAGGCAGCGGCCGTGATTGACGCCCCGATGGCGACCACAGTCATCCCGCCTTTGATTTGAAGGGTCAGGCCGACTGTGAGCGCCAATTGGAGGACCGCAAGCCCAACAAAAACCCATTTCAAGCCTGACCTGTTTCCGCCCAGGTTCCGCGACTCCATCCGATCCTCATGCGGATTATCGGCAAGGCGTTGGCCAGAACTGCAACCCAATGTCCATTAGGTCTCACCCTGGGGCGGGGGAACATGTTGCCTGGTAACCTCCTTCCACCAATATGACTCACAAAGTCGCCATCATCGGAACCGGCCCGGCCGGATACACGGCCGCACTTTATGCAGCCCGCGCAGATCTCCGGCCCATCGTCTTTGCCGGGCCCGAACCGGGTGGCCAACTGATGATTACGACTGATGTGGAGAACTATCCGGGCTTCCCCGATGGCGTCATGGGCCCCGATATGATGGACCTCTTCCGCAAACAGGCCGAGCGTTTCGGGGCGGAGGTCATCCAAAAGACAGTCGAGAAGGTGGATCTCTCCCAGCGCCCGTTCCGGATCTGGGCGGACGGCGCGGAATACATGGCGGAGTCGGTGATTATTTCAACCGGGGCATCGGCCAAATGGCTGGGGCTCGAGGGTGAAGTGACGTTTGGCGGTTACGGCGTATCGGCTTGCGCCACATGCGACGGGTTCTTCTTCAGAGGCAAAAACGTCATCGTCGTCGGAGGCGGGGACACGGCGATGGAAGAGGCCAACTACTTAACCAAGCACGCAGAAAAAGTCTACCTCGTCCACCGGAGGGATGTCTTCCGCGCCAGTAAAGTCATGCAGCAACGCGTGGTAGAAAACCCGAAGGTCGAATTGGTGACCAATGCGGAAATCACCGAAATCTTGGGCGACCTGGAGCCCCGCAAAAAGGTGACGGGTGTCGTCTTACGCGACACGGTGACCGGCGAAACCAGATCCATGCCCATCGATGGCGTGTTTATCGCCATCGGCCACAAACCAAACAGCGATCTCTTCACCGAATTCCTTGACCACGATGAGGTCGGCTACCTCCACCGGGAGCCGAACTCAACCAAAACGAAAATCCCCGGCGTGTTCGTGTGCGGGGATGTTGCCGACAGCGTCTACCGGCAGGCCGTGACCGCCGCCGGAACCGGCTGCATGGCGGCCATCGACGCCGAACGGTTCTTGGAAGGCACCGGGCATTAAAACGAACCGCCCGGTGAGTGCGTCACACTGCTAAGACTATGTCGATCCTGGGTGCCCTCCTGCTGGCCAGCTGCCTGGCCCAACCCCAAGACCCCCAAACCGCCCAACTCTTTGCCCAAATCGACTTGCCGTCGCAATCCTCGCCAGGAGCGATGTTGGAAGTTTTGCACTACATCTCTCCGATGCGGACGGTCAAGGAGATGCCCGAGACCGAATGGCAATTCCCATTTGTGAGCGTGGGCATGGCGGAAACGGCGGCTGGCGCGGGGGCAAGCGTCAGGTTCCGGGTTTTCAGCCAATCCCGAGCAAGCGAAACACCCGACGAGATCAGCCAATGGGTGACGCGGATGATGGTCCGGCTGTGGGACTACGCCTACTACCGGTGCGACCTCGACCACAACCCCCGCACTCAAAAGACCGTCGATGTTTACCTCTGCAAATCGGGCGATTCGGGCTCACAACAAAAGTTCGTCTATGACTACCAAGAACTCGATGCCGCCGACCGCCCATCGCCGAAGAACCTGATCGCCGTCTATCAGATGGACAAGGCGAAGAGAGGCATCCAGCTTTCGCGGGAACTCGCTCACGAATATGGGCATGCGGTGATCCCTCCGGCCGGAGGGTTTGAAAAACCGGAAAGCTACACCAATGGCGACATCGGCGAAAGGGTTTTCCTCGCCATGTTCCGGGACGACTTGGCCAAAGGCAAGCTCGCGCCCGAAGACACGCTGTTTACCGACAAGGCCGCATTGGACGCTTACTACGATGCCAAAGTGAAACCGATCGTCCTCTCCATGGCCGGTTCGGGCCCCGATTTCCCCCTCCTCAAAACAAGGACGGAAACGGCCTATTGGGGCTATGTCAACACCATCGTTTACCTCAGCCGCATCTGTCCACCGCGGTTGTTCGGCCGAACCCTTGCCCTCACGACCCGTGCCGCCGAAGACTTGGGACCCGCCGTTAAAAGCGCGGCCGAAGAGCAGCCAACCTGGGAGGTTTCGATCCCAGCGGAGCTCAAAGGCAAACCGCTTTTCATCCCCCTGGTCAAAGGAACAGTGACCGGTGCCAAAGTGCTCAAAAAGTCGGGAGATTGGGCAATGATCCAACCAGAGCCGGGGAAAAAGGTCGTTGTAGCCAACCCGCCCCTCCCGCCGGATAGCAAATCTTAGAGAAAGTTCTCAACTTTTGCGCCCTCCTCCTCTAAAGACTGACGGGAGGAAGCCCAATAACCAAGCTGAGAGCCCACACCAGGCCATCTGGAATTGGGCAGGACAGGAGACTTGGTTGTCGGACATCCTCTCACAAGATGAGATCGAAGCCCTTTTGGGGTCACTTTCGGGTGGCGAGCCCTCGCCATCGGCGGACCCCGAAAAAACAAGGGAGTCGCACGGTGGGTCGTCGACCGTTTCCAAACGCACGTCCAGGAGTGCGGTCGCCTATGAAGTCTATGACTTCCGCCGTCCCGACAAATTCAGCAAGGAACAGCTCCGGACCTTGCAAATGCTGCACGAGACATTTGGGCGGCTAGCCGGGACGAACCTTTCCGGCCTCCTCCGCACCAACGTCAACATCGACCTAATCTCGTTGGAACAGGTGCCCTACGAAGAGTATTTGCGGAGCATTTCCAGTTCGGTTTTCACGATCTTCTCCATCCCGCCGCTCAGCGGCCAAGCGGCAATCGAAATGGAGTTCGACCTCATCTTCACGATGATCGACAAACTCCTGGGAGGTCCTGGTCGTTCGGTCAAGCGGCAAAACCTCACGGACATCGAAGAGCCGTTGTTCCACCAAGTCGTCTCCAAGATGTTCGTCGCCCTTAAATCGGCTTGGGAAGGCGTCGTGATCGTCAACCCCAGCATCGAGGAAATCGAGACGTCCAGCCAATTCGTGCAGATCGCGCCGCCAAGCGACATCGTCGTCAGCATCTTGTTCGAAGTCCGGGTCGGCGACACCCACGGGGCCTTGAGCTTGTGCATCCCCTATATGGTCCTCAAGCCGATCACGGCCAAGCTCAGCGCCCAAAAATGGTTTGCCGCGACAAGCAACCGCAAACAAACGGCCGCCCACCGCAATGCGCTCACCGGCCAGCTGAACAACGCCCCCGTCAACTTGGCGATCAGGATGGGCAAAAGCCGAATCAGCGTCAAAGATTTCCTAATGCTCCGGCGAGACGATGTCATTAGGCTAGATCAAAAGGTCAAGCAAGACATGGTGCTCACCGTGGCCGACCAAGACAAATTCGCTGGCACGCCCAGCCTCAACGGCAACTCAATCGCTTTCCACATCAACGGGATCATCAACAAGGACTAACCCATGGCAAACATCACTACCGAAATGGTCGACAAGTTCAGCAACTTGCAGTCCAACATCTGGCAAAACGTGTCGCTCGCCGTCAGCGAGGCGGCCGGCACGGCGATCAACTTTTCTGACGCGATCACAATGCCGACGGAAATCAGCGACCTGTACGGCGAAATGTCCAGCCCCAAGCTGATCATCCAATTTGCCTTTGCCAACAATCCGGAAAGCGTTCAAGTCGTCCTGATCTCCCAAGACACCCTCGTCGATATCTACAACCTTGTCACCGGCAAGACAGAAGACTCGGTTGACGAAAACACCCTGGCCGAAATCCGCGACTCAATCGAGGCGATCGTTCAAGGCCTGTGTTTGGCCGCTGGGAACATCCGCAACGAGGCCATGGTCGCCAGCGGCCTGTCGGTCCGACTCCAGATTTTTAGCCTGCCCAACAACATGCAGGTGGCCGGTACCGTTATCCGGACAAACGTCCGGGTCAGCGGCGACGAGCTCAGCGGGAGCCTCACCTGGCTGGTCGATGAAGAGACTGCCGCCATTTTCAACAACACAGAATCGACCGGGTCATCTCCCTATGGATCGGGTTCCGCTTCCGGCGGTTCCCACTCCCCAGGCGCGCTGGCCGGCCTGGAAGAATCCGGGCTTGAACTCCTCTACGACATCCCCCTCGAAGTCACCGTGGAACTCGGCCGGGTGAAAATGGTCGTCAAAGACGTGATCGAACTCGGTTCGGGTTCGATTGTGGAAATTGACAAAGCGGCCGGCGAACCGGTCGATGTCATGGTCAACGGCCGCCTGGTCGCCCATGGCGAAGTCGTTGTGATTGAAGACAACTTCGGCGTCCGGATCACCGAGATCCTTAGTCCCGCCGACCGTTTGGCCCGGCTCAACGACGCGGCCTGACCCCGTTTGGATTGATTTGCGTTATGGTTCGCCCCACCCTCACCCTGACTGGCATTCTGATCCCCGCATTTTTGCTGGCCCAATCGGTAAGCCCCAACCTGGGCACCAAATCCGACATCATGCGGGCCGGAACGGCAAAACCAACTGGCCAAACCATGGATCCGGCACAACTGCTCCCGATGCTGGTTGCCCTCGGACTCGTCTTCTTCCTCCTCAAATATGCCCTGCCCAAAGTGGTGGCCAAGTTCAACAAGGGAATGTCCACCTCTCTAAACAGCCCAATCATGTTGGAAGAGAGCGCATCTTTTGCCACGGGAACATTGCAGGTTGTGACCGTACGGGGGAAATCGTTGCTCCTGGCCGTGACCCCGCAAGGTGTCACTTGCCTCTCCGAGGTTCCCACCACTTTGCCAGGCGACCCCGTCCCCGCATTTTTTGAGATCCTCGACCGGGAATCGGAAAATCCCAAGGCACAAACCGTGGTCACCCATGCCGTTGTGGAGCAAGCGGCAGAACCCAAGCCGAACCCGGCCGTTAAAGCTTATGCCGCCAATGCCCGCCCCCGGCGGAAATCGGCAACCCCATCGCGCGAAGAGTTGTTAGAACGCCTTGCCCACCTCCAAGGTTTGGTCGACGAAAAATGAATCGCCTGGGGAGCACTCTCGGCGAGGCGACTCGCCACCCGCTGTTCCGGCCCATCCTGGTTTTGTTGATGGTGCTGGCGGCAACATTCGCCCTTGCGCAAACCGCCGGGGCCCCGCCCAAGCCAAGTAGCGTTCCCGTCCCGAGCATCAATCTGGGCATCGGTTCCGGTAGCGATAAAGAACAGCTGAGCACATCTCTGCGCATCCTGGCGATGCTCACCGTTCTCAGCCTGGCTCCGGCGATCTTAATCCTGACGACGGCGTTCACGCGGATCGTCATCATCCTCAGCTTCACGCGGACCGCCCTGGGCACGCAAAACATCCCACCCAACCAGGTGATCATCGGTCTCAGCTTGTTTTTGACGATGTTCGTGATGGGGCCGACCTACAACAAAATCAACGAGACGGCGATCAAACCGTTCACCGCAGAAACCAACCCCATCAGCTTCGAGGTCGCGGTCAAACGGGCGGAGATCCCCCTCAAAGATTTCATGCTCAAGAACACCTATGAGAGCGACCTCAAGATGTTCATGGATTTCAAACACCAGACCGCCCAAACCCGCAATGACGTCGACATCATGTCGTTGATCCCGGCATTTGTGGTCAGCGAGCTCAAAACGTCGTTCATCATCGGCTTCTATATCTTCGTTCCGTTCATCATCATCGACCTGATCATCGCGAGCATCTTAATGGGCATGGGGATGATGATGATGCCGCCGGTCGTGGTTTCTTTGCCGGCCAAGATCTTGATCTTCGTGCTCGCCGACGGTTGGTCGGTGATCGTCAAGGCCATTCTTTCGGGGTACGCCTAACCGCCATGAACCAGTCCATCGTCATGGATTTGGCCCGTCAGGGCATTACGGTCAGCCTGATGATTTCTTTGCCGATCTTGGCAATCGCCTTGTTCACCGGCTTGATCGTTTCGGTGTTCCAGGCCATGACCCAGATCCAGGAGATGACGCTGACTTACCTGCCGAAACTGATCGGGACCGGGTTGTTGATCCTGTTCATGGGCGGCTGGATGCTCTCGACCCTCGTCGGCTTCATGCAGCATTGCTTTGACCTGGCGGGCCGGCTAGGAGGCTGAACCCGTGCAACTTGACTCATCATTTGTCCTGCAGTTCGCCGCGATCTTTGTTCGGTGCGGGGCCATGATGCTCTCAAGCCCTCTTTATGGTGGGGCTGTGCCGGTGAACATCCGGGTGATGACCGCCGGGGTGATATCGCTGGCCTTGACCCCGGTGGTCGGCCCCCTCATCAATCTGGATGTGCAGTCCCTGGCCGGGCTTGGCTTGATGATGGGCCGAGAGGCGATTTTTGGACTGCTCATCGGCATGTGTTTGCAGTTCCTGTTGGCCGCCATCCAAATCGCCGGATCGTTTGCCGACATGCAGCTCGGTTTGGGGTCGGCCCAGTTGTTCAATCCCCAAATTGGTGGCCAGACCTCTCCGCTCGGCCAATTCAAATTCTGGCTGGCCACGGTGATCCTGTTTCTGCTCAACGCTCACCAGCTCATGTTCCGCGCGTTTGTCGCCAGTTTCCATCTCAAGGGTGCGCCCATCGGTGGGGGGGAAATGCTCAGCTCCGGGGTGATGCTCCTTAGCCAGCTCTTGATCCTCAGCATCCAAATCGCCGCCCCGGTTGTGGCCGTGACCGTCGTCATCGACGTTGCCGCGGGGCTGATCAACCGGGCGGTTCCCCAAACCCAGCCTTTCCTGCTCGCGCTCCCGGCCAAGCTCGCCCTGGGGTTGGTGACCTTGGCTTTTGGGCTCCCCGCCCTGGTGGTCGCGGTAGAGAGGGCGGTGGAAACCTCGTTCGCCGGATTGCAACATATGTTTGGAGGCTGACCCGATGGCAGAAAACGAATCCGGCGAAAGGACAGAGGATCCAACCCCCAAGCGGAGGCAAGAGGCCCGCAAGAAAGGCACGGTCGCCAAATCAACCGACCTCACGGGGGCAATCACGCTCATGGCGGCAACCCTGGCGGCCCCTTCGATCTTTGGCGGAATCGCGGGGGCGGCGATCCCGGCATTCAGCCGACAGGTTTCCCAGGCCCCAAAAGATGTCACCCCGTTTAGCATGATGGGGTTTGCCCAGGGCGTGGCCGCGCCCTGGTTGGGCGGGGCGCTCGCCCTTCTCATGGTCTTGCTGGTCGTTGGCCTCATCGCCAACGTCGGCCAGGTCGGATTGCTCTTCACTGCCGAGCCTATGTCCCCCAAACTGGAGAAGATCAACCCGATGGCCGGTGCCAAAAGGATCTTCAGCCGGCGGGCCGCAATGGAAGGGTTGAAAGCCATTGCCAAACTGGGGATCTTCGCATGGATCGCCTTTTCCGCCATCTCCGCCGACTGGCAAAAAATGACGGGCCTCGTCTGGATGGATCCTGCCTCTTCGGCGGCCATTTTGGGCGGCGTCTTGCACGGCCTGATGACGAAAATCGCATTTGTTTGGTTGGTGATCGCCTCGGTCGACTACTTCTTCCAAAGAAAGGAGGTCGAAAAGCAGCTCAAAATGACCAAACAGGAGCTGAAACAAGAAATGAAGGAGCAGGAAGGGTCGCCGGAAGTCAAATCCGCCCAGTACCAAAAGCGACGCCAACTCCTCAAAGGCGGGTTGGCCAAGCAACTCCGCGAAGCCGATGTGCTGGTGACGAACCCGACCCACTTTGCCGTCGCCATCAAATATGAGCGGAACTCCGTCCACGCGCCCGTTGTCCTGGCAAAGGGCCAAGACCACCTGGCATTGAAAATGAGGGAGATCGCCGCCGGGATCGACTTGCCGATCGTCGAAAACAAGCCGTTGGCCCGCGCCCTTTACAAGCAGTGCGAACCAGGGGATTTCATTCCGCGAGACCTCTTTGGCCCAGTGGCAGAAGTCTTGGCCTTTGTTTACAAAACGGTCAAACAGCGCCGCAAAGCGGCGTAGCCCGTCACCGGCGCCGCGCCATAATCAAGCCGCGATGCCCGAGCGTGCCTCAGAATCTTGGAAAAAGATGGTGCTGCGCTCGATGCAGCCGCCGGCATGGCTCACCGAAGAAGCTGACGACCTCGACATTGTTGTCAGTTCTCGGTTCCGCACCGCGCGGAACCTCAAGGGCCACCGGTACCCCCACCGGTGTGAACCTCCAGAGCTGGTGGAAATCGCCCAGACGGTATCCAAATCGTGCAACGGTCTCGCCTTGTCGGTGTCGCGTAACATCACCGAGGCCGAACGGGACTACCTGCTAGGGGCCCGCCTCATTTCGCCAGATTTCCCCCACTCCGAGCCCGGCAGACTGGTCCTGCTCGACCAACCCCGGTTGGTCAGCATCATGGTCAACGAAGAAGACCATCTGAGGATCCAAGCCGTCAGCGGCGGATGGTCCATCCGCCGGGCCGTCCATGAAGGGGAACGCGCCACCGCCGAGTTGGCCAAACGGCTGGATTTCCAATCTTCCCCGGAACTCGGATTCCTGACCGCCAGCCCCACCAACCTTGGCCAAGGTTCCCGCCGGTCGGCCCTTTTCCACTTGGTCGGGCTCTCTAATCAAGGCCGGTTGAACCGGATGATCAAATCCCTCCATCATTTGGGTATTGCAACTCGCGGATTGTTTGGGGAATCGTCGCGGGGAATCGCCGCGTTCGTCCAGGTCTCCGGAACCCAAACCCGGGAAACCGATTTCATCGGCGCCTGCAACCACTTGATCCGCGAAGAACGGCTGGCCCGCAGCGAAGTCTCCCCCCGCGACACGTTGGAAAGGGCCCGTGGGGCGATCGATTATGCCGTGATGAGCAACCAGGTTTCCATGCGCGACGCCCTGCTCGTCCTCGGCTATGTCCGGTGGGTGGCGGCAATCGGATTGCCAGAAATCGGGGTCACGCCACGGCAGGTCGATGGGTGGGTCACGGAGATGGAAGTCTTTGGAACCCAGTCGCCCACGGCCGCGGCCCGGCACCGGGCCGACTTCTTGCGGGGCAAGATTGAAAACCTGGCTTGACCAAAACCCGTATAACCCTTGACGCAAACCATGCCTCTCACCACCTACACGCCTGCCGAAGTGATGCACTGGTTCGACACCGAGTCGAAGCGGAACCAAGCCCTAGTCCGCGCCCAAACCCGGGATATCGCCCGGGTCGCCAATGAAGAAGGGATCATCCCCACCATCAAGCAAGCGGCCACTGCCGCATTGAGCATGGGCAAGGGAGCCTATGGCACGGTGGTGCAAAAGCAGGCGACCGAAACCCGATATGACCTGTTCGATACCGGCTTTGAGTTTGTCGATATCGCCCGCCGGATCAAAGTCGACTATTCCCAAGTGCGCCAAATCGTGGCCAAGGCGGGCGACCGGTACCAAATCCTGTTCAACGGGGGCAGCCTTACTGTCAAACCGCCGGCCCACTTGGTTGCCGGCAAATACCGCGTTCCGGTAGGCTGGATGCGCAACGGAGTGGAAGTCCCCTTTTTGACCCTCGTCGAGGAGATTTCTGCCCGGAGCGGCATCGAGATCATCGCCGAATGAGTAACGGATTCAAAGCCCCCGCCCCAGAAGGGTGGGTCGACCTCCTGTGGGCCGCTATGGCCGAAGACTTGGGACCCGGTGACCCCACAACCGCCCTTTTCGAAGAGTCCGACCCCGTCAAATGGTACATCGAATCACAGGCGGAGGGCGTTTTGTGCGGTGTCGGCATCGCCGCCTACCTGTTGCAACCCGAAGCCGACGAACCGGATTCCTGTTACACCGAAATTCACTGCCAAGATGGCGACCATGTCAAACCTGGCACCATGATCCTGAGCGGTCGCCTCAACCCAGCCCGGCTATTGACCAAAGAGCGCACGGCCCTCAACTTCCTCATGCACCTCAGCGGCATTGCCACCCTGACCCACCAGTTCACACAAAAAGTAGAAGATTTGGGCGTAAGGATTGTCGATACGCGCAAAACGGTTCCGGGCATGCGGTACTTGCAAAAATACGCCGTCCGGTGTGGCGGCGGCACCAACCACCGCATGGGCCTCTACGACGGCATTATGCTCAAAGACAACCACATCCGGGCCGCAGGTTCAATCCAGGGAGCGGTCGAACAAGTCAAAATGGTCGCCGGGCACATGACCCTCATCGAAGTGGAATGCGAATCAGAAATCATGGTGGACCAGGCAGTCGCGGCCGGGGCAGACATCGTGATGCTCGACAATATGGATCCGTTTCAAATGGCCGACATTGTGCGCAAGTACAAAGGAAAGGTCATTTTGGAAGCAAGCGGCGGGGTGACATTGGACACCGTGCGCGGCGTGGCCCAGACCGGAGTGGATGCCGTCTCTGTCGGCGCCCTGACACATTCGGCCAAAGCCCTGGCCATCCACCTGGAAGTCGAATAGTCGAATATGCAAGTCCCGGACGGGAAGTTACATATTTTCGCGAGTGTGGCCAGCACTCAAGATGAAGCCCGCACATTGGTGGCGGGCGGCGAGGAGTTTTTGGCCGTCTTGGCCCACGACCAACTGTTGGGGCGGGGGAGGTTCCGGCGGGAGTGGCACAGCCAGCCGGGAGAATCACTCACCATGAGCATCGCCTTTCATCCCTATCGGGGTCATCCCGAGCCTTGGCTGGTGGGCATGGCAGTTGCTGTCGGACTTGCCGGCGCCGTGCGGTGCCAAATTCAGTGGCCCAATGACCTGGTGATCCAGGGGAAAAAAGTCGGCGGCATCCTCACCGAACTGATGCCAGACCCGGTCGGGGTCAACATCCCCGTTGTCGGCATTGGCATCAATTTATCCCAGCAAGAGTTCCCGGACGCAATCCGGCACCGGGCGACGAGCCTGATCCTCAGCCAGGGCCGAGCGCCTGAAGCCGAATCCTTTGCCAAAACCCTTTTGGCCGCTCTCGCCCATGCCCCGGAACCCGCAAGTTGGGAAGAAATTGCCCCGGCATGGCGGTTATTCGACGCGACTCCTGGCAAACCGTACCGCCTCCTCGACGGCCGAGAGGCCACCGCGATCGGCATCGGGCCCGACGGCCGGCTAATCTGCTCCGCCGATGGCGAAACCCATGCCGTGATGGCGGCAGAAGCCCTGTTCGGCTGACATAGGGGGGGCGACAATGAACTTTTGGCCTGCACACGGCATAATAAAGGAAAGAGGCGTGACCCGAACCCACTTTTTGCTCCGCCTGGTTTTGGCCACCTGCTTGGCCCTGGGTCTTATCCCAGCCCAAGCTGTAGCGAACCTGTGCGCCTCGGCAAAGCCCGCTTGCCATGCCGCGGCAAGCTGCTGCGGGGCAAGCAAAAAGTGTGGGTGCAAAGTCGATTCGCACCCAAAGCAAGCGGCTCATGCCGACCTTGCCCCCGCCCCGCCCCCGCTGCAGGTGATTTCCATCCCCGAGCCGGCGGCCACCGTATTGAAGTCAGCCGGGATCCCACCCCCCATCCGGTTCCCTGAGCCCAAAGCCCATGCTCCACCGGGCCCATCCCGTTCCCCCGGCGCCCCCCGCGCCCCTCCGATTGACCTGTGATCCCGTCACCGTTTGGGCTGATATGGCCCCATGACGACCCAACAGGACAATCAGATGAATTCAAAAACGCTTATTACCGCTTCACTGGCCTTGGCTGCACTTGGTGCCCTTGCCCAGTCCGACCAAAAACAAGAACTGGCCAGCCTCTCATGCCCAGTGCTGGGGAACCCAGTCTCGCCACAGAAAGACCTCTCGATCGAATACCGGGGACTTTCAATTTCGTTTTGCTGCCCGGGATGCGACGCCAAATTCCTGGCCAACCCCGAGAAGTACTTGGAAGAAGCCTCCCATGACGGCAAGACCGTGGCAATCAGCCTGTTCGACCCGGTCAACCACAAACGGCTGGCCCTTGCCGATGCAGCGGCTACCCTGGACTTCCAGGGGATCCGGTACCCGTTTGCCACCGCGGCCGATGCCACGGAGTTCCGCTCTCTTCCCGGATCGTATGCCTACGCTCCCAGCCGGGAATCCGTGACCTGTCCGGTGATGAAGAAAACCGTCGAAAGCCACTCATCGGCGGCGGGATTTGCAGATTTCCGGGGGGTTCGCTACTATTTCTGCTGTCCCGGTTGCGACGAAGATTTTGCCAAGGATCCGGAAAAATTTGCGGCATCGGTTGCGGACAAGGTGCGGCCCGTGGCCGCCACGGCAGAAAAGGCCCATCCGCAATTGACTTTGGCGCCGACATGTGCCGGGTGTGCCGGTGAGGCGAGGCTTTTGAGCAATGGGGGGTTTGCCGGAAAATTCACGGCGGCCTATCGGTTTGTGGCCATTGACGATGTCGCGGCCCGGCACCGGTTCACACTGGACTACGCTGTCACCCCCCGCCTCACCGTTGGAATCGAGCGCAGCGGTGGCGATGCGAGCCTTGCCCCAGTTCCCCGATTCCAAGACAACCCCGGCGACTTCCTCCGGTTTTCTGATGGCGACGCCCTGGTTATGCCGCGGTTCAGCTGGTTCGTCTCACCCGAAAAGGAGAACTGCCCGAGCTTCCTCGTCGGCATGGCCTCGGATCGGCTCAGCACGCCTCGCGGACAAGCCTTTTTTGCCACCGCCTCCAAGCACATCGCTGGAACCTCGGTCACGCCGTTCCTCAGCATAAAGACCAACACCTTCGATGGGCGGACGGTCATGCCCTTTGGAGTGAATTACGCGTTGCCCGACAATTTCGTCCTGCAGGCGGTCAACGACGGCGACTACACGCACTTCTTGTTCACAAAAATGCTGGATCGGGCGTCGGTCAGCCTGTTGCTCGCCCGGAGCCGGTATTTCGGTTTCAGCGTCGCGGTGGGGTTTTAAAGCCATGGTTGCCGCAGCTCTGGTGCTCCTGGCCCAAGGCCAACTGGCCACCCCTGCCCCGATGCCCGAACTCAACTTGAAAGACTTGCAAGGCAAGACATGGCGCAAAGAAGGGCTGGAACGAGACCGCGTCTATCTGGTCGAGTTCTGGGCAACCTGGTGCACAACGTGCCGGGCCATCCATCCGGAAGTCCAAAAGTTCGTCAAGTCTCAAGCCGAAGCCAAGTTCACCTACCTGGCAGTGAGCGTGGATGATGACCTTGGTGCCCTGCGCAAATGGGCAAAGGCCGAACAACCAGCCTATCCGGTTTTGATGGATCCCGATTTCGCCGCAATGGAGCGGTGGAAGGTGAAAGAGGTTCCCAGCCTGTTCTTTGTGCTCAACGGCAAGGTGTTGTGGCGGCACACGGGCTCTCTCAAATCGGCCGATTTGAATTCGGCCTTGGCAAAGATCAAATGAAAACGGCCCCCAATAGGGGGCCGGAAACTGTTTTGGAGCGGGAAAGGAGATTCGAACTCCCGACCCTCTCGTTGGCAACGAGATGCTCTACCACTGAGCTATTCCCGCTCGGGAGAGCGATAATATACCCCAAGCCCGCAGGCCGTGCAACGGGCCCGGCACCTCCGGGTCAAAAGGGCATAATGTCCCCGTGGCCAATTACCGATCGCTGACCGAAGCCACTGCCCCCCTCCTCCATCAAGCGGCCGCGATTGCCAGCAACCTCCGGACTGGCCTCCAAATCGATCAAAAGCGCGATTCTTCCCTGGTCACCAACGTTGACCGGGCCATTGAGCAGTTCCTCAAACCGGCACTTTTGGATTTGACTCCGGGTGCCGGCTTTTATGGCGAAGAGTTCGGCCACACCCCGCCGAGCGATGCCGGATACTGGGTGGTCGACCCGGTAGACGGGACCTCGAATTTTGCCTACGGGCAACCCCTTTGGGGAATCACCGCGGCCTATTTGCAGGGCGGCCGCATCCGCTCCGGTGGGATTCTGCTGCCAGACCTCGGCGAAACCTACCTGGCAACAGAGGGCGAAGGCGCGACGCGGAACGGGGTCAAACTCCCGATGATCCCACCCGGCCCCATCCAAGAAACCGAGCTTTTGGGGAACACCGACAGCCGGATTAGGTTTTTGGGGCAAACGCCCGGCAAACTCCGGCATATCGGGGCTTTTGTGGTGGAAAGCACCTTTGTCGCCACCCAGCGTTACCGGGCCCTGATCACGGGTCAGATCTCGCTCTACGATTGTGCGGCCGGCATCCTGATTAACCGGGAATTGGGTGCAGAAGTCCGGTACCTGGACGGCGGCCATTTCGATGAATCCCGCCACTTGGGAACGGATCTTTCGCCCGGTTTCTATATCGGCCCAAGGGATTCCAACTTCCCGTTTGGCCTTTCAAGCGAGTAAGGCGCGGCATTCGCTGCGCTTGAGTTTTTTAAGTCCCCGCTGCTCGATCTGCCGAACCCGCTCCCTGGTGATTTGAAGTTGGGAGGCAACCTCTTCCAAGGTGAGTTGCAATCCGTCCCTGAGGCCAAACCTCAGGCTGAGGACTTCGCGTTCCCGATCATCCAGGATGGAAAGGGCCTCGGCGATGGATTGTTTCAAATGGGTTTGGTCAATATCGGAATTGCCATGGCGGGAATCGGGGATCACATCCTGCAAAGTGGCGTCGTCGCTGCCCGAAATAGGCGATTCAAGCGAGAGGGCGTCGGGCACCAGGTGCAAAAATTCGTTGACTTTTTCGACCTCGATCTCTGCCCTCTGGGCGATCTCCTCGGCCGTCGGCTCCCGTCCAAGCTCAAACTGCAGCCGGGCGGCAACCCGGCGCAGCCTCATGGTTCCTTCGACGACATGAACCGGCACGCGAATCAGCCGGGATTGGTCGCTGATGGCCCGGCTGATCGCTTGACGGATCCACCAGGTGGCATAGGTGCTGAAGCGGAAACCTTTGGCGCCATCGAACTTTTCCACGGCCTTGATGAGCCCAATGTTCCCTTCTTGGATCAAGTCATCCAGGCACAGCCCCCGGCCCGTGAATTTTTTGGCGATGTTGACAACTAGCCGGTAATTGGATTCGACCAGCCGCTTCCGGCTTTCCAAGCAACCGCTGGTCATTTTGCGGGCAAGGACAGTCTCCTGCTCTGAAGTAAGCAACGGCGTACGCCCCACGGTAGCCAACCACAGCTTGAGGCTGTCATCGACTTTGACCCGGGACACCGGTTCATGCGTTGCCGCTCCTGGCTCTAATTCAAATCCATCTGACCGCTCCGGTGATCCGGTCAACCCAGGTTGAACGAATGCCATGGAATCCAGTCCGCCGCCGGAACAAACACCGCCGGCTTCTTGCGTTATACTCCACAATCTTTGTATATTCAAGAAGAATTTTGCGGGGATTTGCCGCCCTTTAACCTTCTTAACCTATCGTTTATGTTCCTCAATGCCTCGTCATCTGCAGCCCCGGCGGTGAGGGCCGCTTCGGCTTCCAATTGGGCAGTCCGAGCTTCCAAATCGCGGCTCAGGCGGTCGACAGCTTCTTCCAGGATCGGGAGTTCGATTGGTTCGCCGGACTGCATGGCCAAGTCAAACAGCAATGTCCTGATGGCGGCATCCTGAATCTGATGGGGCCACCGGTCGTCGCGGGGGGCGGCCGCGCCGAGCCCTTCCAGGCTCCGGGCCACCCGCGTTCCCAATGCGGTTTTCATCAACGGGGCATGACAGGCAAATTTCCATGCTTCGGCAACGAGGGCGGGGGCAAACAGCGAAAGGAACACCACCTTTTCCGGGCCCGCGAGGTCGCCTGGCTTGAGTTGTTCTTCGACAGCAACCGGCTCAACATCCTCTTCGGCCTGGATTTTGGCCTGACGCGGGTTGTCTTTCCTCTTCCGGTCGTTCCTGGCCTTGGCCACCATGCGTTCCAGCGCCTTGGCGGCTGCCTGCCGGTCGCGGATTCCCGGGTACTTGGCTGCCACCGGGATCAGGTGTTTTTGGAGTTCCAGCGGAGTTTCGGCCGTCGCCAAGATTTCCACCACCTCTTTCCAATAGGCATCCGATTCTGGATCGAGCTTGGCATTGAGCCGGCCCATGCGGAAATCCATGGGGCTGACCCCCTGCTCGACGGCCGCGACCACGGCCGCCGCACCCTTCTGCTTCAGCAGAGTGTCCGGGTCTTCACCGGCGGGGGCCAGAGCGACCTTGACACTAAGCCCACCTTCGGCCAGAAGCAAGGATGCCCGGTCGGCGGCCTTTTGGCCGGCCTCGTCGGCATCGTAAAGCACCACAACTTGGCTGCACCACCGCTTCAGCAATCGCACGTGGTCGTCGGCCAGGGCTGTCCCCAAGCTGGCCACCGCTTGTCCGACCCCGGCCCGGTGGCAGGCAATGACGTCCAGGTACCCCTCCACAAGCACGGCCTGGCCGGCTCTTGCGATGGCTTCTTTGGCGCGGTTCATCCCGTAAAGCACGCGCGATTTGCTGTAAAGCGGGGTATCGCTGCTGTTGATGTATTTGGGTTGGCCCTGGCCCGTCACACGTCCGCCGAAGGCCACCAAACGTCCGCGTTCGTCGCGGATCGGGAACATGATCCGGCCCCGGAACCGGTCGTAGTATCCACCGGATTGGTCCCGGTCAACCAAGAACAGCTGCTGGCAAAGCGGGAGATTGTGCCCCTTCTTCTTCAGGGTCAACGCAAGCGCTTCGCCGGCCGGGGGGCCATAGCCAATTTCCCAGGCGTCTGCCGTTTCTTTGTCGATCCCCCGTAACCGGAGGTATTCCTGGGCATGGGTGTCGCTTCTGAGCTGGTCGCGGAAAAAGGCGAGGGCGTCGGCCATCGCTGCTTCCATTTGCTCTGGCTCGTCAGAATCCTGTTTGCCGGTGAATTGGGGGATTTCGACCCCCGCGGCCTTGCCCAAGATGCGCATGGCATCCATGAAATCGACCCGTTGGGTTTCCATGACCCACTTGAACGCGTCGCCGGTTGCCCCGCAACTCCAGCATTTGTAGATCCCAAGGGTCGGGTTGACGTTGAAGCTCGGGTTCCGGTCGTCATGGAACGGGCAGAGGCCGGTGAAGCCTCTGCCCGTTTTTTTGAGCGACACCCGTTGCCCGACCAGATCGGCCAAATCGGTGCGGCGGCGGATTTCTTCCTTGATCCGGTCGAAATCAGCCGCCACTGCCCATCAATTCCAGACCAAGCTGAGCTTAGGTCTTGCCCGCGGCGACCACAACGCCGGTCACGACTTGGGGTTTGTCTTTTTGCAAGCGGTTCATGCGGAAGGCAACCCGGTCACGGACGAGGAACCGGACGACGAGGTTGTCGCCGTTGATTTCATAGCTGTCCGGCGCATTGTAGGCCTTGATCAGGCTGGAGAAGCTGGACCCAAAGGTGATGCCCCGCCTGGTGCGCACGGCGCTGTTCTTGAGCCCGATCGCTTCGATTTGGATGACGCGGTTGAACTTGTCGAGGACGAAAGCGTATCGGCTGCCGTTGCGTTTGTAGACCCAGCGGGTGTAGATGACTTTGCCGCCACCGCCGCCGCTGGCTGCGCCGCCGCCGCGCCCGCCGGTTCCGCCAGGACCCGTGTTCGGGGTCGAGGCTCCGCCGCCACGGCCGGAATCTCCGCCGCCGCCATCGTCAGGCGGGGCCAAAGTGGCTTGCCGCCATTCTTGGCCGTTGCCAAATGGGTCGCCGACCAATTCGAACGGGGTGTTGTATTTGCCGCCGGCGCCTTCGCCGCCCGTCGGGCCGCGCTGGCCGCCTTGCGGTGCCCCGCCCCGGCCGCCGACGCCGGTGCCCGGAGTTCCCGCGCCGCCGCCGTCGCCTGCCCCGCCACCGGCCGCAGAGCTGCTGCCGACGTTGAGGGCCAGAATGTCATCAGGTGACCCATACTTGCTGATCACCTTGCTGCCCGGGTCATAAAGGCTGATGCCGATTAAGCTGTTCTCTGCCGAGCCCCGGTGGGGTTGCGGCGAATTTTGGCCGATGACGACGGCAGCCGACCCCAAGGTCAGTGCCGCCATTGCCAATCCGATAAGTGCGTTCTTCACAGGTCTGGAACTCCCTCTTTCCGAGTACGCCCATTACGACGTGGCAGAGGGGCAGAATGGTTACACACTTGTCCCCAATCCGCCTGACCGGGACCCCCGAGAACTTTCTGCTCTTCCTGACTCTTATACAAGTGTAGACTGGACGGCGTGCGGGAAACGCCCCCGCCCAGCATCTAGGAAGAACTATGGGAGCAAACCTGACCCTCGAAGCTAGCCGGTTCGAAACCGAAGTCCTCAATTCCGATGTGCCCGTCCTCGTCGATTTCTGGGCCACCTGGTGTCGGCCGTGCATCGCCATCACGCCGAGCGTGGAAGAAGTCGCCACCGAGATGGAAGGCCGGGCCAAGGTCTTCAAAGTCGATGTGGATGAAAATCAAGCCCTCGCCATGAAGTACGACATCATGAGCATCCCTGCCCTCGTCGTGTTCAAAGGCGGCAAGGAAGTCGACCGCATGGTCGGTGCCGGCAGCAAAGCCGACATCAAAAACCTGATCGAACGGCACGCCTAAGCCGCTCGCCGGCTCCGGCCCACCGCAAAGAGGGGGCAACGCAATGGAACCGGGCCGCGTCACTATGGGTGACGTGGCCCGTTTTCGTTTCTGGTTCCTCCTGTTCTTCCTGTTGGCCCCGATCCTCGGGCTTGCCGATGATGGATTTGAGATCGAGAACTACGACGTCCGGATGACAGCCACGGCTAACGCCGTCATCGAAGTTAATGAAACGATCTCGGTCACGTTCACCGAATCAAAGCACGGCATTTACCGTGAAATCCCCAATCGGTACGAAATTAGCGGCGGTCCGCAACGCCGAGTGTTGATCCAGAACGTCCAGGTCCCCGGGGAAGGTGTGCTCGTCACGCAAAACCTCAACAACGTCCGGATTCGCATCGGCGACGCTGACACCGTGCTTCCCGCCGGCACCAAAAAGACCTATATCATCCAATATTCCGTCAAGGGCGCCATCAACTGGTTCAAAGGCGATGAATCGTGGGAGCCGCGGTCGGAAATCTATTGGAACATTGCCGGGCCATCCTGGCCGACCGCCATCAAACGGACGACCTTTACGCTCAGCTATCCATCAGAAAAGGCCAGTTCGATCAAACCCCGGCTCTATGTCGGCTATTTTGGGGGCACTTCCTATGTGGAACCCGGGCAAGGCGGCAAATCCATCCGATTCGACCAATCCCCAGGCATGGTCTCCGGCACCGTATCGCAACCGGTTTACCCAGGCCAGGCCGTTTCGGTCGTCGTCGCCGTACCGGCCGGGTTGATCCGTCAACCCGCCTGGTATGAGGATCTCGGCGACTTCCTCCGCATCAACTGGGGGTTATTGTTGCCCTTGCCGTTGGCCGCAGTTTTGGGGGTTGTCTGGTTGTTCATTGGCCGCGACCCCAAAGTTGGCCCTCCGGGGGTGCGGTTCGACCCCCCGCCCGGAATTGACCCGGCCTTTGCCGGGGTCTTGATCGACGACAAGGTCGATGGCCGCGACATCACCGCCGGGATCATGTCCTTGGCCGTCAAGGGGTATCTCAAGTTTGTCTCCAATGACCCCCACGGACGGTTTGACCCGGAAACCACTTCTGTTCGCCGCACCGGAAAACCTGTCGGGTCTGACCTCATCGAATTCGAGCGAACCCTGTTGGACCGGGTTTTTGCCGGAGGAACAACCTACACCACCTTGGAGAACATGATCGACAACCTTCGGGCTTCCGGCTACTCGATCACCAAAAAGCTCCGCGACCGGCTCGTTGGTGGCGGTTATTACCGGATCCATCCCGAGGATGTGCGCGGACAGATGGCCGCGCTGCCATTCATGTTGATCTTTGTCCTCTTTTGGGCAGGCGGGTTCTTCTCTGGCTTCTTGTCCCACCTCGGTCTCGCGCCATCCATCATGAGTGTCATATTCGGGGTTCTTGCGTGCGTCCCCGTCTATGGGTTTTTCATGGTGATCATGCCGGCGCGGACCGCGCTTGGGGCCGTCAAAAACAAGGAATGCCTCGCCTTTTTTGAAGCCATGAAGCGCCGGGCCCACTACAACGATTGGTTCACCAAAACAAACCTTGACCAAGCCAAATATGAGGAGTACCTTCCTTATGCCGTGGCTTTCGGCCTGACCCGCGAATGGTCCACGATCTGCAACAGCGTTGTGCAAGGGTTGCCGAGCTTTTGCGAATCGGGTTACAACGGCCCGTTTGACTACTATCTGTGGTCGTCCAGTTTCCACCACAGTTACGATTCGATGAACAGCCAATTCGCCCCGATGACGAGGCCCCCATCCAGCTCAGGATATCATGGCGGCGGCTCCTCGGGCTGGTCGGGCGGATCTGGGTTCAGCGGTGGGGGAGGATTCTCCGGCGGAGGATTTGGTGGCGGCGGCGGCGGCAGCTGGTAGGGCTAATCCTCAAGCAAGAGCGCCGGAAGGTGGTTGATATTGGCCACCAGGTGGGTGTGGGGGTACGGCATCAGCGCTTCCCGCGAATGGGTGCCTTCGGTGACCCCGACAACCCATCCGCATCCGCTGATGTTGCCCATCAGCAGGTCATTGGGGGTGTCGCCCACCTTGGCCACGTGGGCGGGGTTGTCCACGGCGAAACGTTTCATGGCTTCAAACACCATTTGCGGGTTGGGTTTGGGTTTGTTGACTTCGTTTCCGGCGACCGTCCAATCGATGATCCCGCCTTTCCACTTCAGCTTTTCCAAAATGTGGTCGGCCACATGCCGGTTCAAGCACGTGTCGAGCACGACGAAGATGCCGTTCTGTTTGAGGACGCTAAAAACAGACATCGCCCCGGGAACCGGGATCGCCTCGTCCGCGAAATAGGCGTTGAGCGTGGCATCGAGTTTGACGACGGTCTCGGCCACAAAAGCCGGGTTTTCAGCGCGGTCGTCCCCTACTCGGCGCAATGAGCGGTTGACGACGAATTCCGGCGGTGATCCCATCCAGGGGATGAAAGCGCCGGGCGGGATTTCAAAGCCATATTCCTTGAAGAAGTCGGACATAACGCGGGCGATCCCCCCACGGTCGAACACGGTTGTGCCCGCCATGTCGAACATCACCAATCGCGGCTTCATCTCCGCCAAGTATGACCCAATGGGGGTCGCTGTTCGTTCGGCCCGCTGCCCATGTTATGCGGATTCTTTAGAAATCCAGGTGAAATAGGGCGTGCAAACTTTGACCTACCCGATCCGGAGCGACAAGCTGACAATGACCGTCGCCGTGGAAGCCCATGTGGCCAGCGTCGGCTCCCCGTTCCAGCAGATCGACATCTACCGGACTACTGAATTGGGGCACATGTTATTTTTGGACGGCCATGTGCAACTGGCCGAATTCGACGAGCACGCCTATCACGAATCCTTCGCCCACATCCCCCTTTCTGGCATGGCCTCACCAAAGAGCGCGCTGATCGTCGGCGGGGGCGACGGGGGATTGCTTCGGGAACTTTGCCGCCATTCATTTTCAACCATCCACATGGTGGAAATTGACGATATGGTGGTCGCCACCTGCCGCGACCACCTTCCCGGGTTGAGCCACGGTGCGTTCGATGACCCTCGCGTGCAGATATTCTACGAAGACGCCTTCGCCTTCCTCAAAAACCCTCCACAACGGTACGATGCCATTTACATCGACGCGACCGATGTTTACGAAGAAGAAGACGGTTCGTTGAGCGAGCAACTGTTCACGGGCGGGTTCTACCGCGATTGCCGGAATGCGTTGACCGAAGGTGGGATTGTTGCCACCCAGGCCGACAACCCGGTTTTTTGTCCCTATTCGGCGGCGCCCTTGCTCGGCCAGTTTGAAGCGGCGTTTGGCCAATCGGGGTTCTATTGGTGCCTGGTGCCCAGTTTTGGCGGGTATTCCGGATTTGTGTGGGGGAGCCCGCAACACCGTCCGGCGAAATCCCGGCAACTGCCCGCCGACCTCGCCACCCGGTATCTGGACGACCTGACCTACCGGCTGGCGTTTAGCCCGCTGCCGTTTGGTGACCTCGCGCCCAAACCGTAGAAAAAACCGGGATCGCACAATCCCCTGCCAAATACGGGAGGCCGCAACCGAGGCGTGCGGAACACATGCCGTGAGGTTTGTTTTCCATGCCCGCCTTGTTGCCCTTTGCCCTCGCCTTTCTGCTTTCCCCCCAAACAGGTTGGGAAGCACGGCCTAACCGGCCGCTCGAAGTCCCCGCCGAAGTCCACAAGAACGTCGTGGAGACTTTGAACGACGCCTTGGAAGCCCAATCCAAACGGGACTACCAACTTTCGTTGGCCTTGTTGCACGGCGTCATCTACCAAGGCGGGGTCAAAGTCGCCGTGGATCCCCGGTATCCGGCCCCTAACGCGGCCGCCAAGGAAGGTCTCGACCGGGCCCTGCGCACATGGGAACAGTCGCTGGGCAACGATGACCCAATCCGTTTTGTCTCCGATCCGGCCTCGGCCGAGGTCAAGATCCAGTTCGTCGACAAGGTGCCCCGGTCGGGCCACGATGCCCTGGGGCTCATTGAACTCAAAAAGGAATACCGGTGGAACAACTCCCGGTACGAAACAATCGTCTCGGGCACCATTTACATTCAGACCCACTTTGAAAAAGTCCCGCTGGATACCACCCAGTACAGCGAGGTGGCGGCCCACGAGCTTGGCCACCTGCTGGGTCTGGAGGACATGCCCAATACTGGGCAATTGATGGGGCCGATGTTGCTGGACAAGCCCGTGCCGACCCCCAACCGGCGCGAAGTTTCGGCCGTGCAATTTGTGCGGAACCAAGCCCGCCGGCAATGGAACAGCGTTTTGGATTCGATGCAAAAAGATGCTGGTTCCAGGCTGGGCTCATTCCAGCTGGTGCAAAAATCGCACTATCTGGCATGTTGCACAGGAGGCTAAGGCCCTTGAGTGCGGAAAATCACCTTCAGAGAACTTATGGAGGCTCTCAACTATGGTCAGCGCGAATTATGCAATGAATTCAACCCTGGCCGGTTTGAAGCGCCTTGAGGCTCAACTTCAGCGCGCCATGCTGGAAGCAAGCGGAAAGGCGCCACAGCAATCGGCCCAGCAGCCCGAAAAAGTGGCAGAACGGATGGACTTCGAGGCAAAGAAAACCGAAGCCCGAGCCAACACCGTGATGAATGCCCTCGACATCTCCGCCTGAGGAAAGAAAATGATGGTCAGCCCCGCATTCTCAATGCTCGCCCGCAGCCTCAACGATGCCCAAGACAGGGCTCTGCGGGCGGCTGGCCAGATCAGCCAAGGGGGCGACATCGCCGAATCGTTCGTCGACCTGAAGATGGCCGAACTCCAAACCAAGGTGGCGGCCAAATCGCTCCGCGCCCTGGACGAAACAACCCAATCCGTGCTCGACATCCTCGCTTAAGCCGGACGCCGGGCCTTGACTTGCCCCCCAAGGCCAATTGAAAGTGCAACCTGCCCTCGACCTAAAGCGGTACTCTGGGCCCGTGCCGGAAAGCCAAATCGGGCCCCTCATCGCCACGATCTACGAACTCCAATCATCCTGGTTGGAGCCCCGACTCAAGAAATCCGGCATGCGGTGGACGACATTCCAACTGCTTGCCACGGTTATGGCCGCCGGAGACGGGGCCTCCCAAGCCGAGGTGGCCCGACGGCTTGGCGTCGCCCCCGCCACACTCAGCGAGTCCGTCCACGCCCACGTGGATTCTGGTCACCTACTCCAAGAACCTTCGCCTGGAGACCGCCGCAAGAAGATCCTCCGCCTCACGCCGTCTGCCAAGAAAAGGATGGGCGAAGTGGGGAAACACGTCCGGGAACTGGAATCGCGGATGTCCCGTTCGCTCCAAGGCCAAGAGCTTTCGGATTTGGAGAAGATGTTGGAAAAAGTCGTTGAAAACCTGGAGGGGGAACCGTAAAGACCCGCACCATCAAGCGACAAAGCAGGTAAAAGTACAGGATCGGGGGCATCTCTTGGGTCCATCCCCTCGTCACTACCTCACAACAGGTGCATTGAATGATCCGGATTGTCGGCGTCCAGCCAAGCGAAAACATCGGTCAAGAGTTCGTTTTGTTGCAAAACCAAGGCAACATGCGGGTCAACCTGCGGGGTCACGCCTTAGTCGCCGAAGATTCACTGCTTGACCCGCCGGGCCTGCAACGCGTTTTTGTCATCAACCAGGATGTTGATATCCCTGCGGGTCACCATGTGGCCATCCGGACAGGTTCTGGCGACCATCAGTGGTGCCACAAGCACGATGGCTACCACATCTACCACTTCTTTTTGAACCGGGGGGAATCGCTTTGGGATTCTCAGAGCACGCTGATGTTGCTGGCCCCCAACCACCGATTCACCCCCCGCAAGGTCGAAACGCTCCTCGTCTAGCTTGGTCGCCATCGGGATTGAGACGATTTTAGACCTGGTTCACCAAGTTCATTGCGCGCTCAAGCCCGTCACTCAACCAAGATTCGATGCCATTGGCCGCGGTTTCGAAAACCCTTTCGACGGCGGCCCGTTCATCTGGGTCGAACCGGCCAAGCACATGGTCGATTGTTTCCCCCGACTTCCCGATGCCGATCTTGATCCGGGGGTATTCGTCGGTGCCCAGCGAAGCGATGATTGATTTGTGTCCGTTGTGGCCCCCGCTGCTGCCCTTGGGCTTCATTTTCAGGGTGCCGGTTGGCAAATCGAGGTCGTCGGTCACAACAAGGATATCGGCGGGGCCGATCCCATAGGCCGCGGCCAGGTCTTTCACCGCGCGACCGCTAAGGTTCATGAATGTCATCGGTTTGACCAAGGCGACCGCCACGCCAAGAATTTCGACCTCCGCGATCAGGGCTTGGCGACGGCCCGTGTTGACTTTAACGCCATGTCTCTTTGCCACAAGGTCAATGATGTCGAACCCCACGTTGTGCCGGGTGTGGGAATATTGGGGGCCCGGGTTACCAAGACCGACCACGAGTTTCTTGGGATAGACCTTGGGCGACTTCTTCTTGAAGAATCCCACTCCTCATGACCTCGAAATGGCAGAAGCGGCGGTGAGGAGAACCACAACCCCCAACACCACCCGATAGATGGCAAAGGGCCAGAGCGACTTCGTCTGCAACAGCTTCATCAGCCAAGAAATGGCTACCCACCCAACTACAAAAGACACGACCGTCGCCACCAAGGTCGGCACCGCCCCTTCGACCATCAGGTTGTCCTTTTCTTTGATAAGTTTGTAGAGCCCGCTTGCCGCGACGCTGGGGATGGAGAGGAGAAATGAAACCCGGGCGGCGGTCGCCCGGTCGAAGCCCCCGAACAGCCCACCGGTGATTGTGGAACCGCTCCGGCTGGAACCCGGGATCAAAGCCAGGCACTGCCAAAGCCCCATCAGCACGCCATCCAAGACCCGGAAGTTCTTAAGGTCGCGATCCTTTTTCCCAAAGTGGTCCGCAACACCCATCAGTAGCCCAAAAGCCACCAGGGAACCAGCAACAACCGTCGCCGTGCGGAAATCCTTGTCGATTTTTTTCTCCAGCAACAAGCCGAGCACGGCGATGGGGAGGGTTCCAAGAATGACACCCCAACCCAAGTTCCAATCATGGCCCCGGTGGCCGGGATCGCGGAATCCGGCGACCCAGCCCTTAAAGACCTGAACGATGTCCCCCCAAAAGTAGATCAGCACGGCCAGCAGCGTGCCCAACTGGATGACTGCGGTGAAGCCGCTCCCCGCATCATCCCACCCGAACAGCGAGGGGACGAGCAGCAGGTGGCCGCTGGAGCTGATTGGCAGGAATTCGGTAAGGCCCTGCACAATGCCAAGGACGACCGCTTCTAAGATCCCCATGATTCCTCCGCCGGGCTTTCGATTCCCAGGTGGTTTAAGGCGGCAAACCGGATCCTCTGCGCCGCCCGCCCGTCGCCATAAGGGGAGACCGCGTGTGCCATCTCCTGGTAAGACGCCCCATCTTCCAAGAGGAAAGCGGCCGCAAGGTACACGTCGTCTTCCCCGGTGCCCACCAGCTTAGCCGTGCCACGCTCGACTCCTTCTGGCCGCTCCGTGGTCGTGCGCAAGACGAGCACCGGGATGCCAAATGTCGGGGCTTCTTCTTGAACTCCGCCGGAATCGGTGAGGATCAGGTGTGCCCGTTGCATCAGTTTCACAAAGTCGGCGTAGTCGGGCGGTTCGATCAGGTCGATCCGCTCATGCCCCGCCAGAATCGAAGTGAGGGTTTTGCGCACAACCGGGTTGCGGTGCATCGCCACAACCAGTTTGAGATCGGGGAAATGATCGACCAACCGTCGGGCCGCCCGGGCGATTTGGAGCTGGGGTTCACCCCAGTTTTCGCGGCGGTGGGTGGTCAAGAGCACCACCCTGCCCTCCCATTCGGGATACCAATCCTTGTCGACAGCTTTGGCGGTGTGGAGCACGGCGTCGATCCCCGTGTTCCCCGTCACAAAGATCTTGGAGCTCGGGACGCCTTCTCGGAGCAGGTTTTCGGCACTCCAGGTTGTTGGCGGAAAGTGGAGGGCGGCAAACAACCCCACGGCGCGACGGTTGAACTCTTCGGGGAAAGGGTTAAAAATGTCGGGAGTGCGGAGTCCGGCTTCGATATGGGCAAACGGGATTTGCCGGTAGAAGCTGGCCAATCCGGCAACAAATGTCGTTGTGGTGTCGCCTTGGGCAAAAACCAGGTTTGGTGCCTCGGCTTCCAAGATCCCATCCAGTCCCCCCAGGACTTTTTGGGTAACGCCGGCAAGGGTTTGGCCGTGCGCCATCACGTCGAGGTCGTGGTCGGGTCTCAGGCCAAATGCGGCCAGGGCCTGTTGGAGCATTTCGCGGTGTTGCCCCGTGCTGACCAGCACCGTCTCGACCTGGTCAGAGTACCGCTGGAATTCCACAACGACGGGCGCGGTTTTAATCGCATCGGGCCGGGTGCCGACGACAAAGAGCACTTTGGGCTTAGCCATTTGACCTCACAAGGAACAGGATTACCCCGCTGAGCGCGATGGCAGCCAGGTAGAGGATCCAAACGGCTTGCTTTTGCGTGAATCCAAATTTGAGCAGTGTGTGGTGGACATGCCGCTTATCCGGGCTAGAGATCGGGCTGCCGCTCAACAGCCGCCGGACCACGACGAACCCCGCGTCGAACAAGGGGATTCCAAAAATAAAGATCGGGATCGCAAGCGCCAGGGTGGCGGCCGTTTTCATCGTGCCGACCACGCTCAAACTGGCCAAGAGGAACCCGACGACCGGCGCGCCTCCGGCAAGGAATATTTTGGCCGGGTTGTAGTTGTATCGCAAAAATCCAAGGCACGCGCCGGCGACTGCCATCGCCAAAATGGCCACACGGGGTTGGCCTTCGATCACGCCGATCACCCCGATCGTTCCCGCACTGATGGTGGCGATCCCCGATGCCAAACCGTCGATGCCGTCGATCGTGTCCATGGTTTTTGAGACCACAAAGATGTAGACCGCGGTCAGTGGGTAAGACCACCACCCGAAATCGATCCAGTGCCCGGCCAAGTTGACTCCGGCGACATGCACACGTCCGACATCGCTCCCCAACGCCTGCACGCCGAATCCGGCAGCCAACAAAATCAAAAGCTGGGCTTTGGCCGAAAGCGGTTTGACATCATCCATCAAACCCATGGCCAAAACGATCAGGCTGGCCACAAAGACACACATGAGATAAGGGGGAACCGGAACCTGCGGGTAGGCAAACGGCAACACGGCCGCCCATGCCACAACAATCCCCAACCAAACCGGCAACCCGCCCCACCGAGGCGTGACTTGCGTGTGCACCCTCCGTTCGTCGCGGGTGGGGTCGTCCATCGCGCCGAATTTTTGGGCCAACTTCATGGCAAAGGGGGTTGTGACTAAAACAACGGCCATTGCGATAAAAGCGGTAGCCAGCGGGGTGCCGAATCCCCCCAACCCGCCCTTAGGGAGGCTGTCGCAGAGCATGTGCCAGAAGGCGTTCACCCGGCGGCCCCTACCCTCTCCAGGCCCAGGCCATCAAACCGGAAGAGTTCCAACCCCGATTCCCGGAAAAGCTCTAAAGAAAAATCGTCCGGGTAATCACCTTCATAGATCACCTGCCGAATGCCGGCATTGATGATCATTTTCGCGCAGGTGTTGCATGGCTGGCACGTCACGTACATCCCCGCGCCATCGCAAGGGACACCGATCATGGCGGCTTGCAGCAGGGCGTTTTGCTCCGCATGCAGGCTGCGGATGCAATGCCCGGCCCTCATGCACCCGGTCGGCCAATCGTGATCCGGCCCGCCTTCCGGACAATGGCTGAGTCCCCGGGGGGCACCGTTGTAGCCGGTCGCGAGGATGCGGCGGTCGCGGACGATGACCGCCCCGACTTGGCGCCGGGGGCAAGTCGCCCGGGTTTTGACAAGGTGGGCGATCTGCATGAAGTAGGCGTCCCAACTCGGCCGCTCGGTCATCACCGGCAATTATGACTGCTTGCGGGATGGAACGGCGGGGCTGGGCTTTTACCCCGTTCCGATGGACGGCCATCCCCATCCGCCCTTCACGGAGAATCTGCGCCTTGACTTGCCCCACAGGCCCCGACCCAGCTAAACTGGCCCCGCAATGAACCCCTCCCGCCGCGACGTCCTTAAAGCTTCTGCCGGGTTGGCCGCCGGGCTCGCCGCCGGAACCGGGTTTGCCGGATCCGCCATGCCCCAATCCACCAAGTTCAAACTCAAATACGCCCCCCACTTCGGCATGTTCGAGAACCATGCGGGCAAAGACCCGGTCGACCAACTCAAGTTCGCCGCCGACCAAGGTTTCACCGCGTGGGAAGACAACGGCATGATGGGCAACGACCCCGCCATGCAAGAAAAGCTGGGCAATGCCATGAAGAGCCTGGGAATGACTTTTGGCGTTTTTGTTGCCGATGCCGAATGGAGCAACCCGGTTTACGCCCTTGGCGGGGAGGAAACCCGGGCGAACCTACGGAAAAAAGCTCAAGCCGCCGTGGAATGCGCCAAGCGGGTGGGGGCCAAGTGGATGACAGTGGTTCCTGGCCCTTACGACAAGCGACTGGCCTGGGATTACCAAACCGCCAATGTCATCGACTGCCTCAAGACCATGGCCGAAGTGTTCGAACCGCATGGTCTGGTGATGGTGATCGAATCCCTCAACCCCTACCGCGACCACCCGGGGATGTTCCTCAGCCGAATCCCGCAGGCGTTCCAGATCTGCAAAGCCGTAGGCTCGCCCAGTTGCAAGATCCTGTTCGACATGTACCACCAGCAGATCACCGAGGGGAACATCATCCCCAACATCGACCTCGCTTGGTCGGAAATTGCCTACTTCCAGCTGGGCGACAACCCCGGTCGCAATGAGCCATTGACCGGCGAGATGAACTATCGCAACATCTTCAAGCACATTCACGGCAAGTCGACCGAACTGGTCATCGGCATGGAGCATGGCAAGTCAGTCGGCGGCAAGGAAGGCGAGGTCAAACTGCTCGACGCCTACCGCTGGTGCGACGATTTTTGACGTGAATTCCCCGCAAAATTGCGGGGAAAAGGCTCGGACTGGCCGATAACTGGATCAGGAAGGATCCCCAGTTATGATCGCCTGTCTCACCACTGCCCTGCAGCTTGTGCTGCTCAACAACCAGATTTCCACCCGGACTTCGGTCCAAGTCGACAACGCGACGGTTGCCAAAAAGCTTAACCCGTACGCCGAAAATGCTTTCAAGCGCTTGGTGGAAGGCAATGCCCGCTTTGCCGAGGGCTTAAACGAGCACGTCCGCCAAAATCCTGAAGCCCGCAAAGTGGCCGCTTCGGGCCAAGCCCCGCACACGATCGTCGTCACCTGTGCCGATAGCCGGGTCAGCCCAGAAATCCTGTTCGACCAGGGTCTGGGCGACCTCTTCGTCATTCGTGTGGCGGGCAACGTGGTGGATCAATTTGGCATCGCCAGCATCGAATATGCGGCGGAGCACCTGAACTCCCCACTGCTGGTTGTGCTCGGCCATGAACGCTGCGGTGCTGTCAAAGCGGCGGTCGAGACCTACCAAGCCAAGCTGGAATCCCACAATGAATCCACTGGCGACCATGGCTCTGATCTGGCCAACATCAATGCCCTGATCGAAGAGATCTTGCCCAGCGTGATGGAAGCCGCCCGCAAACCCGGGGACCTGCTGGCCAATGCCGTGGACATCAATGTTGAAAACAGCATCAACCAGGCCATGGGGCGGTCGGCAATCCTCCGAAAACGGGCCGAAGAATCGAAATTCGACGTCATCGGGGCGACCTACGACCTGGATACCGGCCGGGTGGCGTTCACCGCCCCCAAAGACATTCGGTCGTTTGTCCGGCTCGTCGACAAAAAGTAAGAACTGCAAGGACGGGGGCCAGGTCCGGCCCCTTTTCCATCCCGGGACTTATACTGTGTGAATATGAACAAGGTTTTCCCGATGCTGGCCGTGCTTGTTGCCGGAGCATTGCTGGGCGGATGCGCCAAAGACCCCGAACCGATGGCGGGCGGAACCAAGACCGAAACCACCGCCGCACCGGAAGTCAAACACGAACTCACCCTCACCGGCTCGACTTATGAAGGTGAGAAAGATGGCAAGCCGGTCAAATTGGTTCTGACCCCGGACGGCAAGTTCGAAATGGTGCTTCCCGAAACCGGAAAAGATTCCACAATTCTGCTCGCCGGAACGTATTACCGCGCCGACAGCCGCTATGCCCTCCGGGTCGAGACAAACAATGGCACCGCCCAGGAACTGGAAATGGTCGCCACCAAACGGGGGGATGGAACGATGCAAGCCCCCTCCCAGCTGGGCAATGTCGAACTGAAGAATACGGCCAAGGGCGATGAAGTTGCGCCCATCGACCTTTCCGCAGACCCCAAACCGGGCGACGAAGTCGCCGTTTTTGAAACGGGCAAAGGGAAAATCGTCATCATGTTCTATCCCCAGATCGCGCCCAAAAGCGTGGCCAACTTCAAGGAGCTCATCTCGAGCGGGTTCTACAACGGAACCCGGTTCCATCGGTGCATCGAAAACTTCATGGTCCAAGGGGGCGACCCCAAATCCAAAGATGTCAAGTTGGCTAGCGAGTGGGGCACCGGCGGCAACATGAAGGACGGGGTCGAGGTCAACGTCCCCCACGAATTCGGCTATATTCTGCTCCACAAGCGCGGGGTCGTCAGCATGGCCCGTTCGAATGACGTGGATTCCGCAAGCAGCCAGTTCTTTTTGATGCAACACGACTACCCCTCGCTGGATGGTCAATACTCTGCCTTTGGCCGGATCGTCAAAGGATTGGATGTCGTCGACCAGATCGTCAAAACCGGTTCGAAAGATCCGAACGCGAACGGTTCCGTAAAGCCGGATGACGCTGTCCTTTTGAACAAAGCCACCTTGGCCAAATGGCCGGTCAACTAACCCCATGATTTCCGCACTCTTCACCCTCGCCCTCACCCAGCAGGACATCAGCGTCAAGCGCTCAGCCGACATCGACCAGCGAACCATTGCCCCCCAAGCCGGCGACGAAGTCGGCGTTTTGGAGACGACCAAAGGGAAAATCGTCGTGATGTTTTTCCCGAGCGTGGCCCCCAAACACGTCGATAACTTCATCAAGCTCAGCAAACAGGGGTTTTATGACGGCACCCGTTTCCACCGGTGCATACCGGGCTTTATGGTCCAAGGCGGCGACCCCAACAGCAGAAGGATGGAGGCCTCGGATATGTGGGGCACCGGCGGGCCGTTGGATAGCCAAGGTAACCGGCAGACTGTCAACGCCGAGTTCAGCGACCTCAAACACCTGCGCGGGGTGCTGAGCATGGCCCGTTCCAGCGACCCGAATTCAGCGGGGAGCCAATTCTTCATCATGGTCGCCGATTACCCATCTCTGGATGGGAAATATTCGGCTTTTGGCAAAGTCGTCCAAGGCATGGATGTCGTCGATGAAATCGTGAAGACCGGATCTGCCGACCGTTCCGCCAATGGCAAGGTTGCCCCTAAAGACGCCGTTGAAATCACCAAAGCCACCGTTGTCAAGTGGCCCCTGCAATAAAAGAATGAGCCAACTCTCTCCAACCGCTGCCCCGGGGGCCACCGTCCCGGCCGACGGCGATCCGATCGCTGTCATCCAAACCAACCACGGACGCATCGTCCTCCGGTTTTTCCCGGAAGTCGCCCCGAACCATGTGGCCAACTTCATCGAACTGGCCGAATCGGGCTATTACGATGGCATTCGGTTCCACCGGGTTATTCCTGGTTTCATGATCCAAGGTGGCGACCCCCATTCCCGCGACGAACCTCGCCATATGCATGGCAGCGGCGGCCCGGGGTACAGCATCGCGGCCGAGTTCAACGAAATCCCCCACACCCCGGGCATTTTGAGCGCCGCAAGGACGAGCGACCCCAATTCCGCGGGCTCCCAGTTCTTTCTTATGCACCGCACAGCGCCCCATTTGGACCGGCAATATTCCGTCTATGGCCAAGTGATAGAAGGCATGGATGTCGTGGAAATGATTGTCAACCTCCCCAAAGACCACAACGACAATCCGCTGGAAGAAAACCCGGCGATTATGGAAAAGGTCACAATTTCCACTTGGCCTCTGGAGGGCTGAACCTTCCGGGGCCATAGGCCAAAATAGCCTCGGGAGAACTGTGGAATCGATCGCCAAAACTGCGATTTCTTATGCCCCAATCGTGTTTGGGGCAATCGTCGTCTTGGTCATCGTCGCCCAATACCTTAATGAGAAATCCAAGAGCGAGCGGTTCTTCCGGCTGGCCCAGAGCTTGGGGCTCTCCTATGTCCCCAGTCTCGAAGGAGGCACTGGCGGACTGTTTGAAACCCTGTTCAACCAGTATTCGGCGACCACCTCTTTCGTCGCCAAATATGAAGGCTTTGCCCCCATGGGCCGGCCGCGCGACCGTGTTCGGCACATCTTTTCCGGCCACAAAGGAGAGATGGGGGTCGAGGTGTTCCAATACCAATACACCACGAGCAGCGGCAAAAACTCCTCGACCCACTACTATTCGGTGGCCAGTGCCACGTTCGGATCCGCGCTCCCGGCGATGAGTGTGTCTCCAGAGGGGTTCGCCGACCGGTTCATCAAGTTTTTCGGGGGCCAAGACATCCAGTTCGAATCCAACGAATTCAATGAACGGTTCGTGGTCACCGGTGCCGATGAGCAGGCCGTTCACGCTATCCTCCACCCCCAGATGATGCAATGGATCATGGATCGCAAGCCGCCATCGTTACAGACCGGGCTCAACCGGGTGGTTCTCCACCAAAGCGGCAAGTTGTCCGACGGGTTCTTGACCGACAGCTTGGCCATCATGGCCGAGTTTTGGAGCCTCGTGCCGCCATACGTCAAAGAGGAAGGGGCTTGATGCAGAACGCCATTTTTTTGCTTCTCGGGTCGGTGGCTGTTTTTGTCGCCTGGTTCCTGGCGACGTTCAACCGGGGGGTGCGGCTCCGCCAGAACATAGTGGAAAGCCGGGCCAACATCGATGTCCAACTCAAGCGTCGGCATGACCTCGTGCCAAACCTGGTCGCGGTCTGCAAAGGGTATGCCAGCCACGAGCAAGCCGTCTTTGAATCGATTTCAGCTGCCCGAGCCAATGCCATTGAGAGCCTGGCCCACCACGAAACCGGCTACGAGACGGAAGCGCAGCTCGTCTCGGCGATGAACCGGCTGGTTGCACTGGTTGAAGCGTATCCACAGATCAAAGCCGACTCCCAATTCCTCGCGCTTCAAAAAGAATTGGTCAATACCGAAGACCGCATCGCCGCCGCTCGGCGGTTTTACAATGCGAATTGCCGGGGGTGGAACGTGCTCCGCGAGTCGTTCCCCAGTTCCCTCGTGGTCAAAGGGCCAGAAGCTTTTTACTACGAGGTCGAAGGCGTGGACTTGGTGCCGGTCATCGACCTGAACCGTTCCTGAACCCGCCGGTAGACTCGGTTACCCATGGAAGCCAAACGCGTCCAAGAGACCAAGCTCCGCATGGCGCAGGTGATGACCCCCAACGACGCCAACTTCCTTGGCAAAGTGTTCGGCGGTTCCATCCTCGCCCTCATCGACCTCACCGCCAGTGCCGTGAGCTCCAAATTTGCCGGACGGGTCTGCGTGACAGCCGCCTTTGAGCGGGTGGACTTTTTGGCCCCGGTGGAAATCGGAGAGCTTTTGGAACTCGACGGATACGTCTCTTATGTTGGCCGGACTTCGGTGGAAGTCACGATTGACGTCCATGCCACCCATTTGCGGACCGACACGACCCGCCACGTGAACACGGCCCGGGTCACGATGGTCGCGGTGGAAGATGGGCGGCCCGTCGCCGTCCCCCGGTTGATCTGCGAAACCCGCGAAGAGAAGCTCCGATTCTTAGAAGGCCGGCTGAGGCGGGAACTCCGATCAGAGCGGTCACGCCAGATGACCGGGCTGCTCGAAAAGCTCTCTGGCCTGGATGACACCCAAGTCGAATCCCTTTACGCCAACGACGCGCCGCTCGAACTGCAACTCATCTGATTGACAATCTGAGGAGCGTCCAGGAGAGCAGGTCAACCTTTGCCGAAAAAGGATTCAAAAACCGCTGTCGCCTCTTCCCCGGCGTTTTCTGATTTCACGAGGCGGCCGTTGCGATCCGCTAACCCGGCAGATTGCAACATCCTCGCCCATTCGATCGGTTTTGCAGTCTCCACCCAGTCGGTGTAACTGGGGGGAATCATTTCATGCCGGGAATCCATGGCGATGGAATAGTAAATCCAAAAGCTGTCTTCGGCATAGCCCTTGCCATCCTGGCAATCGGCATAAATGCGGCGGATCATGTCGTCGATAGATTTTTGGCCTTTCGTCGCTGACCTGATCGATATATCTAACAAAAAGCCGACTAATTTGCCTTTAGTGTAGTAACTGACGCCGCCAAAGCCCTGGCTCCCGCTGTTGTCCCAAACCTTGAGGCTCGCCTCTTGGGCGCTGATCTGCGAGTAGGCGGCATTCCGGGATACCGATTGGTATTTGCGGTTCATTTCGTTCAAGAACCCGTCCTTGTCCAGCAGTCCAGCCCGGAGTTGCAACAGGTCGGCAAAGTAGTCCGTCACCCCTTCCAGCCACCAAAGGGTTTTGAGCCGGGGCGCGCGCAACGGGTCGATGGGGCGCAGCTGGGCGGGCCGGATGGCTTTGACGTTCAGAGAGTGAAAGTACTCGTGGAAGATGATGCCGGCCGCCTGCTTGGGATCCCGGCTCCACATGCCGATCCGGCAACTGGTCCCATGCTCCAATCCGGCCGGGAAACTGGCCCACAACCCAAAAAAGGTGTATTCCTTGTAAGGGAGTTCACCGATCAACAGGTGGGTTTGTTCAACCGCCGATTTGGCCACAGCGGCAAAAGCTGCCACATCCACGCCAGACGTGTTGCCAACGGCCACAAAAGTGTGCTTCCGGTTGTCCACCATGAATTCGGATCGTTTGATTTCGGGCGCGAATAAAAACGGCGAATCGCCCAACGTCTCATGGTCTTTGGCCTGCATCGATAAGATGCCGCCTCTATTGGAGCTTGGGATCGAACCTTGGAAATCCCACCCTACGGGTCCGCTCACAGTCAGCTCGACCGGCTTTTGGAGGTTGCCATCCGCAAAGCCGATTACGCCAGCCGGGTTGACAAAAACCAAGTTCGGGGAGATTAGCAGGTTGTCGCTGAAATTGCCTTTGCTTTGGCGGACGGTATAGCGGACAGTGTCCCACTTCCCTTCAGCGACGAATCCGTTTGCCCCGTCGCGGCCGGAAAGTTTGACGGGTTCTCCCTCTTTGGAGAATTCGATTGCGGTGACGGTGTTGCCAAAATCCCACACCTGGTAGTCGCCGGGAATCCAGGCGCTCATCCAAAACTTGGTGGCGGTCTGGCCGTCGGGCAGGCGCATTTCGACTTTGGCGACCCCTGCTTCTTGGTCGAACGTCATGGCATACCGCACATCGTTCGGTTCCGCCCACCCCAGCGCGGCGGTTGCCGCCAATGCCATTCCAATCAGCCATTTCGCCATTTTTCCAACACCTCTCTTTCTTGTTCGACGGTCAACCCGGCCTTGAGGGGTCGGCCCCTGCCGGTTTCTTGCATCCACGCCCAAGTGTCGCGGATGGATTCGATGACCGGACGCTCCGTCAACCCGTTCGACACGGCCGCCGAGACGTCGCCGGTCGCTGCGCCTTCTGGCAACAGCCCCGGGAGCTCCGCCCACCTGCGCACCCCCAGATCGACAAGGTGTTCAAGGGGGATTTCAACCGGGTTGAGTTGAACCCCGATCTCCTGGGCAAAATCGAAGATTGCCGAGCGGAGGTCGCCAAATGTGGCGGCGCGCCGATCCACATTGTAAATCCCCGTGATCCCCTTTTCGATGCAATTGCCCAGGAATCTGGCAAAGTCTCGGACGTCGAGGCAGGTGATCGCTAGGTGATCTGCATCTTGCGGAATGACCATATCGCCCCCCTCGCTGGCGCGCAAAGGCCAATAGGCGAACCGGTCGGTGTGGTCGTTGGGGCCGACGATCACTCCCGGCCTCAATATCGTCGCTTTGTCGCCCCAGCGCTCCTGCACAAGCCGTTCGCAGATGACCTTGTACGGGCCATAGGTTTCATTGGTGAGTTCGCCCGTGTCCTCCTTGAGTTCAAGGAGCTTGGCCGACTCGGGCAACCGCTGGCCATCGCCTTGGTCGTAGACGCTGATTGTGCTGATGTAAATGAAGTGCCGCACCGAGTCGTTCAGGGCTTCGTTCAGCCTTTGGGTCTGGTGGGGGAAGTAGGAATTCACGTCCACGACGGCATCCCATTCCCGGTTGGCAATCAAATCGAGCGGATTGTTCCGGTCACCGACGAGTGATTCCACCCCGGGGAAAAGTCCGGGGTTGGTTTTGCCCCGGTTGAAGTGGGTGACTTGGTGCCCAGCGGCCAGAAGGGTTTCGGTGAACGCGCGCCCCACGAACTGGGTGCCGCCCATCATGAGGATGCGCATCCCCTTACATTACCGGCTAAGGGTTGGCGACGAACGGCCCGCCCCGGCAAGCCTTGAGAAAGTTGAGCCCGTAAACCTGCCCCGTCATCTCCAAGTCGTCTCGGTACACGGGGTCGTGCCATCCTTCGATGTCGATGCACCCTTCCCAACCGGCCTGCCGCAGAATGGAGATCACGTCGTGCCAGTTGGTGTCCCCAAAACCGGGAGTGCGGTGGAAGACCACGTATTCGCCGCACCGGATTCCTTCGGATCTAATTTTTGCCCAGTCGATGGTGGCGTCCTTGCCGTGAATGTGAACGACTTTGCCAACCCACTTCCTCAGTTGGGGCAGGGGGTCGATCAGGCTGACCATTTGGTGGCAAGGCTCCCATTCCAGCCCGATGTGTGCGCTGTCCACGGTGTTGAACATCATTTCCCAGGCCCGAGGTGCGTGAGCAATGTTCCAGGCCGGCTTATCCCAAGTTCCCCCCATGTCGCAGTTTTCAAACCCGATCTTGACGTTGTGGTCTTCGGCCATTTTTGTAAGGGGACCGAAGACTTCGCCAAACCGGGCCATGGTGTCGCCGACGGCGGTGTCGGGCAGGCACCCGGTGAAACCGCAGACCGTTGTGGCACCCCACGCAGCCGCCGAGCGGATCAAAACCTCCCACGCTTCACGGGTCGCCTCTTCGGTCATCGGGTTGCCATAAATGCCGATGCTGTCGATAACCGCTCGTCCATCGAGCATGTCCAAGGTGCTTTTGGCCAATTCGGCCTGGCCCTCAACGGTGTCGGCCCCTTCTGGAAGCTTGGCCCAGTTCGTCAGTTCAAAGCTCTCAAAACCATGGCCGACAATTTGCGAGAGGTATTCCCTGCACCCCTCCATTTTTGCCAGCGTCCCAATGCGGATATCCCGATGCCCCGTGCGATCCATGACGATCCAGGTTTACCAGAATCCGCCGGGGAACCCTGGGGGATTTCTGCCTTAACCCGGTCGGGCTGGGGCCGCCATCGGCGGAGGGCTAACCGCTTCGGCCACCCACCGCAAGACGATCTGAGCAAGCACCGCCAGGAAGAGGCAGTAAAAAACGGCCGGGAAATAGTGGTAATGAGCAAAGAACTTGAGCCAGGCCATTGGGAGGAAGGCGACAAACCCCATGAGCAACAGACCGATGGCCAGCCACCGCCTCCGGTCGTGCCAGATCCCGGCCACCGATGCGATATTTCCGGCCACAAGCGCCCCGTAGAGCCAAGGTGCTGCCGTCAGAAGGGAAAAGAGCCCAGTTTCGAGCGTGATTTGGAGCTGCGGCAGTACCGTCAAGCCCGGCACCAGATAGTTCCCCAAATCAAGGAAAACCCCGGGGCCATCCCGGAATTGCTGCGCCTGATACCCGCTGACCTGGCTGGGCACAACTTGATGCCGCAACACCAAGTAGCCGACCAAGACGGCCCAAAACAAGACAGGACACACCCAGTGAACCCGGCGCCCCTGCAAGGCGAACATGACAGCCACGCCGGTCAGCAATCCGGGCAGCACGACGGCTTGCTCATAGGAGCCCAAGGCCAGGGCAAGGGCCAAGGCGGAAACAACCACCCAAATCCAGGGCATCTTCCCGGGCTGGGCGGCGACCGTCCCCTTCGTCGCCGGCAGATCCATCGGTGTCGGCGGAGAGGGTTTTTGCCCGGCTGTCAACCGCTCATATCGGGCATAGGCGGCGACGCTGGCCAAGGCAAAAATCGCCATCACGCTGGCTGTCCTCCCCGGGAGCCACCCCGTGATCCGGCTGGCAAAACCCAATGGGCCCGGAACAAGAGAGGCCAAAAAGACACAGCCTAAAAAACCCAGCGCCACCGGAACCACCTTGAGTTTCCAAGGACCCCGAGCGAATCCGGCCAGGCACACCCAAGCCAAAATCCAGAACAAACCGAATGCGGCGGCCACCCATTCCAGCCGAACGTGGGCGAGCCCAAAGGCCAAAGTGGCCAAGCCGACGGTCGGAGCATGGTCGGTCAATTCCCGACCTACCCAAAAAGCAACCCAAATGCAAACACTGGCAACGGCGGCGTTGGTGAGGCCAAAACCCGAACCGTTCATACCCCACCGCCAAAGGTCGAACTCAAAAGCGAGCGTGGAAACCGGCCGATAGAAGTGGTTGAACAGCGGCCAGTCCCCGGCAAACCAACTCAACGGGTTGTGGCGGGCTTGGATGTTGGCCAGCAAGACCTTGGTGTCCGTGTCCTCCAGCAAACCGTTGCCGCGCGCATGGGTGACTAACACCCAAACACTCAAAACCAGTGGGATCACCAGCCAAGGCAGCCAACGCTTCATGCCGAACGGATTATCCCCTATGCTCCCGGGACGCAGAACTCCCAACCACGCCAAAGCGTTATCATGGTAAGGAACCATGTCAAGGAAGCTCGTGAAACTCAGCCTCACCGCCGCCGTCCTCATTGCCGGCACCGCGCTTGTTGCAGTGGCGCAAAACAAGACCGCGACGTTTGAAGGCAAAACAGCCCCGTCCTTTAAGCTCAAAATCACCGACGGAACCACCGCGACCAACGCCAGCTTGAAAGGGAAAGTAGTTCTCCTGGACTTCTGGGCAACATGGTGTGGCCCCTGCAAAAAAGCCAGCCCCACCATGCAAAACCTCCACAAAACCTATTCTTCCAAAGGGTTGAAGGTCATTGGCGTCAGCGTCATGGAAGAGGAAAAGGGCAAAGCGGGGGTCGTCAAGTACAAAACCGACCACAAATACACGTACCCGTTTGCCTACGAAGGCGACGACCTGGCCAAGTCTCTCAAAGTTTCGAGCATCCCCCAATTCGTCCTGATCGACAAGAAGGGCAAGATCGTCAAGACCTGGGAAGGCTACAGCGAATCCATCATGGGTGACATCACGGCCAAGGTCAAGGCCGAAATCGCCAAGTAACCCCCGATTGGCCACGCCCCGAACCAGATTTGCGTTTGGGGCGTCTTTGCCTATGCGCCTATGACAAGCCTAATCCTGAGCATTGCCGCGATAGCCGCCGACGACACCTGGCACGACGTCCGGGTTGGAAAGTCGGGCCTTGTCCTGAGCCTGCCGGTGGCGCCTGAAATCGCCACCACCCGCGAAGAGATCCATTTAACCGGCAAATACAAAAGCGTGGTGGTCTCGGTGGTGGCGGCCGAAAAATCCGCCGACCAAACCCAACCGCTATCTGCCGCCCATTCGGAAAAACAAAAGGCGCTCCGAGAACTCTATGGCCGGAAGATTACGGCCACGATGAATGAACAACCGGTAGAAGAAGCCGCCACGTTTGGTGCCGATGAATCGATCGGCTTCGTCGTCGAGGTCAACGACGGCCCGGGACGGGCGGTCGCCTGGCAAAGGGTTTTGGCCGATGGCTGGGAGTACGACATCAATGTGACGTGCGACCGCCGTGACCAACCGGTGTTGGAGCGGATCCTTGGCTCGGCCCGCTATGTCGACCCGGCAACCGGCGATTTCCGGATTACCGCCTTGGGCGCTACTGGCCTTCAAAGCTATCTTGGGATCGCTTTCCTGCCAAAAGAGAATGTTGCCCGCTCAGAAGCCACTAGCGTTGTCCTGGATTCGGGTCAGTTTCCGGCGATGGTTTTGGCGACCCTGTGGCAAAACCCCGAAGTCGATTACGAAAACGAAGCCCAACTGCGCAAAGCGATGACGAAGTGGCTGAGCGCCTTTGTGCAAGGGGCCGAAAGCCGGCTGGAATTCAAGGCGGAAAAGGGTGAAGGCGAAACGCATTTCGACATTTCGGGGACGGTTGTGATCCAGGGGATCGAGATCAAACTGCTCGGCGTCGCCTACGGCCACCGGGACGATGCCCAAGCCGTGATTGCCGTCATTGACCCGCGCCAAGAAGGAGCCGAAGCCTTTGCCCGCAAAATCCTGGCATCTGTTTCAAAACTGCCCGCCAAGGGCTAAACCGGCGTCGTCTGCTTTCTTTTGCCGGGCTTGGGCATCCGGCGGACGATTTCGGCAAAGTCGCTAGGGCAATCGAATGCGCGATAAACACTGCTGTAGCGGATGAAAGCGACGGCATCGATTTCGAAAAGCTCTTCCATGGCCCGTTCGCCGATTTCGCTAGAAGCCACCTCCAAATCCGACTGATCGAACAGATCCCGCTCGATGTTGGCCACGGCCTCCTCAAGCCGTTCGGCGCTGACCGGCCTTTTGCCGCAGGCGAGCAAGAGCGAGTTGAGGAGCTTGTCGCGGTCGAACAGTTGGCGGCCCCCGCCGCTCTTGATCACATAGAGCCTCGGCCGTTCCGGTTCTTCAAACGTTGTGAATCGCCGCCCGCAGGATTCGCATTCGCGCCGGCGGCGGATGGCTCCACCGTCTCGGGCCGGTCTGGAATCGAACACCTTTTGTTCGGCGTGGCCGCAATAGGGGCACTTCATGGGCGGATCACTGAGGATACAAGCCGACTTATGGACGGGATCCGGCTTGCCCACATAGTTTTCCACAGGCCTTTGGGAGAAAACCGGGGATGTTTTCCCCATTGTTAACGGGCTTTAGAAATTTTTCCGGGCGGGCCAAATTGTAATAGGGATCCACATCGGGCAACTTTCGATCATTTGCATTGGCGCACTATTCTCGAAACCGAAGCACCATTGATGCGCCCCCGGCTCAGTTCCTGCTTGTGAGCGCAGCCAAAAGGCCAAGAAGGGCCCCTGCGGCAACCGGCACCGCCGGTTGGTGGCAACTGATTCATCCGGAATTGCCGGCTTTCATCAACAGGTGGTATCCAAACCCACAGGCCGCCCCGATCGCGACCATCGCTGTCGCTTTTAAAAGGTGAGTCCCCATTTCTGTCACTTATCCATTAATGCGGCAATGCCAGGCAAAGTTCTCCCTTCCAAAAACTCAAGAGAAGCACCGCCTCCGGTTGAGACATGCGTGACCTTGTCGGCAAGGCCAAATTTTTCGATGGCCGCTGCAGAATCGCCGCCTCCGACGATAGAGGTGCCGTGGCACTCGGTCAGCCCCATGGCGACCTGTTTCGTCCCATTGGCAAAAGCATCGAACTCGAAAACGCCCATGGGACCGTTCCACAAAACCGTCTTGGCATTCGCGGCGATCTGCCGGAATGTTTGGGCGGATTCCGGGCCGATGTCCAAACCCATCTGGTCGGCCGGTATGGCATTGCTGGCCACAACCGTCGGCTGGGCATCGGGAGCAAAGGCGGGGGCCGCCACCGTGTCCGCTGGGAGCACGATCTTTGGGTTCTCCATCAATCCTCGACAATAGTCGAGCGAATCTTCATCAAGCAAGGATTTCCCGATTTCATCGCCTCGGGCTTTGAAAAAGGTGAAGGCCATTCCGCCGCCGATGACCAATTGGTCGACCTTTGGCAAAAGGGAGTCGATCACCTGGATCTTGTCTTTGACCTTGGCGCCTCCCATGATGGCACCGACCGGCCGTTGAGGGTTTTCCACGGCATTCCCCAAAAAGTCGATCTCCTTTTCGATTAAGAACCCGGCCACGGCAGGGAGGAGATGGGCAACCCCTTCGGTCGAAGCATGGGCCCGGTGGGCCGTGCCGAAGGCGTCATTGACAAAAACCTCCGCCAATGAGGCGAGTTTTTGGGCAAACACGGGGTCGTTGTCCTCTTCCTCCGCGTAAAACCGGACGTTTTCCAGCAGGACGGCATGCCCCGGCTGCAAATGGGCACTTGCCTCCTCGGCATCCGGCCCGATGCAATCCGCTGCGAGCGGCACTTGTTGGCCCAAGAGTTCGCTGAGCCGCTTGGCCACCGGCCCCAGCGTAAACTCCATGTCGCGCTTCCCTTTTGGCCGGCCGAGGTGAGAACAGAGCAAAACCGCCGCGCCCTGATCCAAACAGTAGCGGATGGTGGGGAGACTCGCCGTGATTCGGATGTCATCGGTGATTTGGCCGTTTTCCATTGGGACATTAAAATCGCACCGCATCAGCACTTTTTTGCCATTCAAATCAATGTCGCGGACGGTTTTCTTGCTCAGGGCCATGCCGGCATTTTACAGGTCAGGGGTTCAGGGTCGGGCCGTCTTGCGATTCTTGGCAGGATTTTCGAACCATTGGGGGTGGAACCGCATTCCTGGATGGCAAGGAAGTTTTTCCTTTCCTTAAACCCTCAAGGCCCTCGCTTGTCGGGGGCCTGCATTTTTGTTGGAGCATTGGCCGACAGGCACCAATCAAAAGGGGAACTCATGACACCGTGGTGCAACTTGCCACTTCGGGTGGCAAGGATGCAAACATCTGGCCCATGCCCATGATGGCTGGCTCTGCCGGCGTCCCCTTCACCAGTTCAATTGCCCAGGTATCATGGCTCTCCCCGAGGCGACGTACCCAAGTGGTTAAGGGGAGGGACTGCAAATCCTTTACGCACCGGTTCGAATCCGGTCGTCGCCTCCACTTTTTATTCTTCTGGGGTGTGGAAAACCCAAGCCCCGTTCCCCGCTCTCCATTCGTCTTGAACGCTCAGACCGATGAGCGCCATCGCCCATGTGCCGTACCAACCAACCCAGCGTCAGCTGTCGGCGGCATTCGGCGTCATCGAGCCCCCGCCGATCCAAATCGACACCGCCGCCTTCCAAGGCCCGTTGGCGACATTGTTCGTGATGGTCCGGGATCATAAGGTCGATCTCCTTGGCGTTCCGCTGGGCCCAGTGTGCGAGGCCTACCTCCGCTACCTTCTGGAAGGGGCGGCCGACTGCTTGGAATCCCATGCGGTTGCCGTGAGTGCCCTTTGCTGGCTATTGGAGCGCAAAGCCTGGATGCTCCTCCCCGTTGAGGCCGCAGAAGAAGAGCCCGAAAGCCACGATTCGTTCGAGCTGATAGAGCCTTACGTCCAAGAATTCCTGCCCGCCATCGATTCCTTGATGGGCAAAAAAGGCGAACGGGAGCATCTGTTCTTCCGCACCGGCGACCAATCTTCGTTATACGAACTGCCGTTTGAGACCTCGGCCGTCACTACACTTGACTTGGCCAAAGCGCTGGAGGCCGTGCTTGCCCGCGCCAAACCGGACACGGTGGAACGGCTCGACAAACCTCGGCGCAGCATCAGCGAGCAGATGGTTTTGGTTTTGCGCGAATTGCGGGACATCCCCTTGCCCTTAGAGGATCTGATTCCGGGCGAATTCACCCGCTCCGAGGTAGTCTGGTGGTTCTTGGCCTTGCTGGAATTGATCCGGCTCGGCCAGGCGTCCGTGACCATGCAAGACTGCACCGTCCGATTCAGCCGGTTCCAGCCGCCCAAGGAGCGTGGATGAGGCTGGCCCAAGCGTTGGAAGCCCTCCTTTTCGTTGCCGATAGCCCCGCCACTCCCGAAGAACTCGCCCGCGCACTGGGAGTTCCGATCTTTGAAGTCGAAGAGGCGCTCGAAAAGCTCGGCGGACGGCTCCACCACACCTCGGCCCTCCAATTGGTGCGCATCGCCGGCGGATACCAGCTTTGCACCAAACCCGAATTCGCCGAACCGGTGGCCCGGTTCACCCAACCCCAAGGGAGCAAGCTCTCCCGTTCGCTGATGGAGGTTCTTGCCGTTGTCGCCTACAAGCAACCGGTCACGCTCGCAGAATTGGAGCAAGTCCGTGGGGTGGATAGCGGTTACGGGATTCGCCAACTTGTGGACCGCCGCCTGGTCTGCGAAATTGGCCGCCGCTCAACCCCCGGGCGGCCCGCCGAATATGGGACGACCCAGCAATTCCTCCACGCCTTCAATTTGCAATCGCTTGAGGATTTGCCGGTCGTCAATTTCGAATCCCCGATGCTCCCCCAAGCCGTCGGCACCGCCGAGCCGCCCGACCAGCCGTCGCTGCTTGAAGCCGAGGACGGCCAGCCCAGCCTGGCATGACGCCCTTTGTCCTGTTGTGTGCCATCCGGCATGTCTGCACCGAAGTGGGGCAACCGGCCGGCCCAACTGTCACGGCCGATGCGGCGATCGTGGTGCACGCCGACACCGGACGCATCCTATGGGGCCGCAACATCCACCGTAAGACTTATCCGGCAAGCACGACCAAGATCTTGACCACGCTGATCCTGCTCGAAAACTCCAATCCGGACGACCGGATCACCGCCCCCCAAGACACCAAGAAGATCCCCGAGTCGTCCCTCCATCTTGTCCCGGGGGAATCGATCTCCGCCAAAGATGCGGCCTACGCGTTGATGCTCCGCAGCGCCAACGATGTTGCGCACGCGGTCGCCGTCCATTTCGACGGGTCTGACGCGGGGTTTGCGCGCCGCATGGACGCCTACGCAATCAAGATCGGGATGCGGGATTCCCATTTTGAAAACCCCAACGGTTTGCCATCTCCCTGGCACAAAACAACCGCCTATGACCTTGCGGTCTTGGGAATCCATGCCCGAAAAAACAACCAATTGGTGGAAATTTCCCGCACTCAAACCTACAGCGTGACCAGGGATCCGTTGCAGAAAGACACGTTGTTGGTCAACCGGAATAAGCTCCTGAAAGAAGATCCAAACAATTGGGGGTTCAAAACGGGATTCACCAACGATGCCGGGAGGTGTTTTGTCGGGTATGTCAAGTCGCCGGTCGGTGATTTGGTCACGGTCATCTTGGGAAGCGTGGATTGGGCCGGAGACCAGACCGCCCTGTCCCGGTGGGCGGCTGGGACATTCAAACTCATTCCGGATATCGCCGAGGCTCACCCGGTCAGCATCCGGGCCCAGAACCAAAGCGGCGACATCCCCCTCAGCCTGGCGCCCGCCAAACCGGTGGCTGCCATTCTCAGCCAAAACGACATGGATAAGATGAAGGTCGAATTGCCAGTCTTGAAGGCTCCCATCAAAAAGGGTGAGCCGGTCGGGATGGTCGCCTATTCCCTGCCGGATGGGACGGTGTACAAGGTGCCCGTGGTCGCCGCCAATGCCGTAGAAGCCCAGTTTGCCCCCGCAGATGCTTTGCGGAATCCGGCGGCTTGGGTGTTTCTTGCGGCTGCCGGCGGAGCCTACTGGTACCGCCGCCGGGCTTACGACCGGCTAAACTCCTGAGCCTATGGCCGGCGGCGAACCAGAAACCGATGGCGCAATGCGCCTCCACCGTTACCTGGCCCAATGCGGCGTGGCAAGCCGGCGCAAAGCCGAGGAGATCATCGCTCAGGGGAGGGTTGCGGTCAACGGCGAAATCGTGGTCCAACAGGGATCCAAGGTTAACCTCGGAGATGTTGTCGAAGTAGACGGGGCCCGAGTTGCCCCTCCGGAACCCAGGCTTTACCTGCTAAACAAGCCTTTGGGGGTTGTGACGACCATGGATGACGAACGCGGACGCACCGCCATCGCCGACCTTTTGCCCCCCAGCGCTCAGGGCGTTAAGCCCGTCGGGCGATTGGACATGAACACCGACGGGCTCATTTTCCTAACCAATGACGGCGACCTGGCCCACCGTCTCTCTCACCCCAGATTCGGGATCGAAAAAGAATACGTCGCCACGGTGCAAGGCATGCCAACCGACAAAACTTTGCAAAGGCTCAGCCGGGGCATCACCATCGACGGCGAAAAAACCGCACCGAGCCGTTGGGAGTTCATCAGCCAGGTGAAGAACGAGAATCAGGCCCGGTTGCGCATCATCTTGCACGAAGGGCGTAACCGCCAAATCCGGAAAATGGCGGATGCGGTCGGTCATCCGGTCATCGCCCTCCGCAGGGTGAGAATCGGCAGCTACAGCGTCAAGGGGATGTCACAAGGGGAACTCCGGCTGATCGGCAAAAAAGACTACGACGCCCTCCGCAAAAAGCTCGGCCTTCCCCCGATGGGTTAAACCCAAATGGGTCCCAATTCGTCGCCCAATCCGTAAGGTTTGGCTTGCCCGAGCAGGTACCTCTCGGCAACCCAGGCGCAAAGGCATGCGTCGACGAAATCTTTATATCCTTCCCGCTTTGCGATACCCCCTTCCAACAATTTCAGGGGAAGGATGAAATCACAATCCCCCAATTGCCGGCTGACGGCAGTCGGAAATGTTTCGATGACTTTCACTTGGGGGATAAGTGTCGCGATCGACTCCCAGAGGATTTCCCCATTGACCATCCATTCAGGCGGGACGTTTTCCGGCCGCCTTGTCCATTGCATCCGGAATCCCAATCCGCTAAGTGCCCTCTCGGCTTCCCGAGATTTCGGTCCGACGATCTCCGCTTGGGGCGGGCAATCGATGGCGATGCACGCAAGAGAATCGAACTCCAACAGAAGCCGGGCGGCTTGCCCCGGGTCGTGCACGTTGCCCAGATGGATGACCTGACGGCTCGCCGTATCCAGTATCGCGATATGGAATCCCCGCCTTTTTCCAGCGACGTCTATTCCGGCGACGACTTGATTCATCCAGTCAGCTTTTTGAACAGCCCCTCGCCAAACCACACTTTTTTGCGCTCCATTTGAAAATGCCCGGCTTTGAGCAGCGGGTCGGCCGCATTAAGTTTGTCGATTTTCTCATCGCTGTCCGTCAGGAAAAGATAGAACCCGCGCCCTCGCTCGTTTTTGTCGGCGGCTGGTCCAACCAATCCGGCATCGCCGTTCCTCATCAAATCCAAATTGTGGTTGATATGCCCGGCCATGGCCTTGTTGAACTCGTCCCCCTTCATCTCACCATAATGGGGGCCTTCTTTCACCCAGGCCAGGGTGCCCCGAATCATCTTGGTTTTGCCCTCCACCCATTCATAGGTGAATAGCCCCTTCGGAGCCATCCACGAGTACAGCTCGAGCTTCAACAACCCATTTTTGACGAAGGGGTCGGATTCGAATTCTGCGGCGACTTTGTCTTTTGGGAGCTGCAATATGACGATCCCCCGGTCGTCACCGCCGTCGTCGAACGGCCCGGCGCAAGGCGACTTGCGTTCATTAAAGAGCCGGCCTAAGTTGGCGATATGCCCTTTTTGCATCTCCTCCAACGCTTCTTCGGTGATGCCCTGGGGCCGGGTTCCCCGCTTGAAGATCAGCAGGGTCACCGTCTCCATCGGCGGGAGCTTGACGTCTTGGGCGGCCATTGTGATTCCTAGGATTGCGGCGAGCATTGTGGTTCCTCAGTTTACTTGTCGCACCAAGTTCGGCGTTCCCGACAAAGTCCGTTGCAATTTCCCCAGGAGCGATAGATTTGACCAGCGAACCGTTCGTTTGCTGCTTTGAAACGGTTTGAAGCGCCGGTTCCCCGGTCAGTTTCACCCGCAGAGACACAAAGCAGATTGCCCCCTCCCCAAGTTTGGGGAGGGTTGGGGAAGGGTTACCGCTTTCTTAACAAGGGCGGGACTCTGAGAAGGGCACTGGTTTCACCAGCGGCACCCCCGCACTCAGCTCCAAATCAAATCCGTGCGCAAGACAATCGTCTGATCGCGATCCGGCCCGACGCTGAGAATCGCCGCCGGCGTTCCGGTGTACTCCTCAATGAACCGGACGTATGCCTGCACATGGGCGGGTAAGGCATCCCACGACTTCACCTCACGGATGTCTTCATCCCAACCAGCCAAAGTTTGGTACTGCGGCTGAACCGCCGACCATTCGCCGATTGAGCCCGGCACGTAGTCGATCGGCCCCGCGCCCAAGTCGTAAGCCGTGCAAACCTCTGGATTCTTAACCCCCGCCAGGGTGTCCAGACGCGTGATGATGAGCCCGCTCATCGAATTCACCCGGGCCGAGTGACGCAGGGCCACCAGGTCGAGCCAACCACATCGGCGAGGGCGGCCGGTGGTGGTGCCGTATTCGTGCCCTTGTTCGCGGATCTGGTGGCCGATTTCGTTGTCCTGCTCGGTCGGGAACGGCCCTTCGCCCACACGGGTCGCGTACGCTTTGCACACCCCCAGCACGTTGTGGATGTCGCGCGGCCCGATGCCCGTGCCAAGGCACGCGCCGCCCGCTGTGGGGTGGCTACTCGTGACATACGGGTAGGTGCCGTGGTCGAGGTCGAGAAAGGTGCCCTGCGCCCCTTCGAACAACACCCGATCGCCCCGGCGGACGGCCTCTTGCAAAATAGATTCGGTGTCGCTGACATAGGGGGCAATCCGCTCGGCATAGCTGCAGTATTCGGCGTAGAGCGAATCGAACGCCACCGGCTCCCCGCCCAGCAGTTGGATCAACCGGTTCTTGAATTCCAAAACTTGGCGCAGGCGTTCGGCAAAGACCTGCTGATCCACAAACTCGCCCATGCGGATGCCGACGCGTTGGACTTTATCGGTATACATGGGGCCGATTCCGCGCGAGGTCGTGCCGATCTTGTTGTCACCCCGGGCGGATTCTTCAAGTTGGTCGAGCAGCCGGTGGTACGGGAACACCACATGGGCGGCGGGCGAAATTTTAAGGTCGCCGAGTTCGGGTTGCAACTCGCGGGTACGGTCGATTTCCTCCAGCAGGGCCTTGGGGCAAACCGCCATGCCGCCGCCCAAAATGCTGAGCGTGTTGCGGTGGAGGATGCCCGCGGGGAGCAGGTGGAATTTGAAGGTCTTTCCGCCCGTGATGACGGTGTGCCCGGCATTGTTGCCGCCTGAATACCGGACGACATAGGCGGCTTGGTTGCCGAGCACGTCGACGATCTTGCCTTTGGCTTCATCGCCCCATTGGGCGCCGACGATGACGAGGGTGGACATGGATTTTGGTGTTCTCCGGTCTCCGCCGGGCACAAATAACGAGCCGGCGGGTCTGTGATGCCGGTGGGTTCAACCACCGCATCGAGGATCCGCCGGCAATTGCCGATAGCCTTATCTCGACTGGCTTATTGTATCGGAATCTGCGCCGGAGGGTGTTGCCCCTGGGACCCCGGGTCTCGGAGACGCATGGGTAACCTCCAATCATGAACGACAGCGCAGTCTATATCCTCGGCGGCAAGCGGACGCCGATCGGCGCGTTCCAGGGGGCCCTTGGCACCCTGACGGCCCCTCAACTCGGAACCGCCGCCATCCACGCCGCCCTTGAAGCCAGCGGTGTCAACGCCGACCAGGTGGACGAAGTGCTGATGGGCAACGTGCTCAGCGCCGGGATCGGCCAAGCCCCCGCCCGCCAAGCCAGTCGAGGGGCCGGGATCCCCGATTCCACCCCCTGCACAACCATCAACAAGGTGTGCGGGAGCGGGATGAAAACCATCATGATGGCGGCCCAGGCGATCAAATGCGGCGATGCCCAAATTGTTGTGGCCGGGGGCATGGAAAGCATGACCAATACCCCCTATGCCCTGCCGACTGCCCGGGCCGGGATGCGCATGGGCAACCAATCCGCCGTTGACCTCATGATCCACGATGGGCTTTGGGATCCTTACGACAATATGCACATGGGCAGCTGCGGCGACCTGTGCGCCAGCGAAAAGGGGTTCAGCCGAGAAGAACTCGATGCCTACTCTGCCGAAAGCTACCGCCGTGCTCTGGCCGCGCAAGAATCTGGCAAGTTCCAAGATGAACTCACGGTTGTTGCGGTTCCACAGCGCAAAGGCGACCCCGTGATCGTCACTGCCGATGAAGAGCCTGGCCGCGGAAATCCGGCCAAACTCCCGGAACTCCGGCCGGCCTTTAGTAAAGACGGCGTCACCACCGCCGGCAACGCCAGTTCCATCAACGATGGGGCTGCCGCCCTGGTTTTGGCCTCCCAAGCCGCGGTGGATCAAAACGATTTCAAGCCTATCGGCCGGGTTGTGGCCTATGCGCAGCACGCTCAAGAACCCAAATGGTTCACCACCGCCCCCGCTCAGGCCGTGCTCAAATTGCTCAACAAGACCAACCTCACAGTAGCCGATATCGACCTGTTCGAAATCAATGAAGCGTTTGCCGTGGTGGCCATGACCACCGCCAAAGATGTGGGCATCCCCCACGACAAGTTGAACGTGAACGGGGGCGCGGTTTCCATCGGCCACCCCATCGGCATGACCGGAACGCGCTTGGTTTTGACCGCCCTCATGGAGCTACGGCGTAGAGGCGGGAGATATGCCATTGCCTCTCCTTGCATCGGCGGCGGCGAAGCCACTGCGGTTCTTGTGGAAGCCCTGTAAACCACATTTCCCTCCTCAGGACTGGGGAGGATCTGAGAGGGGTTGGCAACGTCTACCGGCCCCTGTCACTTCTTGTTTGAAAGCGGGTTGTCCACAAAAAAAGGGCCCGGACTTACCAGTCCGGACCCTCTTCATCCGTGTTGCCAACCGTCAGTTTCCCGGGACCAACTTGGCCCGCACGGCCTTCATTGCGGCTTCGGTGCGTGAGTTGACCTGAAGGGCTTTCAGGATGTTGCTCACGTGGTTTTTGACGGTTTTCTCAGCAATGCTCAGGTGGTTGGCGATTTCCTTGTTGCGCATGCCTTTGGCGATGAGCTCAAGGATTTCGGTTTCGCGGTCGCTCAGGACGTAGAGTTCGGTGTCGTCGGTCTCATCGTCGTCCTTCACGCGTCGGAAGTCTTCAATCACCTTAGTGGCGATCCGCGGCGTGATCTTGGCCTCGCCCCGATGGGCAAGCCGGATCGCGTCGATGACTTCTTGGGGGGTCGATGTTTTGAGGAGGTAGCCCAGGGCTCCAGCTCGGAAGGCCTCGAACACCACCTCGTCTTCCTCGTTGATCGTGAGCACGACCACTTGGATGTCTTTTTCTTTCTTCAACACGCGGCGCATCAATTCGATGCCGTCGAGGCGGGGCATGTTGATATCGGTCAAGAGAACGTCCGGCGGATCCGCCAGCACGGCATCCAGCGCCTCCTGCCCATCTTTGCAGATCGCCAGGATCTGGCATTCGGGCATCAGCGTCAGGGTGCGTTGGATGGCGTTCCGGTAAGCCGGTTCATCGTCGGCAATGACAACACGGATGGTTGACGACATGCCGACGAGTATACACATAAGGCCCTGATCAGGTCGGCGGGGCCATAATAAAACTCCATGCCCCTTTTGGAAGTCGATAACCTGTGCGTCGAAATCGGTGGGACTCCGATTCTGCGGGGAGTGACCCTGAGCGTCGACGCCGGGGAAACTTTGGGGATCGTCGGTGAATCGGGATGCGGCAAATCGATGACCGGGCTCGCCGTCATGGGGATGCTCCCGCCAGGCGGCAAGGTCGTCGGCGGGTCGATCAAGCTCAATGGGCGGGACATCGCCCACCTTCCGCCCCGCGAATGGCAAAAGATCCGGGGGCAAGAAATCGGGCTGGTGATGCAGGACCCGTTTACCAGCCTCAACCCATTGATGCGCGTGGGCGAACAAATCGCCGAAGTGCTGCAAATCCACAAAGGGGTCGCCAAAGCCGAGGCCCTGACGCAGGCGGTCGAAATGCTCCGCACCGTCGGTGTGCCTTCGCCAGAAGCTTCGGCCCGCAAATATCCCCACCAAATGTCTGGCGGTCAGCGCCAAAGGGTCGTCATCGCCACCGCGTTCATCGCCCGGCCAAAACTCTTGATCGCCGACGAACCCACAACCGCCCTCGACGTCACACTCCAGGCCCAGATCTTACGGTTGCTCGAACAACTTCAAAAGGAGGAACGCACCGCCGTCGCCGTCATCAGCCACGACATCGGGGTCATCGGTAGCGTGGCCGACCGGGTGGCCGTGTTCTATGCTGGCCGGGTCGTCGAATCCGGCCCGGTGGAAGAAGTCTTGCGCCGGCCCCGCCACCCGTACACCAAAGCGTTGCTGGAAGCGATTCCTACCCCGGGGCGCGACCGCCTGGCCACCGTTTCCGGCCAGCCGCCCCTGCTTGGCGACCTCCCGGCCGGGTGCCCGTTTGCGCCGAGGTGCCCCGACCGGCACGACCGTTGCGACCAAGAACCGGGGTCGTTTCCTAATGGAGCCGCAGAAGTCGCCTGCTGGCTGGCCGAATCTGGTTCCATCGCGGCAAAACCATAGGTCTCCGCTGGTTGCACGCGCTTTGGCCCGGTCAGGCGAGCAACGATTCAAAAACGGCGTCGATTTTTGCGGTTGCGTCGAATTTTTGCCCCGTCAGGTGCGCCGCGGCCATGAACCCCAGCAGTGTTGCCGCCAACAGTTCGGGATCGGCATAAGGCGAGCCTTTCTTGGTTTTGGCCGCCTTGAGGGCTTCTGATAGTGCGGCCACCCAATCGGAATACAAGGCCAGAACCTGCTTCCGCAATTCGGCATGTTCGACAGATGCTGCATAAAGGCTGAGCAAGACCTTGGCGAACCGGCTTTGCTTTTTGCAATAGGCTTCGGCCAGCGCCAGTTCCCCTTCGGCCTTTTCCGCGGAGGAGCCGAGGCCATCATAGAACTTGGCCCGGTCCGTGGCAAATTGGTTGCGGGCAAATTCGGCCACCCCCAGCAGCAAGTCGAGCCGCTTTGGGAAGTAGTAGTGGATCGTGGCGTGGTTCATCCCCATTTCCGCTGCCACTGTGCGGGCATGCAGGCTTTCCAACCCTTGGGTGCCCACAATGTCGTAACACTTCTGCAGGATTTCCGGACGGCGCTTTTGCATGCCCCATTTTAACCGACCAGATGGTCGATTTGCCATCGACTGCCGATACGGCGTGCCAAAATGGGGCTGTGGAGCCGTATCCCCGGACCTGGGCTGAAATCGATTTCCCTGCTATGGCCGGGAACATCGCAGCGATCCGGGACCGCGTGGGGCAGGGGGTGCAGATCGGCCTTGTCTGCAAAGCCGATGGCTACGGACACGGATTGGTCCCCGTCGGCCGGTTTGCCAGCCGCAACGGGGCCGATTGGCTTTGCGTCGCCAGCGTGCAAGAAGGCGTGGCCCTGCGGGACGCGGGGGTGGATTGCCCGGTCATGGTGATGTCGCCGACCCTGGCGGTAGAAGCCCGTCAGGCGGTGTTCTACGATTTGGACGTCTTCGTTGAATCGTTGGAGGCCATCCACATTTATCAACAAACCGCCCAATCGCAAGACCGCCAGGCCCGGCTCCACCTCAAGGTCGATACCGGGTTGCACCGATTTGGGTGTCGCCCAGACCAGGTCGGGACGCTCGCCGAAACCATCCTCAGGCTCCCCAACACGGAACTCCGTGGAGTCGCCCAACACTTCTTGAATTCCTCGGGCGACCCCGCCCGGACATCAAGCCAACTTTCACTGTTCAACCAAACGATCAAGGACTTGGAACTACCTGCCGGTACGCTCACTCATGCGGCCAATTCGGCCGCAACTGCCCTCTATCCCGAGTCTCGCCAAAGCCTGGTACGTGTGGGCATGCACGCCTATGGCATCGATCCCGACAACCTTTATGGGGGACGCCTCAGCCCCGTGATGCGGTGGTTTGCCCGGATCACGTCCCTCCGCTGGATCGAGGCTGGCGAGACGGTTTCCTACAATGGAACATGGCAGGCGGAGCGGCAAACCCACATTGCCACACTCGGGGTCGGCTATGGCGATGGATACCCCCGGGCCCTGAGCAACAAAAGTCAAATCTGGCTCAATGGGGGCTCAGCGGATATTGTGGGCCTGGTCTGCATGGACCAGATGATGGCGGATGTGTCACGCATACCCGGCGTTGCCGTCGGGGACACCGTCGAACTGCTCGGTGAGAACATCCGCGTGCCGATCCTGGCCAAGCTAGCCGGCACCAACAGCCACGAAATCGTGACCCGTGTGATGACCCGGGTTAATCGCCGGTATGTTTTTTGAGCCCCGGGCACCCGCACGGTTCGGCCGGGTTGCCGATGCCAAGCAGGCACCGAGCCTAGTCACCGTTGACAAGATTGTGAACCACTCCGGAAGCCTTGTAATCGGCGACGATCCGGACCACTTCGTCGGCAACCGCTTCTTGGGCCTGATTAGTGGAGGCTCCCACATGGTGGGTGCAGATGACGTTCTTCGCCGTTTTAAGGGGGCCGTCGTAATCGCCTTCTGCGGCAGCCGGTTCACCCTCAAAAACGTCCAACCCCGCCCGCAACACCCCAGATTCGCACGCGGCGAGCAGGGCCGCCTGGTCGACCACCTCCGCCCTGGAGGTATTGATGAAGTAGGCACCAGGTTTCATCTTGGCGATCACCTGGGCAGAAATCAACCCTTTGGTGGAATCATTGAGCGCGGTATGGACGCTGACGATATCTGACCGGGCAGCCAAATCTTCCAAGCTGTCGGCCATTTTCACCCCGAGGGATAATGCCGTTTCGGATGGCATCCACCGGGAAAACGCGATCACATCCATGCCGAAGGCTTTCGCCCGGGGAACCATTTCTTGGGCGATGTTGCCCATGCCGACAAGGCCAAGGGTGAGCCCGAAGAGACCCTTCCCTTTGCTGTAAGCCTTTTTGTTCCATTTGCCTTCGTGCAAGTCGGCGGCGCACTCGGGAATGAACCGGTCTAAAGCCAACATCAACCCAAAGGCAAGTTCGGCGACGGCAATCGAGTTCTTGCCGGGGCAATTGGCGACCGAAATCCCATGTCCGGTGGCGGCAGCGATGTCGATGGTGTTGTATCCGGCACCAGCCCGGATGACCAGCTTGAGTGTGGGGGACGCCGAAAGGGCGGCGGCATCGACTTTGGTCGACCGGACGACCAAAACTTGGGGCTGAGTTCCGGCGATTGCGGCAACCAATGAATCGCCGTTTAGGTCGGCATCCTGAACAACTTCGCACCCGAGCGCGGCCATGCCATCCAACGCGGACTTCTCCAACTTGTCAGCAACCAAAACTTTCATGCCTCGACTTTACCCTTGGCCACTGTCAGAGGATTTCTCCCTTAACCGTTGCTTGACTTGGTGCATAACATTCGGTTTCCGAACAGAGTTGCCAAAACACAACCACGGTGAACTGCCTTTCCGCCCCCCTGGGTTTGACCCTTAGGTCAATTTCGGCAGTTCCGTCATACCGTCCATTTGGACTTTCCGGGAACGAGGCTTCTCCATAGACGCCGTCCAGTTCGATCCGGGTCGGGGAGAGCCAGTCGGCAGCCGGAGAATCGCTGTTGACGTGCAACCCCAAGGGGATATCCAGGATGAGCCGCGCATAACCCCATCCGTCTTCTTCCAAGGGGATCAGCGGGGGATCGAGCCGGATCGCCACTGCCGGCGACTCCATTTGGGCAAGTTCCGATGCCCGGCCCAAGGCCAACTGCTCCAGGCACTCCGTCAGAACCGTCCCGGCCGAAGCCGGAGCCCGTTGCGCCCAACCGAATGCGGCCGTCAGGTGCTGCAACGCCTCATCGTTCCTGCCAGCACGGCGCAAAACCCTGATGGCGACCCCATTGGGGCTCGGGACGGCCTGGTCGAGGAACGGCTTCTGGCGTCCGATGAGTTGTTCATGGCCGATCCCGGTGAACCAAAAACCTCGATTGTCCGAAAACTTTGCGACCATTTGGTCGATAACGGGGTCCGCATCCATTCCTGCATCCAAAAGGGCCTCGGCAAAATAGGCGTATCCATCCAAAAACGCCTCGTGGGAGGCAAAACCTTCGACCCATTGGTGGGGAAGTCCATTACGGGCAAGGCCCAGCCAACGGCTGGCCAACTCTCGTGCCAAATCGGTATGGCCGGCTTCGGCAAGCCCCGAGATGGCCAGCGCATTGGCCGAAAGCAACGCTTTGTCATCCCGGCCTGGTTGTGGCCGTGCGTTGCGGATGGACAGCAGGTCATCCAGTTCGTAGAGCCGGGAGCCGACCGTTGACCGGAAAAGGATGTTCTGGCCCGTCCGTTCCCCGGTTGCTTCTTCAGCGAAGTTGCCGTCCCTTTCCATCTCGTAAACTTCGGAGACCACTGCCGGGACTTCGTCGATCCGCCAGGTGTAGGTGGCCCCTTCGATCCCCTCCGTGTCGGCATCAAGGGCGGTAGCCAAGAATCCGCCCACGCGCATTTCCCGTTGAATCCAATCGATGATGCCGTCAGAAACTTCTTCAAACAACAGCTTTAGCCCCTGATCGTCAACCAGGCGGGCAGCGCGGGAGTAAAGCCACAGCATCTGCCCGTTATCGGTAAGCATTTTTTCGAAATGGGGCAACCGCCATTCGGCATCAGTCGAATACCGGTGGAACCCACCGCCAACATGGTCGCGGATGCCCCCCATCGCCATGGATTCCAAAGTCCTGAGGAGCATGAATGCGGCGGCCTCGAGGTACCCGACCCCAGGCAGGCCCTCCCGGACCTCCAGATAGCGGATCAAGAACCGCAAGCTGGCGTACGGCGGGAACTTGGGAGCACCCCCAAAGCCGCCGTTCACGTCATCGAACTCTTCGCGCAGGGCTACGACGGCCGAATCGGCCAACCCCACGTCGATTCGGCCACCGGCCGCCGGGATCGGCTTTTCAAGAACTTGGCGGAGCCCATCAGCGAACGAAGCCGCCTTTTGACGGATCTCCCGTTCTTCATCCTGCCAAGCACCGGCGAGGGCATGGATGATTTGGAGGAACCCCGGGTGCCCTTCCATGGGGTGCCGGGGAAAATAGGTGCCGGCAAAAAACGGTTCGGCGTCCGGGGTCAAAAAAACGCTCACTGGCCAGCCCCCACGGCCAGTTGCGATTTGAACGGCCGTCATGTAAAGGTCGTCGATGTCCGGCCGCTCCTCCCGATCCAGCTTGATGCTGATGAAATTGCGGTTCAGTGCCTCGGCGACTTCTGGATCCTCAAAGCTCTCGTGGGCCATCACATGGCACCAATGGCAACTGGAATAGCCGACACTCAAAAAGACCGGCTTGTTTTCAGATTTCGCGGCCTCCCAAGCTTCGGCCCCCCATTCCCGCCAATCCACCGGATTTTCGGCATGCTGCCGTAGGTAGGGCGATGCGGATTGGAGGAGTCGGTTGGGCATGGTCTGCCCCGAGATTACCGGTCAATCCGTTAGCCCCGGGGGGAACCTGAGCGGCATCCCCGGACGCTATACTTTCGGGACCGCTGTGCCGCAAGCTGAAAAACCTGATCCGACGATGCCGAACGTGGCAAAGGCGGGCGGCATCATGGTTGCCTCGCTTTTCCTGTCGCGGGTGCTCGGGCTCATCCGCGAAATGGTCATTGGCCGGATGTTTGGCCAATCGGTTTACACCGAAGCCTACAACGCGGCATTCCAGATCCCGGATCTCCTGTTCTATCTCATCGCCGGCGGGGCGTTGAGTAGCGCGTTCATACCAGTTTTCAGCGAATACCTGCACACGGGTCGTGAAGATGATGCCTGGGAAGTCTTCAGCGCGGTGACCAGCATCATGGCGGTTCTCGTGACCGCGTTCATCGTTGTTTGCATGGTATTCACGCCGGCATTGGTGCATCTCATCGTTCCAGGGATCAAGGGCCCAGAAGCCGATCGGATATATGAGATGGCGACATACATGGCGCGCATTATTTTGCCGGCCCAGTTCGCCTTCTTCATCGGCGGCATCATGTTCGGCACCCTGTATTCCCGGCAGATTTTCACCGTGCCTGGTCTTGGTCCCAACATCTATAACATTGCGATCATCCTGGGTGCGGTGGCCCTGGCACCGTTCACGGCGATCCCGACGGCCGGGATGAGCTGGGGGGCATTGGTGGGGGCATTTGTCGGGAATATCTTGGTTCCCTTGTGGGTGATGCGACGGATCGGGCTCAAGTTTCGGTTCACGCTCAGCACCAAGCATCCTGGTGTGCGCAAAGTGTTCAAACTGATGGCCCCGGTCGTCTTTGGGCTCTCACTCTCCGGGGTTTTTGGGATGTTCCTGGCCAGCTTCGCCAGTTTCTATTCGCGGGAAGGGGAAAGCTACATCACGGCGTTCAAGAATGCCAATACGTTGATGCAGGCGCCAGTTGGGATTTTTGGCCAAAGCATGGCGATCGGCGTCTTTCCGGCCCTGAGCCAATTTTTTGCCCAAAGCCGCATGGACCTCTTCCGTGACCAGCTGGGCAAGACCATGCGGAGCGTGCTCTACCTGTCGATCCCGGTAAGCCTGCTTCTCATCTTTTGCCCGCATGAGGTGATCGGGCTGGTCTATGAAGGCCGGGCGTTCACGCCAGCCGACACCGCCCGGACGGCCCCCTTGTTGACGGCTTTGGCAATCGGTGTGCCGTTTTGGTGCCTGCAACCCGTGCTGATGCGCGCCTTTTTCAGCGTCCAAAACACCCTCAGACCCATTATTCTGGGCACGGTAGCGACCGCCGTCTTCTTTGGCGGTTCGTGCTTAGTGGTGTGGGCAAAGCTCCCGCCGCTCATGTTGGCCCTTGCCGGCTCGGCGGCGGCAATCCTGATGGTGGTGCTCCTCCTGGCCAATGCCAAGCAGATCGTGGAGGGCCTCGCGATGCCGGCGATCCTCAAGACTGGCGGTCAATCGATTCTGGCTTCTTGCGTCTCGACTGCCATTTTCTGGGGGCTTTCCCGGGGGTTCCATTTGCTTCGGTTCGATACCAACCGGGCCGTGGACATGGTTGTCGGCCTCGTTTTCATCACCGTATCGATGTGGGGTTATTACTGGGTGACCAAACGCATGGGGATGCCAGAAACTGATTACCTGGATCGGGTCGCCAGAAAACTCAATCGCCAAAGAGCAGAAAACGATTCTGAAAAGTGAACCGTTTCGCAATCCCAGCGTTGTTCCCCTATGACCAACAATTCAAAGGGACATGCCTAAAATCGGGGAACCCAAAGCCCCCGGAACCGGTAAGTACGGTAGGCATGCGACAAAGTTAGCCGATTTGCAGTCCACTGTGGATCGGCATTTTTTTTCTTAACATCCGTATAACTTATCGGTACAAAACTCATAGTTTTCTCACGATTCCATGGAACAGGCCAATCAAGATTTCGTCTCAATCCGATAGGGCGGCCCCTGGAGGGCTTCGGTGCCGTCCGGAGAGAGAAACCATGAAACACTTGAAGACATTTGTCGTTGCTGCCGCCTTTCTTGTCTTTGGCTGTGCTTTTGCCCAGCAAGACGCCCACCCAAAATTCGTCGAGGGCAAAGGGCTTGCCCAAAACCGCGAGATCGGGGGCAAATTCGAGCTCCGCGCCACCCACAACGAACGGGGCGAAACTGTAGGGCGGTTCCTGTTCCAGGCCGGGAATGAAGAGACCCCGCGGCAAGTCACGATTGAATTGAAGCGCCCCATGTCATTGGAATTCGCCGGCGACGGATCGGTGTTCAAAGGCCGTGGCATCATGGTGGTTCGGGAAGGGCGCGATATCCGCCGCTTTGAAGGCAACATCACCGTGCGAGCCGCCGACTTGGCTCCCCCCGCCGGAGACAACGGCAGCCCCGATCCCAACGTCCCCCACGACCGCCTTGTCGTCCGATTCGAGGCCGACCGCTCGGATGTCACCTACACGTTTGAAGGAATCGTCACCCGCGGCGACATCAAAATCGGGCCAAAAGCCACCGCCGGCTAAGGGTTTTCCCACCCTCCACTCAAACCGCGGCCCCCGGAGCAGGGGCCGCCTTTTTTTGCTGAACCAGTCTGGGCGATCATGTCAAAACGGGGCGGGGCGACGATATCCCCGATTCGTGGTAAATACGCTTTTGGCCAATGAAGACTCAGTTGTTGGGAAAGTCGGACTTGCGAGTGACCTCGCTCGCCTATGGCTGCATGCGGATCGCCCGGACTTGGAACCCGGCCGAATTCACGCCAGCCCACGAAGAAGCCGGACGGCAATCGCTGATGGCCGCATATGAAACAGGCTATACGTTTTTCGACCATGCCGACATCTATGGCCGCACCCTGTGCGAATCGATCCACGGGAGGCTCCTAGCCGAATCGCCGGAGCTCCGGGCTAAAACCTTGGTCGCCACAAAATGCGGCATCCGGTTCCCAGGCGAACCGGATCCCGATTCCCCGCACCGGTACGATTTTTCGAAGTCGCATATCATCGAGAGCGCCGAGCGATCCCGTGATCGACTACAGGTTGAAACAATCGACCTTTACCAGCTGCACCGGCCCGACATCCTAATGGATCCCCGTGAGGTGGCGGAGGCGTTTGAAACGCTAAGCCACCGGAAGATCGTGCGGTTTTTCGGGGTCAGCAATTTCCGCCCCAGCATGGTAGATCTCCTCAATGCCAATTTGGATCAGCAGCTGTTGGTGAACCAGATCGAGATCTCATTGGGCCATCCCGCTCCATTTGAGGACGGGGTGGTCGACAACTGCATGATCCACGACTTGACCCCCTTGGCCTGGTCCCCACTAGCCGGCGGATGGTTGGCCGATGCGGACGCCGACCTATCGGCCAAATCTCAAGGGCAAGCCGCCCTCCATGCCTTGGTGGGTGAGGTGGCGGAAAGGCACAACACATCCCGACAAAACATCTGTTATGCCTATCTGCTGGCCCACCCCAGCCAAATCATCCCAATTGTGGGAACGACGGATCCTGCGCGGATTGCCGACTCCGCCAAGGCGTTGGACATTGCACTTGGGCGGGAAGATTGGTACCGGCTCCATGTGGCGGCCCGGGGCGCTCCTCTGCCTTAAGTGCCGGTCGGAGCGGCGGGGCTGCTGCTTTCCGTGGGCTCCGGTTCATGGCGGGATTGGGGCTCCACCGGGCTACCGGGCTGGGTTTGCCGGTCGGCATGCCAGCCGCTTGGGAACGCTTGTACCGCCAACTGATCCACGGGGGTGTTGCCGCTCAAACCTTGCAGTTCGTCATAAGAGTCCCTGGCCAAAGTGCCGACGAACACAACCCTTCCCGATTTGATCAACCGGGTTGTCACGATTTTGGTGGCGGCCCTGCCGACAAAAACGTCGGCACTGATTAGCAAAGCGGTTGTTTCGAATGGGACGCCGTCTTCTGGTTCGGCGGAGATCAAGATCTCTTGGTTTGATGGGTTCAGGAGCAAAGTGAGGATCAAGTTGCGCTTTTGTGAGTTGGCCACAACTTCTTCCAAGGCGGTTCTGTCGTCCGCGGGGGCACTCCCCAGCCGCTCGTTCAAGATTTTGGACAGGTCTGGCACAGCCGGTTCGGCGTTGGGGTTATCTGGCTTGGATTGCGCCGGCAGCCGGAGGGGGGCCGCAGGTTTTTGGCCCGTTGCCACCGCCTTAGAACGCCCCGAATTTTGACCGATGAAATAGCTCGCTGCCGCTACGGCCAGGATCACGGCGACCATTCCGACCCAGAGTGCGGTCAAGCCAGACTTCGGTTTGACTTCCAGCTGTTGGATCGTCGCCTTGTGGTCGGTTTCCTCCATCAGCTGTTGAACCCTTTCCAAAAGTTGCCTTTCACGGGCCGCCGCCGGGTTCAGGTCGAGGGTCATTTCAAACCATTCGGCCGCCTGCTTGAGTTCCCCGTGCTCCAAATAGATTTCGCCGAGCAAGGAATGCGCGGTGACATTGTTGGGGAAGGCCCGCAAAACCTTTAGGCAATGATCGATTGCGGCTTGTTTGTCCCCGCGCATCCGCGCCAAGTTGGCCTGGGCAAGGTCTTGGTAGACCCCGGTGTCGGTGTCGGCGGCGGTGTTAGAAAGCGCATACCCACATTCGGGGCAGACTTCTGTCTCGCCGGGGACGACCGCGAAACACCGCGGGCATGAAATCTTGTGATTACCGGAGTCCTGTGCTGCCAAATCCGCCCTCTCCACGCTCGGTGGCATCCAAATCGTCGACCAAATGGAGAACGGCCCGGGCCACCGGGCACACCACCAATTGGGCGATCCGTTCGCCTTTGGCTAATTGGACGACCGAATTGCTCAAATTGATCAAAATCACCCCGACTTCCCCCCGATAATCGGAATCGATCGTGCCAGGCGAGTTCAAACAGGTGATGCCCTGTTTGAGTGCCAAACCACTGCGGGGCCGGACTTGACCCTCGAACCCCGGAGGGATCGCCAAGCGGAGCCCGGTTTTGACCAGTGCGCGCTCCATGGGCGCCAGGGTCACTTCGTGGGTGCTCCGCAGGTCGAGCCCGGCCGATCCCGCGGTCGCGTAGCTGGGGAGTTGCGCATCTGGCTCGGCGGCAACTGGCAAGGAGACTTCAATCGGCTCGGTGGTCATCGGAATTTGCGTATCATGGGCCATGCGGTTCAAGCGCCTCGGCGAAGGTTGCCTCATTCTACAAGGCCTGGACTCCCCTGCGCACGCTGCTGAACTGTTTGAATCGGTTGAAGGCGTTTTGGAATGTGTTCCGGCGTTCGATCAACTGGCCATTTTCTTCGACCCAGATTCGAATGCACTCGGCCTTCTGGAGCCGGTTTTGGAGGGATCGGCCGGGCAGCCGGCGCTCCTACTCCAAAATGGGGGGGAGCAACCTGAGGGGCTGCCGCCGGCATCATCCCATGTCCTCCCGGCCTCATACGATGGCCCGGACCTGGAGGAGTGCGCCAACGCCCTAAACATAACTCCCCACCAATTGGTGGAGCTCCATGCGTCGGCCACCTTCACAGTGGAAGCCATCGGGTTTTGCCCGGGGTTCCCATACCTTTCGGGACTCCCGGCCAATCTCAGCGGGCTTCCCCGGCGTCCGACCCCCCGGCCCCAAGTCGGCCCCGGAAGCATTGCCATCGTCGGCAACCAATCGTGCATTTACCCCCTTCCCCGGCCCGGCGGTTGGAACCTTATTGCCCGCACCCCGTTGGTTTTGGTCGATCCGGAAGAAGGTTTCTTCCCCATTTCCGTTGGCGACACGCTGCGATTCGAGCCGGTTGACATCCATGAGTTCAACCGATTGGAGGGGGAACGCCTGTGAAAACGATCGACCTCAATGCAGACCTCGGCGAGGGCATCTCCTGGGAAGGAGAGTTGCTGGATCTTGTTACCAGCGCGAACGTCTGTTGCGGGGCCCATGCCGGGTCGCCCGAGACCACGCGCGCCACGGTAGAAGCGTGCCTCGCCCGAGGCATCCGGGTTGGTGCCCACCCGGGCTACCCTGATCCCAGCCACTTCGGCCGTCGAACCCTCCACGCCCTAGACATGAAGTCTCGGGATGTCGCGCATCACCTAGCCAAGCAAGTTGGACTCATTCCGGAAGCGGCATACATCAAACCCCATGGAGCCCTCTACAACGATTCGGCAACCAGTTTCGGGGGCTCCCGCAATCCCGAGGCTTGGCAAGCGTTGGGAGAAGATGGCGATTCTTGGCAAGACATGGACGACACCCTCGTCCCCGCTGCGTTCCTATTGAAATTCGTTTTCGTCAAATACCAGCTCCCCCTCATGGGGCTATCTGGCACGTACCACGAGGAGATCGCGTGGTTTTCCGGACACCCTTTGATCCGCGAAGGCTTTATCGACCGCCGATACGGTGAAAACGGCTTGTTGCTTTCCCGCTCCCACCCGGATGCCCTGATCCTCAACCCTGGGGAGGCCGCCGACCAGGCGCTGCGACTGGCCGAAACCTGCGATTCCTTGTGCATTCACGGGGATAATCCGGAATCCCCAAGGATCCTCGCTTGTGTCCGTGGTGAATTGGAGCGCGCCGGATATTCGGTGAAGGCACCGTGATCCAGATTCTGAGCACATATTCCGGGAATTTCCTGGTTCCTCAGGCCCGGCCCGGTTGGCGATCCAAGGGCGTCCCCCCCGGGGGGCCTGCCGATCCTTTTCTCGCTGGTTTGGCTCTTGGCCTAGCCGGCTCCGATTTCGCCCTTGAACTCACCGCCCCGGTCATCGTCCAATCAGATTCCCCGGTCCTCGTCTACCTTTCCGCCCCGGTTGGCTCGGCGATGCTTCCAGGTCATCCGCTGGCCGCTCTGGCGGCGATCCCCTTGTTGCCGGGTGAACCCCTTTCCCTCAATGCCCCCCATAGCGGTTTCCGCGCCTACCTTTCTTGGGATGGGATGGGAGCAGGGCGCCGGTTTGCCACACCCCTGGAGCCCGGGATGGGATTCTTTAGTGCGGGGTCAGGAACTGGGGGAAGGCTCGTCTTGTTGGACCCGCCGGTGCCGCCGGAGATGCCAGACCACCTCAGATACATTCCGGTTGGCGATCCGGCGGTCTTTGATGCGGTTGCGACGCCTATGGCAGATCGGGTCGGATCACGGTTCCGAGGCCAGACCCCTGATTTTTCGCCGCTCGCCCGGTCAGAGCCATCATTCCACGGCGCGGTTCAAGTGGCTCCGGGAGGCGAGTTCCTGATTCATGGTCCAGACGGGCCCACTCTTGGCGGGTATCCCAAAATCGGGGCCGTGATCGCGGCTGACCTCCCCGTTTTGGCGCAAATCCGGCCTGGCCAAAAAGTTGTCCTCGAACCCATGACCGCAGACGGGGCAAGCGTGGCCAGGCTTGCCAGGCAAGAATTGCTGGCCAGTTCGCTGGCAAGGGCGCGGAATGCCCTCGCCATTGCCGGGATTCGGCCGTAGAATAGGAGTAGGGATGCAAAGCGATAAGCCGATCCTTCTCTATGATGGCGATTGCGGATTCTGCCAAGCCGCTGTGGAATGGTTGCGCCGCCGCGATGCGTCGGGCCAGATCAATTGCTTGCCCAGCTTTTCCTATCCGAAACTGACCCCGGAATTGCAAGCACAGGCGCAGACCGAAATCGTTTACCTGGACGGCGGAAAAAACTATGGGGGGGCCGACGGTGCTTTGCGGGCCTACTGCTTTTTGCGCCCCTATAGCCCCTTGCAAATTTTCCGGGTGCCGCCCATGATCTGGGTGGCCCGGCTGGCCTACCGGTGGATTGCTCGGAATCGGCTACGGGTCAGCAGGTGGCTGGGGATCCCCGCCACCTGCCAATTGCCAAGCGCTCAGGATTGACGCTCAAAAAAGCCGGCTGGAAATGGGCGACCGGAGGGCTTGGACAGCCGCTTCCAAGACCGCGTCGCCATCTTGACCCCGTCCCGCTTCGACAGCCAAGGTCGGCGTGACCGGGTTGCCTTCAAGGCGGACTCCTTTGATCGTCACATAATCGCTGATGGGGTACTGGATTTCAAACCCGCCGGCCAGCCGGCCATAAACCGAAGCCAACACGGCTCCCCGCGAGGGTTGACCGACGATCTCCGCGCCCCGGACGTCCTTCATAGCCGCAGAAAAAATCTCGCTGGCACTGGCCGACCCACGGTTGATGAGCACAGCAACCCGGCCCTCGTAGCGGGGGATGCTGGGCGCACGGGGCCGGAACTTGCTGGTTCCCCAGGCCGCGATCTCGTTCACGGTGGCCGTCTCCAGATTCTTTTCCTTCAAGTAGCCCGCCATCATTTGACGATTGACAAACGTGCCGACGGCCTCATTGGAATCGATGAACAGCCCCATGAGGTGGGCGAGGTTGCTAACAGCCCCGCCTCCGTTGTTCCGGAGGTCGACGATTACGCCCTTGGCCTTGGCCGCTTCCGACATCATTTTGTTGATGTTCTCGATCTCATATCCCCGGCTGAACGAATTGATGCGGATCATGGCGATGTCATCGCCCAGCCAGGTGAGGGTGTCGGCGCGGGGTGGGGCGACGAAAGAACCCGATTTGATACTGACTTCCTTGGCGTCGTCCATTCCTCGGACGAACTTGATTTGCAGCGGCTGCTCCCCGTCGGCGCTCAGTTTGGAATCTTCTTTCACCGGCTCCCCGTTGATTTCCACGATCTTGTCACCGACCTGCAACCCGGCCTGGGCGGCTGGGCTCCCCTCCGTCACCGACTGGACAACCATGGCGCCATCTTTGAATTGCGCACTCATCCCCAGCCCGCTGGTCGTTCCCGTCCGCCGGAACTCCGCCGATTTGGGTGTCCGCAGCCCGATGTGGGTGATGCCGAATTCGCGCAAGAGTTTGTTGACGCCGTTGGTGAAGGCGTTTTCGGTATCCAATTTCACCAGGTCGTCGTGGCTTTTGGCGAGTTCGCCATCCCATTTTTTGAAGTCGACATTCGGGACAAACGCCCGGTTTTCCAAAATGTCAGTAACGCCTTTCAGGATTTCTTCCCGCACGTCTTGGGTGAACTCGACGTTTTTCTTAACCAGCTCATCGCCATTTTTGAACTGGGCGAAAGCCGTGAGCGGGGCAAGGGTGGTGAGCACGGCGATGGGGCCGGCCAACCAACGCAACGGATGGGCCATGAAGAGTGAATACGCAAGACCGTGGGTCAAAGTTCGGCAGAATTTTAACGATGTGCGGTCAAAAGCCCCCGAATACGGGCGGGGCCTTGATTCTTCCCCCGTGTTTGCGGTTCAATTCCGTTCCCTGTGGGGATATAGCTCAGTTGGGAGAGCGCTTCCATGGCATGGAAGAGGTCAGGGGTTCGAGCCCCCTTATCTCCACCACTCTACAGATTTGACAAAAACGAGCCGTTTTTCTTCTTCCGGCTCTTCTTTCGGAAGCTCCGAAATCACGGTATTTAGCATCAAATCAAAGAACTCATGAAGCTCGACTTCGAGTTTTCCGTCCCTCCAAACCGAGTTCGAACACATGTATCCGACCAGTTCGTGCTTTTGGTTGGAA
>JAEURN010000002.1 GCA_016789105.1 Armatimonadota bacterium
TTCCAACCAAAAGCACGAACTGGTCGGATACATGTGTTCGAACTCGGTTTGGAGGGACGGAAAACTCGAAGTCGAGCTTCATGAGTTCTTTGATTTGATGCTAAATACCGTGATTTCGGAGCTTCCGAAAGAAGAGCCGGAGGAGGAAAAACGGCTCGTTTTTGTCAAATCTGTAGAGTGGTGGAGATGATGGGGCTCGAACCCACGACCTGTTCGTTGCGAACGAACCGCTCTCCCAGCTGAGCTACATCCCCGGATGAGAACAAGCAGTTTACCGCCGGCGGGCCTAATGAATCCCTGTGGGCGGGCCGACCCTCCAATTGGGCGGGTATCTTATGCGTTCGCCCGAGTGGGGGCTTAGCTCAGTTGGGAGAGCACCTGCCTTGCATGCAGGGGGTCAGGGGTTCGAGTCCCCTAGCCTCCACCACTCATTTCGATGGATCCTGCCTGATGGCGACCGGCACATAGCCGACCTCCAATCCCTTCGGAGGCTTTACCAACAGCGCGGGGTCAAGCGACGCGATTTTCCCGGCCGATGGCGGCGCCATATAGTTTTTTTCGGGAGTCCAATGACGGTGTATCTGCTCGACCAGTCGTTGTAAATCGGCCTTCTCGGTTACCGACAGCCCAGAATTCTGCATCGCGGGTTGATCCACAAACCGGTACCAGCTGTAAGTCACCACGCTCCCATCCGACAAAGTCGCCCGCATGGGGGGAGAGGCAGGACCAGGAGTAGCCCAAACCCCTTGGCCGCCATCTGATGGAAGGTAGCTCCGCGTCAAATCGGGTGAAGAAAAAATAACCGCGCCAAGGCCGGTATTTTCTGGAACTGCCTCTTGCTTGACGGCTTCGAACCCATTACCGGTCCGGCGGAAATACGCCGGGAATCCAGCCCGATAAAGCCCTTTCCCCCACGGCGAAAACGTCCCCGGCTTCCATTGCAAGCCAAAAGTGTAGGGATCGAGAGAGGCCGATTCGACCCACGACTCCACCCTGCTGACCGGTTGCTGGGGCCCCATGTCCAACCTGATCGGATTGGCCCGGAGCTTTTGGATCCGCGCCCCTTTGCCGTCGAAGGCGCCGCTCGGGATCGGGCCGCCGGCCATCCAGCCCTCCACCTGGTTCCACAAGGCCGACTTGGAATAGGCCGTCAAATTGTGGATGAGGACGGTCTTGCCGTCCTTGTCCGCCGGGAACTGGAGTTGGGGAATTTTGGCATAGCGGTCGCCGGCCACCGAATCGGCCACAAACTTTGGCACCGTGTTGATTTCAATGGCCCCGCTCCCCGCAAAACCGGGCAACGCATCCAAACCGCGCCCGACGGCCGGCGCATACCCGGCCGACATCTTCGACCACGCCGTTGGCAAATAGAAGGCCACCGGACCTCTGAAATTTGAGGTGTTGAAAAAGAGAGTCCAGCACTGGTTGCCGGTCTTGACCGGAACCTCCCGGGGGGCCACCAGCGGCAGGGCCATCCACGCGTAGCCCAGTAGCTCGCCCTTCGTCCTTTGAGAAAGGGTGACCCCATCAGGAGGGATCAGCATATGGGGGCTGAGTTGGACAATCCCCATCCATTCTGCCGGCAGGGCGCGGCCATAAAAATCCCAGCCGGGGGTCGATAGCTCGTGGTTGTAGCCGTCGACCGTGCCGTTGATTCGGAACTTGGCCGTGGGGGCGAGATAGCGGTTGCTTCCCCAAAACCCTAAACCACCCTCTATGGTCTGGAAGACCGTCCAAAAACTGGGGCCACGTTCCGGCATGGAATCCCGCGCTACCGTCCCCTTTGGCACAAGCGGTTCTTTGAAATTACGGTTGTCGGGCAGGATCCAGGTCGAAGCCAAGCCGATTTGGAATCCAGAAACGGGCTTTTCGGTCAACGGCCAAGCCGCAGAATAAAGGCTAACTCCAAAGCCGTACCCATCCGGCGTTTCTTCCGCAGTCGCATTGATGTACCCATGCAGACCCGATCGTTCGAGTTTGGGGAGTTCGGCTGGCAGCAACGCAACGAGCGCGGGGAGCATCGGCAAAGGTTACCGGCGGAGCCGGATTGGGATCTCCCTCATCTGGAATTTCCCAACCCGGATCCCTCACTTACCGCCTTAGGCAGCCACAGATGGATGCCGTCGCTCATGGCGGACCGATGCCACAATGGCAACCGCCAGGATTGACGCGATGATGGCCAGCGACCAGACAACCGGGAACTTGGGCCAATCGACAAACACCGCTTTCTCCAAATACCCATAGATCATCTTGCCCCCGACAAACACCAGGATCGCCGCGAGGCCATAGCCCAAGAACTTGAACATCTGCATCAATCCCGCCAGTGCAAAGAACAAGGCGCGGAGACCCAAGATGGCAAACACGTTGGACGTGAACACCAAGAACGGGTCGGATGTGATGGCAAAGATCGCTGGGATGGAATCAACGGCAAAAACGACGTCGGTGAACTCGATCACCAAAAGCACGACGAACAAAGGGGTGGCCCACAGCTTGCCGTTGATCCGGGTGAAGAACTTCTGGCCGACATAGTCGTCGGTCACCGGCAAAATCCGCCTCAATCCCCGGACAAGCGGGTTCTTTTCAGGGTCGATTTTCTTGTCTTTGGCCAGGGCCATCTTGACCCCCGTCAAGATCAGGAACCCGCCGAAGAGGATCATCATCCAGAAGAACCGTTCCAAAAGGGCAGATCCGGCGGCAATGAAAACCGCGCGGAACAGCAGGGCCCCCAAAATCCCCCAGAACAACACCCGGTGCTGATACTTGTCGGGAACCGCAAAATAGCCGAACACCAACACGAACACAAAGATGTTGTCGATGCTCAGAGCCTTTTCAACCAAGAAGCCGGCCAAAAAGGCCAATCCAGCCTCCTGGTTGCTAAGTGCGCTCCCCGGTTGGATCTTGTCCCAAGCCATGAATATCCCGGCATTAAAAGCCAAAGCAAGGGCGACCCACACAGCCGTCCAGCCGAGTGCCTCCTTCATTTCCACCTTGTGCGCCTTGCGGTGAAAGACCCCTAGGTCAAGGGCCAACATCAAGGCGACAAACCCAAGGAAGGATCCCCAAATCCAGATTGGGATGTTGGCAATCAGCATCAGAAGTCGAACAACTCCCCGAGCAGACCGCCCTTCTTCTTGCCCGGCTTGTGATGCCGGCTGCGGTCAAAACCGCGGTCGTCGTCGTCCCAGTCCCGGTGTTGGGGGCGGGCCTCCGCTTCCAAGTTCCGCTCGATGATTTTGTCGAGTTCCCCTCGGTCGAGCCAAACACCCCGGCACTGCGGGCAGTAATCGATCTCAATCCGCTGGCGCTCGGCCAGCAAAAGTTCCGTGTTGCATTTCGGGCACGTCATCGTTTTCTCCACTGAGACCACTTGCCCGGCAACAAAAAACCTCCACTGCCAGGCAGTGAAGGTCTCGCTTTTGCCGGTTGGCTCCGGCCCGAATGGGCGTGATGACGAATCCAACCACCCGGACGCACCGGGTTGCTACTCCCCTTCAGGGACTCTCCCTGCTAAACGCAATCTGTTGCCAAAACGTTTCCCGGTCCCACCAGATTCTTGGGCCTCACTTGATCCCGCTCATCTGGATGCCCCGCACAAACCATCTTTGGGCCAAAACAAACACTACGACCATCGGCATGAGTGTGACCACGGCCGCGGCCATTTGCAGAGGCCAGTTAGTGGCCCCGTAGCTGTTCTTGAAAATTGACAAACCCACTTCCAGGGTTCGCATCCGCATGGAGTTGGTGGCCAGCAACGGCCAGAAAAAATCTGTCCAAACGGCAAAGAAGGTGAACGCCGCCGCAGTGGCCAGCGCGGGCTTGCACAGAGGCATCACGACCTGGGCATAAATGCGCAAATGTCCCGCCCCGTCGATCTGGGAAGCCTCGTCCAGTTCGCGCGGGATCCCCACCATGAACTGGCGGAGCAAGAACACGTTGAAAGCGCTGGAGAGCCCCGGCACGACCAATGCCGCATAGGTGTCCAACCAGTGCAGATCCCGCATCAACAGATAAACCGGGATCTGGGTCACAACACCGGCAAACATCATCGAAGCGACAAAGAGGAAAAACACGGCATCGGCGCCCGGGAACCGGATCCGCGCCAAACCATAAGCCGCCAACGAACATACCACCAACTGCCCCGACACCACACAGACGGCGACGAACACCGAATTCAGCGCGAACCGGGCCACCGGCACTTCCGAATTCGTCAGCACAAGCCAATAGTTCTGCCACTGGGCGTGCGCGGGAATCAATTCGCCGTAATCCGGGATCGGGGCCCTGGTGGGATGCAAGCTGACCAAGACCATCCAGGCAAAGGGGGCAACAAGGAATGCCGCCAATGCAATCAGTGCCGCATATGCCAGCGCCCGGCGCATCAAAACACCCCCTCGGACTGCCGCCAAACCGTCCGCATCGGAATGAGGCTAAGCAACAACACCACTCCGAACAAAATCACCGACATCGCGCTGGCCTCACCGATTTGGAACCGCTCCCAAGCCGCCGAATAGATGTGATAACCCACCACGTCCGTCGTCCCTTCCGGGCCGCCCTTGGTCATCATGTAAATCGGGGTGAACACCTGCATGGCCCCGATCGTCCCGGTGAGCCCGACAAAAAACGTCGTTGGGGACAGCAGCGGCAAAGTCACCCGCGAGAACTGCTGCCAAGGACTGGCGCCATCCAGCTGGGCGGCCTCGTAAAAGGATTCCGGGATGTTCAGCAATCCCGAGACATAAAGGATCATCCGCGGACCAAGGCCAACCCAAATCCCCATGAACACCAACGCCGCCATCGCCCACCCCGGCGCACTCAGAAAGTCGGTGCCGTCCGGCAACCCCATCCAACCAAGGATCGCGTTCACCAGGCCTTTCTTGGGCAGGTAAATGTAAATCCAAACCATGGCGATGGCGACTTGGCTGCAAACCGCCGGCAGATAAAAAACCGTCCGGAAAAACGTGATGCCCTTCAGCCTTTGCGAGACCAACAGGGCCACCCCCAGCGCCACCGCCATCCCCAAGGGGACACTCGCCGCCGTGTAAACAAAGCTATTCATCAACGAACGCAAAAATTGGCCGTCATCGAATATCCGGGCAAAATTGCCGGTTCCGGCAAACCTCGGTCCACCCTTCAAGATGTTCCAATCGGTAAACGACAGGATGACGGCATAGGCGATGGGGCCGATCGCAAAAACTGCCAGGTGAATCAGGGCCGGTGCCACAAAGAGCCAACCGGTGCGCCGGGACTTCATGTCTTTCCCAATTGCCGGTCCACCCGCACGGCGAATTCGTGGAGGGCAGACCGGGTATCCCGGCCACTTTTGAGGATCCCATCCATGGCCTTTTGCCCTTCTGATTCCACAAAGTCGTAACCTTCGATGCTGGCCCCCCATGGCATCCGGCCCGACGGCACGATTTTCAAGAACTCCATTTCCAGATTGGTGTTGGCCCGTTCGCGGGCGATGTCTTTCCGCGCACAGATCCCCACGCCGCTGGACTGCACTTTCCGCTGGACCGGCTGGCTGGTGTAGTACTTGACAAATTCCCAGGCCAATCTTGGCTGCCGGCAATGTTTGCCAATCGCCCACCCAGATTCATAGATCACGGTCACCGGCTTCTGGCCCGGCTCTTTCACCGGGATCGGCGCGACCCCGATTTCCGACAGTTTGATTTTTGGGGCGTTGGCCAACCCGGTCAAGTTCCAATGGCCGCTCGTTTCCATCGCCGCCTCGGCATTTGCAAAAGGGGCCGCCCCCTCCGCCGCCATTTGGCTGAGCGAGGGCGCGACTTGGTGGCGGACGATCAAATCGCGCAACCAATCGACGGCGGCAACGGTCTTTGGCGAATCCGCCACCCCCACCGCCCGGCCATCCGGACCAAGCACGTCCCCGCCCCCGTTCCACACCCAGGGCAGCCATCCCGGCATCCAATTCCCAAATGTGTAGCCGAACTTGCCATCCCGGGTCAAAGCCTTGGCAGACCGCAAAAATTCGGCCCACGTCCATCCCGCCTTGGGGTAGCCGACCCCGGCTTCATCAAACAGCCGCTTGTTGTAGTAAACGACGAGCGGGGTGAAATCGACGGGAATCGCGTACACGGCATCGCCGCGACGGGCGATCTCCACTGTGTTCGGGAAAAACTCGTCCAAGTCGATTCCGTCCGGGCCCGCAATGTCGGTCGAGAGATCCCGTAGAACGCCGTTCTCGATGAACACCGCCGCGCTGCTGGCATCCAGGCGGATCACATCGGGTTCGGCCCCCGCCACAAAACTCAAGAGGAGTTTGCGGACATATTCTTGGCTACCGGGGATGTTCTCCATTTGAACCTCCACCCCGGGATGGAGGCGTTCGAACTCCTCGATCACCTCCCGCTCGATCCGGGCCGAATCGCTGTCGTCCCCCACGGCGTTCCAAACCGCGATCCGCAGCACCGTCTTAGGCTGCCCGGCGGGCTGGCACCCGGCAAGGCAAAGCACCAAGGCGACCGCCCCCCACTTGGGCCACGTTGCCTCCACACGGCCACTATACCGATCCACCTCAGTCAAAATGGCGATGCCATGCCCTTGCAGTGGACGGTTGATTACGGCAACGGGGCGATCCCCGTGGAACTCCCCCATGTTTGGCACCTGCAGGTGCCGATCACGTGGGAAGGGCCGGCAATTTACCGGGCTACAGCCAAGGTGGATCCCGATACACCAATACTCCTTTTCCACGGGGCGAGCTACCTGGCCGAAGTCTTTGTCGAGAGCGAACCAGTGGCCGACCATCGGGGGATTTGGGACGCCTTCACCGTCGATCTGACCCCATGGGCTAACCAACAGGTCGAAATCGAGGTCCGGATCACCAAAAATGGGGGCCGCCGGTTCCCGGTCAGGGATGTCGCCTCCGGATTCATCCCCTACGTCTTCCACACCTTTGGCGGACTGTTCCGGCCGGTCGAATTCGTAGGGCCGGGGTTCCAACTGCAAAAAGATGCGGCCCCGACCGGGGTCACCGTGGACAACGGGAGGATCCATATCAACGGCAAGCCGTTTTATGCCCGGGGCATCTTGACTTGGGGCTGGTATCCCCAATCCACCAACCCCCATGCCGACTTGGCAACCGTCCAGGCCGAGGCCGACCACATTCAGGACGCTGGCTTCAACCTAGTCAAATTCTGCCTCTGGCTCCCACCGCACCATTACCTGGAAGAACTCCATCGGCGCGGGATCTGGGCTTGGATCGAACTGCCGGTCTGGCTACCCAACCCAGATGCAACATGCCTCCACCAAATGGAGGAGGAATGCTTGCGGATTGTCGCCCAATACCGGCACCACCCAAACATTTTGGCATGGACGGCCGGTTGTGAACTCAGCGAGGGCATCGACCCCCAATGGCGCAAAGGGTTGGTCGAGAAAATTCAAGTTCTGACGGGGCATCCGCTGGTCAAAGACAATTCGGGCGGTGCAGAGATGTATGGCGGCCACCCGGATGAATTCGGCACGTTTGAAGATTTCCACCCCTATTGCGAACCAATGGACTACCCCGGCGTATTGGCTTCCCTCGCTCCCGGACCGCGTCCCACGATGCCGGCCCTGCTGGGGGAGTTCAACGACTACGACCTCTTCCGCCCGCTCCACCAATGGGTGGATGACTGTCCTTATTGGGCCAGCGGGGATCCGCAACTCAACGACCAGGGGGTGAGGTGGCAACATGATCTGCCGGCCATCATCGCGAAATGCCGGGATTCGGAACTCGGCGAATGGCTAAAGCGACATGGCAACGAACTGTCCCTCAACTCGCAACTCCAATCCATATGGATGCGCCAGCGCGCCTTTGACGCCACCCGCCTCCAGCCTTGGATCGATGGATGGGTGCTCACCGGTCTCCGGCACACCCCGATTTCCAGCGCGGGGATTTGGGATGACGGCGGTGAGCCAGCCTATCCGGTGCAAACCCTGCGCCAATGGACAGCCGATACGTCGCTTCTGCTCTTCCCGCGCCGGACTCCGCCTTGGGTCAATGGCGGAAACCGGGTGGGCTTTGAACCCGCGACCGTCCGGTTTGCTGGCAATTGCCGGTTCCATGCAGCCGTCCACAGTGTCGTTGAGCTCGAATCCACCTTAAGGTGGAAGATCGATGGCATTGGTAGCGGGGAATGCGCGACCACCCGGGTCAGGGCACTCGAAACTGTCGAAGTTGGCTCCTTCACCGCCGAACTCCCGGCTGGCCGGCACCGCTTGGAACTCTCGTTTGGCGACGCCGTCCGGGAATTCCCGATCCATGTCACCACTCCGCTCGACCGGTTTGATTTGAGCGTCACGCACACGCCCATGGCCACGCTTTCCCGGCCGTTCTTCCGCGAGGCCTGCCTGCAGTACCAACACCCCGCGTGGGCCGAACACGGGTGGCAAAACGACTTTGACCGGCTTGCGTTGGTCGCCTCAGACCAAGCCATCGACCCCCGCTGCCTACCCCAAGACGCAGAAATCCTGCTCACGCGGCTCGATACCCGCACATTTGAACGACTGCCCCTCGCCGCCCGCATCGGAGACCGTTTCGTGACAACACTGTTGCCTGGCTGCCCGCGCGGCGACCAACCGCCCGACCCATCCAAAAACCCCGCCGCCCACGACTTTTTGCGACTAGCCCAAAGGATCTTGGAATCGGAGTAACCTCACCACCATGACGTTCGAAGAAGCGATGGCCCGCCTGGAAAGCCTAGGGTCCGACAAAGTCAAAAAACTCAATATCCGCAACGGGGCCGGAGGTGACCAATTCGGGGTCAAACTGGGCGATATCCGCAACCTTGCTAAGGAAATCAAATCCGACCACACCCTAGCCCTCCAACTTTGGGATTCGGGCAACCTCGATGCCCGACTTCTTGGCCTGCTCGTGATGACGCCCAAACAAATCTCGGCCGAGCAACTCGATGAAATGGTTAAAGACGCCGGAAACGACCAAACCGCGGACTGGCTGATGACCAACATCGTCAAAAACCACCCGGCCGCGGAAGGGTTCCGCGAGCAATGGATGGCCGACCCGAACCCTTATGCCCGGCGGGCCGGGTGGAGCCTCACAACCCGGGGGGTCGCCAAACTTACCGACCCGGGTGCGCTCACCGCCCTCCTCGACCGGATCGAACGCGAGGCGCCAACGGCCCCCGCCCCCGCCCAATGGACGATGAACTATTGCCTCGCGGAAATCGGGATTACGTCACCAGAGCACCGCGACCGAGCCATCGCACTCGGCGAGCAACTCGGGATGTTCCGGGACTACCCGGTCTCAAAGGGCTGCGTCTCGCCCTATGCCCCTATTTGGATCGCTGAAATGGTCAGGCGAAAAAGCTGAGCCGACAAAAGCCATAATCCCTGCTATGGACAATTTGCCCGGGTGGGAGCCAACGCCCCTCGTCAAGGTTGACGGCATCTATGCCAAGGTCGAAATGGTCAACCCGTGTGGCAGCATTAAAGACCGCATTGCCCATTACATCATCTCGAGGAGCATGGAAACCGGGTGCCTGAAGCCCGGGATGGGGCTGATTGAAGCCACAAGCGGCAACACCGGCATCGCCCTCGCCTATTACGGCCAAAAGTATGGGTTCCCCGTGACCATTGTCATGCCCGAACACATGACGGAAGAGCGCAAGCAAATCATCCGCTCATTCGGGGCCGAACTCATCCTGTGTTCGCAAGAAGGCAGCTTTGCCGAAGCTGCCGAAATCCGCGACCGGATGGCCGCCGAGAATCCTGGCCTGTATTGCACCGACCAATTCAGCAACCCCCTCAATGTTGAATGCCACGAGCGCACCACCGGCCAAGAGCTTGCCACCCAAGTGCCGGGGCAGATCGACGCTTTTGTGGCGGGGGTAGGGACGGGGGGCACACTCATCGGGGTCGGCAACCGGCTGAGGCGCGACAACCCCCAAATCCACCTTGCCGCCGTGGAGCCCAAACAGGCGGCCGTCATGTCCGGGGGGCCGGAAAACAGTTCCCACCGGATTTTCGGCATCGGCGACGGGTTCATCCCCGCCATTGCCGGAGACGGCGAAGGGGGACTCCACCCCATGATCGACGAAGTCATCGTCATCTCCGATTGCGAAGCCTTGGATGCCGCCAAATACTTGGCCCGGGAACATGGGCTGCACGTCGGTATTTCCAGCGGGGCCAACTTCCTTGCCGCCAAAAAACTCCAAGACCGGTTCAACACCGTGGCCACCGTCTTTTCCGACGGGGCCCGCAAGTACCTCAGCCACGGTCTCACCCTCTGCGACCCAGACACATGCCAGTTCGCCGAACTCTGCGCCCGCTGTGTGATCGACAGGGCCGACGGCTGAAATGCCCGAACTCCCGGACATCGAGCTCTACATCGCTTGCTTGAGGCCGAGGGTAGTCGGCCAGTCCTTTTCCGAGTTCAAAACGTACAACCCGTTTGCTCTGCGAACCGTCACGCCCAAGCCCGCCGACCTGATCGGAACCCCGATCACCGACCTATGGAGGATCGGCAAGAGGATTGCCTTCGGTTTTGAAGGGGGTGCCACCATGGTGATCCATTTGATGTTGGCGGGCCGCTTCCGCTGGACCGCCCCAGTGGCGGCAATCCAAAGAAAAGTCACCCACGCCTCCTGGCGGTTCGGCGAAGGGTCGCTCCTCCTCACCGAGGCGAGCACCAAAAAGCGCGCCGGCATCTGGCTTTTCCCTGATCGGGAATCAGCCCAAACCCTGGATCCTGGCGGGCTTGAACCCCTGGCCTGCACGCCTGAGCAATTCGCCCGGGTGGTTGCCGAAGGGAACCACACCCTGAAACGGGCTCTGACTAACCCGTTCCAATTTTCCGGGATCGGCAACACGTTTTCCGATGAAATCCTCCATGCGGCCAAATTGAGCCCGTTCAAGCTCGGATCAAGCCTGAGCCCAGCGGAAATGGATGCCCTCTACCGGGCTACGGTCGAAACTCTCACCAAGTGGCGGGATCGGCTAATCGCCGAATTTGATGGCGGCGAAAAATTCCCCGGCCCGGGCCAGGTCACGGCCTTCCGACCCGATTACGCCGCCCACGGCAGATTCAAAGAACCGTGCCCGGTCTGCGGCAAGCCGATCCAACGGGTGGTCTATGCAGAACGCGAGTTCAACTACTGCGCCGTTTGTCAAACCGGCGGACGCCTGTTAGCCGACCGGTCGCTCTCCCGGTTGCTTAAAGACGACTGGCCCCGCTCAATTACCGACGACGAATAGTCCTATCTCATCCCGTCTGGGGGCAAAAGCGGCGGAATCACCGGCTTGCCAGACCGCGGCAATTTTGGCCGCATGATGGTTTTCAAATATTCCCACTTTTCGGCGTCGACAAACTCGCAATGGCTGTCGCAGAAACAAACCAAATAAGTTCCGTCGGGCCACGGTTTGGGGTCGTAGAGCAGGGGCATTTCCGTGATGTCTTCAATGACCGTGGCATTCAGGCCGGCAACCCCCACGTTGTAGCGGAAATCTCCCGGGCCGTTGGGATTCAAAGTCCGGAAAATCTCGCGGTTCTTGCAGTAGGGGTAGACCACGCTCTGGAAATACGGCGTACTTTCGACATAAGGGAATTCGTCGTCATAGTCCGCCAAATAAATCATCGTGGCCGTTCCCAGTTGCTTGATGTTGCTCATGCTGGTCGTCTTGGCCGACGCGGGGACAGCCGAAACCCCTTGCCCCCCACCAGAATTTGCCAATTCCCCCAACGCTTTGACAAACGAAGCCCGGTCCAATCCCGGTACCGCCTCGATCGACGAGATGTTGGCCGGATTCACAAGCCGCAACGTCATCACAAGCGACTCGGGCTTCATTTCGCCCATCCCTTCGGTGGTGGTTCCCGGAGTGGGGGCGTACACGTAAGTCACCAACAGTTCTTGGCCATAAAGCTTGACCGTAGACCCATTCGTCCAACTCGTGGAAATCAGTTGATAGGCGGTGGCGACCGCCGTCGAGTCTTCGCCGTCCGTCATGGCGCCCATCATGGCCAGGGTCATGATGGAGGCCATCGACATCCCGTTCATCTCCCCGCCCAGCTCCTTGACTTTGACAGGATAGTAATCATCCGGCAATTGAGAGATGGGCACCGACGCTTTCAACTCCGTCCCCGGGAAATTCTGGGCTAGGGCCGCCGGGACAACGGCAAACAGCAAGGCGGACAAAGCAAGCCAACGGGTCATGACGGAACTATTCTAGTCGCAAGGACGGTGCTTTTGTTCATCCAAACAACCGCAATCCTCGAGCGGGTCTGAAATGCACTGGCATCTGTATCGCATACCGCGCCCGCCCCCCAAAGTCAGGTGTCACAGTCAATCCGTTCCGGTGGGCAGCCCAGGTGCTTGGCTCAAACCAGGTCTTGCCGACAACCGAGGTGCCCGGAGAGACTAATTGCAGTCTCGGCCAGCGAATATGCGGGAAAATCGATGTTTTCCAAATGCGCGACTAGGTGGCAATTGTATAATCAAACAGTGATTTCACGCCGCGGGGCCTTTACTTTGATCGAACTGCTCGTTGTGATCGCAATCATCGCGATTTTGGCGGCGATCCTGTTCCCCGTCTTTGCCCAGGCCAAGGAATCTGCAAAGAAGACTGCCTGCCTCAGCAACAACAAGCAGATCGGTATTGCCCTCTACCTTTACTTGAGCGACTATGACGATAGCCTCCCCATGGCCAATTACCCGGCCCCGCCGGCCTATATGGGCCCCCCCTGGACTGTCTTCCAATTCCATAACGGGGCCGGGATTTCCGAACTCTCTTGGGCTGACTTGCTCAACCCGTACGCCAAAAACATCCAAATTTTTGCCTGCCCCGACGATGGGCAACAGGCCCGCACCTCGGGCGGGGCGGCAATCCCCGGCGAAAAACTCAGCTATGCCCTCAACTACTATTTTTACCGCCAGCCAAACGGCGTGTCCCGATTTGCCCTCACGGGAGGCAACATGTCGGAGATGACGGCTCCCGCTTCCAAAATCTTTATCGCCGAAACCGGAGTCGACGCAGCGGGTACCCGCCGGGAGATCGTCCGGCCCGACCGAGACGCCGGGATGCACCGCCACATCAACGGCGGCGCCAACTATGTTTATGCCGACACTCACGCCAAGAACCACACCGAGCCCAAGTGGTGGGCCACGGTGGCCCCCAGCGTGTGGGGCAATCCTGATATCGCCCAGGATCAACCCTGTCCGCAGTGGTTCCCTTGGGTTGAAGATACCGGCGAGAAGTGGTAATCGGTCGGCTTAGTTGCCGAACTTGACACCGGTGCCCGGCATGAGCCGGGCACCGGTGCTCCCATTGGAACCCGACTTGCCAGATTTGCCCCAGCCGTAGAATCCGACTCCGGTGACCGTGACTGTTTCATCGACAGTTTTCTTCTCTGGGGTCGGGTGGTATTTCTCTTCCAGTTCTTTACGGGTGGCGGCGATCTGCCCCTCCAACGGCGAACCCTTGCAGATTGATGGGTCAGGGACTTCCACAACTGTGTGCCCGCCCTTTTCACCCCGGATGACCATGTAGAAGTCACCGTCCTTTTTGAGTTCGATCGATTCCAAACGCCCATGCACCCGGAAAGTGTAGCGTTCGAACGATCCCCGCCGCCCCCCCAGGTCTGCCGGAAGATGCATCGCCATGAGCTCCTCCACGGTGATGTCTTTCGGGTTTAGGTCGATTTCGCTTGCCGCGGCATCCATCGTTGTCTTGACTAAGCGGCGCTCAGCGCGCAAATCCGTCTTGGGCTGGTGGGTTGCAGCCCAAATGCCAATCCCGGCCAAAACCAATAGCGAGCCGCCGATCACGATCTCTTTCGACTTGGCGTGTATCATGGGTCTCAAATCCAATTATGTCCGATCTGAAGTTCCGATGCGCCCGGAAACCATCTGGGTTTACGCTGGTCGAACTGCTTGTCGTCATCGCCCTGATCGCCATACTGGCCGCCATCATCTTTCCTGTATTCAGCCAAGCCAAAGAGGCCGGAAAGCGCAGCAGCTGCCTCAGCAATGTGAAAGAAACCGGAATGGCGGTCCAGCTCTATAACTCCGACTATGACAACACCTACTCTCAAACCCGTAAGTCCTCCAAAGATCCGGCAATTGACGATGCCGATGGCAGCCTGGAAGAGCCCGACTTCGGAAGTTTTTTCAACCGGTTGACACCCTACAAAGTCACTGGCGACATGCTTGGCAAGTGCCCCTCTGACCCCGACCCATTGGGCCGGGACTGCGACACTCCCGCCCCCGACCATCCCGATCTCCTGTCATATCTGGTGAACGGATATTTTGTGTTCGGCCTCGCCGAATCGGCGGTGGACAAACCAGCTGAAACCATCCTTCTTGCCGAGCGGCGATCACAAGGGACGGCAACCGCCGACCCGTTTTGCAATTATCTCTATCGCCCGTGGTTCAACCCTGGCAATCCCGCCGCCCCGGCCAACGATATGGATGCCCGCAATGGTGCCATTGCCACCAAACGGCACGTCCGGGCCAATTACGGCTTTGCCGACACCCATGTTAAGGCCCTTTCGTTTGACCAGACTTTCCAGGTTTCAGGATCGCCGAACCTCCATCGCCCCTAGCCGCCGGTATTCCACACCGGAGCTTGGGCACTGATGTCTGCCGCCAGCTTGTCAACGCATTTCTTGAACCAGGCAGGGGTGACCCCGTGGTTTTCCAGCGCGTAGCCGCACATCAAAACATCTTTCGAGGTCACGTAGAACATCGTGGGTTGGATGGATCCATTGGCCTTGAGCAACCCGGCGTAATTGGTCTTGGCCGTGGCCGGCCCCAAGTTGGCGGTCAGCCAAACATAGTTTTTGCTCGGACTGATCTCGGCCCCTACTGGCACATTAAAGGCATCCGTCTTGACCGTGAACGAGTACTTTTCTTTGCCGACCTCTTCATTCAAGACTTTAACTTCGTACCCGAGGTTTTCGACGAGTTTCTTGAGCTCAGGGGCGGTCAACGGCTCGGTTTCTGCCTGAGGCGATCCAATCCCGACCAATGAAGGCAAAGTGAGCGTGAGCCCAGCAAGGGCCATACCGATCTTCATATCAGTAAGGACGCGGAATAGCCGGCGGAGAGTCCGAAAAGCCTGATTTTTTTCCCTTTCAATCGCATGTATGAGTGATACTGTCTTTTGCTTTTTTGACGGAACCGGCTATGGAGAACCTCTACCCAATGCAAGTCGATGCGGTCACATTTAGTGATGAGCAACTCGCAGTTCTGGCATCAGCTCAGTGTAATGAGGTGTTTGAAGCCATCCCCTACGCTCATGCCTCATCAATTCGTGAAATTGCAAAGGAGGTCGATAAAAGCACTGCTTCAGTAGGAGAACATCTTGTCAAGCTTGTCGAAGCTGGGCTCGTTTTGGCTGTTGATTCTCGCAAAAGACGGGCACGAGAAGAGACTCTTTACGCACGATCCGCTTTTCGCTACAACCTTGACCCCCTCAAAATGAGCGATAAATCAAAGGAGCTCTATGTCACCAAGTTTCGATGTGAAATGAGGCAGATCGATCGACTGCACGCTCTCGCACAAAAGGGGCTCAATAATGATGCGTCCCTCATCGATCACATGCTCTATAAAAACTTTGCTGGTTATTTGAGCCCAGAGGGTGCCACAAAGGTTAAAGAAGCCCTTGTTCAAGCCCTCAGGGTTTTTGTTGACAACATGGAAACAGATCCCGCAAAGCGCGAGTCCGGTCACTACGTCCGAGCCAAGTTTGCGGCCATCTTAATGCCAGCCCAGACCGAAAGCGAACGCCGAATCAGAAAGAAAAAGCCCTGAAACAAAAGCCCTATTTGCCGGAACAATTCACGAATCCGGTTATCATAGCGTTCGTTGAGGACACGTATGACCCATTTCCAACGCTATCGCGCGCTCGCCCCCATAGCCCTGATGGCTTGTGCAGCTGTTGCCAATGCAGAACTGCACTACCATGTGACCGAAATCGGTGGTTTGCCCGGAGCCGACCACAGCTACATTTCGGCGATCAACAATTTGAACCACGTTGTCGGCACCAGTTATGCTCCAGGAACGAGCCGAGGATTTATGTGGCGAGAAGATTGGGGCGTGCTTGAAGTCCACCTCTATCATGCGGACTCTAGCGTTGCCACCGACATCAACGACAACGACGCCGTTGTTGGTTTCATGAGCGAGAACGGATTTGAGCATGGCTTTACAACCCACTATGGCGGTTGGTGGTTTAACGAAGGAATCGGCGGAGTATCCGGTGGTCACACTCAAGGGATCAACAACTTGAATCAAAGCGTAGGCGGCACCGGTTGGGCCGAAGACGTTCGGGCGACCGGGTGGCTTCTTGGTTCGCCAGGGTTTGGCTTGCCAAACTATGGGCCACAAGAACCATCAGTTGCATTCCGAATCAACGACTCTGGTGAGAGCGTTGGCTGGGCGAGACTCGCCGGACTGACCCGCGCCACATGGTTCCGGAACAACAACACGGTGTTCGACCTCCACGGGATGTTGCCCGGCGGAACCACCTCTAGCATTGCCAAAGATATCAACAACCTCGGGTGGGTCGTTGGTCATTTCCAAGATGGCAACAGTCACTCCTACGGTTTCGTTTTCAACCAAGAACTCGGTATGCAAGTGATAGACTATGGAACCGTTGGGCTCAACCTAAACGCGATCAACAACAGCGGCATGGCGGTTGGTCGTAGCAACGGAAGCGAAGCGTTGATTTGGACTCAAAACACGGGACTAATCAACATGAATTCGCTGATCGACCCCAATGATGGTTGGGATCTTGTAAACGCGATTGACATTAACGATAACGGATGGATTACCGGCCACGGAGTGCACAACGGTGTCTATACGACTTTTGTTGCGCGGCCCGATTCGGTTCCCGAGCCGGCGAGCCTATCAATCATCGCCATTGGTCTTGGCACCTTGGTCGCTCGACGGCGGCGATAACGGTTCATAGTCGGGGCTTACCAATCCCAAAGACTGTAATGGTCAGGGTCGGTGAGCTCCCGCTCATTTTCCGGCAACGCTTGTTCAATCAAAGCTCGGTGATACGCCTCAAGCGCCGCGCAACCGCCAAAAAACGTCAAAGCCGGGTGTTTGGCCCGGCCCGGCAATCTGCACTCGCCAAAGTCGGCCACCACTTTGCACACCTGGGGGTCATCTTTTAACTGCAATAAAATTTCTTTAAAAAATCACAATGAATTATTTGTGCGAGATCCTTGAAAAATGCTCAGAAAACTGGCAAAATTAGTTTTTCACCCAAATGGGTGGAGAGGAGCAAACAGCATGGAATTCAAAACGACCTTGGCCGTCGGCATGATTGCCGTCGCCTCCTTGGCACAGGCACAAAACATCACGTCCCGTAAGGGCGAAATGAGCTACACCTATGTTTACGGTGCGGGCGGAGACAGCCACTCGGACTCGTACTCAAACGTGAAGACGGCAATTCTCGGTAGCGACTTTGACGACGCCTTTTTCACCGGTTCGACCAGCGGCGTGCTGCCGGGCGGAACCCCCTATGCCGCCGGCGTGGGCACCAACCAGCATTACGAATATGCGGTCACCGGGCCGACCTCGTCCTTTAGCTCGATCTCGGCTTCCGGGTCGACAACCGTCACCACAACAACTTCTGGCGCAGGCACGGCCCAAATGCTGTCCTCTAACCCGGGGAACGAACAGGTCATCGAATTCACGTTGGATTCGTCGGTCGACTACACGCTCTCCGGCATGATCGAAACATCCCTCACCAACGCCGGAACGGCAAACTACGTTGACCTGAGGAGGTTCGATGGCATCACTTGGCAGATCGTTTACACGTCGATCTTCTTGCCCAACCAACAAGGCACGATTGCCTCGGCTGGGACTTTGACGGCCGGGCAGTACCGGTTGGGATCCGGCATCGCGCTCAATGCGTTTGGCAACCAAAATGAATCGGGGTCGTACAACTACCAGTTCGACGTCGTCCCCGAACCGGCCACGTGCCTGCTGGCCATCCCCGCATTGGCCCTTCTCCGGAAAAAGCGGAAATAACCTCTCGGAATCCCGGTAGCTAGGCCGGGGATGTGCTCAATGGGCGGGAGTTTGCCATTCCCACAGGCCGTAATGGTCTGGGTCGGCAAGTTCTCGCCCGTTTTCCCGCAACGCTTGTTCGATCAAAGCTCGGTGGTACGCCTCATGCGCCACGCAATAGGCAAAAAACGTCAAAACCGGTTGTTTGGCCCGGCCCGGAGACCCGGCCCTATTCCGGATCAAAGTCTGCATGAGCCGGTTGGATTCCTCCAAACCCGCTTGGATCTCTTGCCTCTCAGCGGTTTTGGCGTTCAAAGGCTTGAAATCGAATGCCGGCATCCCTTTAACCCCCTCGCACCACATGCCGCGCACTTTGACCAGGTGCACAAAGGCTGACCGCACCGTTTTGCCGCGCCCCGGTTTCAAATCAAAGGCATCATCGGGGATCAGAGCCAGCAATCGCTGGTTCACGTCGTTGTTTGCGTCCCAAGCGGCGACCAGGTCTTCTTGATCCACCTCGGGAGTCTACCGAGGCCCAAAGCCCGCACAACCCATAATAGGGCGTGGCTGAACGGGATCGCCCTGCCTTGATCCTCGCCCCGATGGACGGCATCACCGATGCCGCCATGCGGGCGTTCCAGGGTGCCCAAGGGGCGTTCACCGGTGCCGTTAGCGAGTTTGTCCGGGTCAGCAATCAGCCGCTCCCGCGCAAAGTGTTTGCCCGGGATATCCCGGAGCTTGCAACCGGCTGCCGGACCGAAACCGGACTCCATGTTCAGGTTCAAATCTTGGGTGGCGATCCCGATTGCATGGCCGCCAGCGCCCTCAACGCCGTTTCTGCCGGAGCCGACTCGCTCGACATCAACTTTGGTTGCCCGGCCCCCACCGTCAACCGCAACGACGGAGGAGCCTCAATCCTCCGGTGCCCTAACCGGGTTTTTGAAATCACCCGCGCGGTACGGCAAGCCGTCCCCCCCGAAATCCCGGTCAGCGTGAAAGTCCGGCTCGGTTGGGATACCATCGACGCCATCCACGCCAATGCCGAAATGGCAGAACGCGCCGGTGCCGCCTGGATCACCATCCACGCCCGGACTAAAACGCAAGGCTACTCCCCGCCCGTCTATTGGGAACCCGTCGCGCAGGTGCGCCGGAGTGCTTCCATCCCCATTGTCGCCAATGGCGATATTTGGACATTGGATGACCTGGAGCGGTGCGAAAGCATGACCGGGTGCCGTCACTTCATGATCGGGAGGCCAGCCCTGGCCGATCCGAGGTTTCCCCACCTGGCCGCCCAACACCTTGGCCTGGCCAAACGATCCCCAATCCCCTCAACCGACTGGGTTGCCTTGTTTGAGGGGTTGCTCGCCTTTTCAGACCGGTTTTATGGGCCAGGCAACCCCCATTCACTCAACCGCCTGAAACAGTGGTTGGCATTGGCTTCCCGATTCGGCCAATTCGAAGGATTCGACAACTTGAAGAGGATTCCAGACCGGCGAGGATTCCTGGATGCATTGAAAGCATCTCAAGCTCCGTCGGACTTCATTTCAGATCCATCAGCGGCGTCCCGCCGTCCAGTTTCCCCGGTCGGCTGATCCTTTTCGACCGGCTCTGTCCCGCCCCGTGATTGCCCCAGCCGGGCCGATTCATGTAACCTGGCAAAAATTGGCGATCCCCTTTTTCATCGCAACCTACACGGCTCCCAACGGATCACAGGGGATCTACAAATCCACCCTAGATCTGGAAACCGGTGCCCTTTCTCAGCCAATCCTGGCCGCTGCGACCCCCAACCCCAGTTACCTGGCCATTTCCCCGGATCGACGCTGGATTGCTTGCGTGAACGAACAGAACCCGGGCCAAATGACGCTTTTTTCGCTCTCGCCGGAGGATGAGCTCCATGATCCCCGCGTTTTGCCGTTGCAAGGCAAGGGGCCCTGCTTTCTGCAATTTTTGCCAGATTCCCAGAGCCTGCTAGCCGCAAGCTATGGCTCAGGAGATTTCGAGTGCGTCTCCTTGGCCGGCAAACCGCTGTGGGGTTGGAACAACGTCCAAGCTGGACAATCACCGCCCCACGCCCACTGTCTCCAACCCCTGCCAAATTCTCCGTTCGCCGTCGGCACAGACCTCGGGCGGGACTTGGTCTTGACCTTTCGAGATGGGCGGCCGGTGCAAGCGCATGTTTTGGCCGCCGGCTCTCCTCGCCACTTCGCTTTCGACCCGACGGGGAAGCGGCTTTATGTCGGCAGCGAGCACGGCAACTCCGTCACAACCCTTGAAATCGACCGGGAATCGGGGGCCATGACCGAAACCCAAACGCTCAGCACCTTGCCCATGGATTTCCAGGGCAACAACACGACAGCGGAGGTCTTGCTCCACCCTTCTGGCAAGTGGCTGTATGTCTCCAACCGGGGACACGATTCCATCGCGTGCTTCCCCCGTTTGCCAAACGGGGTTTTGGCGAAGCCGTCCATTGCCACCATCGCCGCCAAAACCCCGCGCGGCATGGCGATCGACCCCTCTGGCCGTTACCTTTTGGTTGCCGGGCAGGAGAACGGAATCGTCACCAGCCTCAAGATCGACGGATCGACCGGCCTCCCATCGCCGACAGGGTTCGAAATCAAACTGTCAAAGCCTGTGCATATGCTTTTCCTGGACTAACTACCCTGGGCCGAGAACTATGGCGTTCAAAACCATTTTCCAAAGGCCCGGCCATTGAGCGCGTTCCGTCGGGTCGTCTGCAAACCAAGTCACCCGACCCCGGCCAAGCTCAACCGATTCGCACCAGGACGTCCCTTCCAATGTCTTTGGCGAATCATCCCAGGCCCAGCCGCTAAGAAACCCATTGGGCACAACTTTGGCCGCCGATTGCCCGTCGCCCTTGAAAAATCGGGTGCCAGAAATCGGCACCGCCAACTTGACCTTCCCATCTTTGTCCCGTGGGTAGCCGTATGAAATCACACTGGAGGAATCCAGTTCAGCGCGGAACAAGGTGCCCGGGATCTCGTCTTCCCCATCGACGCCTTTGAGGTCAAAGAACCCATCCCCTCCCATGGCCCAATCGCCGCCACCCAGCAAAACAAGCGACCCGCCCTCCGAAACCCATTCCCGCAGAGATTCGTCCAGCTTGAGGCTGACTCCGGCCGGGATCACCAAAGCCGTCACGTCTGGGAGTGCGGCTTTCCAGCCCCGGCTGGTCAGCGATCGGAACGGGAGTTGGAATTCCCTCTCCATTAAGTACCACAGCGAACCTCCACTCAGACTCCCGGCATCGCCCAAGACCACTCCGATTTCCGGTTTGCGCAAGTATTGGATGGTCTCGCTCCCGGGTCCCTGCCGACCGACGTCAGGGAAACTCGTGGACAACGGGAGCCACCCGTTCCGCCGATCCGCAAACCGCGACAAATCCGCCTCCGGGTTGCGCTGCCTGAGAACCAAGAACGAGCCGGGCAGGACCCCCTGCCCTTGGACGACCATCTTTTTGCGAACCAACGAGACCCGGATCCCCGACCTCATGGCCGCAACCGCTTCGAACATGTCGTCCCGGTCGCGATAGGGCAGGTAATAGCCGACAACCGGGCCATCGACGGCGAAGGACGGGTCGCCGATCATGGACATCCCGAATCCAGGCGTGTCTTCGCACCACCAGGCGTCGATTCCATAGGCGTATGGCAGGCTCCAACCCGTCAGGTCGTAAAACTCGAAATTGTCGATCTCATCAAACGGCTGACCATCCTTGCGGGCCTGGGCGAGCTTCTTCTGCCGTTCGACGAACTCCGGTTCAAAATCACTTCCGGGCTCTAACATCGCCTTGGCGAGCGGACCTTGGCTTTGCGCCATGTCAACTACGAGGCTTGGGCCGCTGAACTCGCGCCGACCCGATTCTCTCGACCAATAGTCGTGAGATTTGGCTTGTGTCCAGACCCCTTCGGTATACGTGCTTTCGACACCCATCCGGCCTAGATGGGTTTGCAAACGGAGCAGCTCCCGCCGGTCGCCTTGGAGCACGACCCGCTTGAAATCACCTGCGAATTCCCCGCTATTCGCCGCCATTTTGAAGTCGGCGTAATCCGACATAAGCCCCTCAGCTTGGGTGGCGGCACCCTGGATCACGGCCAATGCGCTGACCATGTGCTTTTCAATGCCCTCGCGCAAGGTCACCGTGAACCCGTCCCGGTCTTCGGAATTGATGACCCGGCCGCCATTGGTTTCGTGCGTCATACCGATCGCCCCCGTCAAGGTGGCAAATGAATCGAGATAGCACGGCGCATACAAGTCAAAACTGTCGCGCACAAAATAGCTCCAACCCTGGCCGTCGAACGCTTGGGCCGTTGCCCGGCCGAAGATTTCCGTCCACTTGACATACCGATCCCGGCCGACGTTGACGTTGATGCTTTGCTGGACAGGCGGCATAAAGTAGTTTTCGACCTGGCCATGTTGGTCTGCATAGACCTGGGGGTTCCAGGAAAGCATGAATACCACTTCTTGGCGGGTTTCCAGCTGGCTCATCGCAATCCGGTCGCGGTTCATATCGAACCGGTAATGGTTCGCGCGGCCCAAAAATGCGGAAGGGATAGCCCGGTCGTAGCTCCCCTCTTTGCCATTGCCGTTGGGGATGGAATTGTAGGCCACCACATACCGTTCGTGACCATCAGGGTTGTAGCAGGGGTTGACCATGACCACGACCTTTTCCAAGGCCCCCACAATCGCCGGGTCGTTGCTGGCCGCCAGGTTGTAGATAAGGGCCATTGCACTTTCAAAACTCGCCGTTTCGTCGCCATGGATGCATTCGTTGACCCAGACGATCGGCGGCGTGCTTTCCAATCCGCGCAAGCTGTCGCCCTTCTTTGCTTTAGCCAGTCGGGCATGGGCCGCCCGGATTTCGTCGAGGCGGGCGATGTTCCCCGGGGAACTAATGGCGACCACCCGCAACGGCCTCCCTTCGGTGCTGGTGCCATAGGGCAAGTACTTGGTCCGAGCGCTCGAATCCACAATCGCGCGCACCACCCTTTCCTGATCCATCAACACGGTGTGGCGCGTGCCAAGTCGATAGCCTAAGACTTGTTCGGGTTCGGGGATCGAGTCCTCGTAGGGCGCATGCGCGCGCAGCCGATCCCCATCGGCGATTGCCGGGCGGGAAAGCACGGCCGCAAGACCCAGGGAAAACGCTCCAAGCATCGCCGGAGTATAACGCGCCCGGGCAGGCAGAAGCCTCTGAGATCGTCAATCATCCGTTGGTCAGCCGACAAACGGGTCAGGCAAATGCCGGTTCCCCTAAACCTCAAGGACTGACAGTTCGAATCCGTCGGCAGACTCGCCCAACATGCCCTGTATGGCTCCCACCAGTCCCTCTGGATCGCAATCGGCCAACCAAGGAACCTGGAGCACGTGCGAAACCGATTCCGGGTCGGGCCCGTTGATCTCGCAATATTCGAAGTCAAACGAAACCACCCCGCTTCGTCCCGCCGAACGGAGTTCGGAAATCAGTGATCCGACATCAGCCGCCAGTTCTTCCACCGAACCCGCCGTGCTGGCCGCCACAAACAGGTTGCCGAATTGATCCGTTGCTTCCCACTGAACCGCCATATCAGACCCCCGCCCCCAACACCACTTGGGCAAACGCCCTCAGGAACACCTCGATTTCTTCGGACGTCCCGATGCTCACCCGGATATGGCCCGGCATGCCGAGCGGGCCCCCGCTCCGCACGATCACCCCCAGTTTGAGCAGTTCTTGGAACACGTCCTGGCCCGGACGCTTGACATCGATGCAAATGAAGTTGGCCCGCGATGGCACCGTTGGGAAGCCCCACTCCGCCATCTGCTTTTCGATGCGAAGGATTCCAGCTTTATTGGATTCCACCGATTGGTGGAGAAATTCGCTGTCGCCCAGTGCCGCAATCGCCGCCGACTGGGCCAAAGAATTCACATTGAACGGTTCTCGCGCACGGTCCATGGCATCGGCGAGGTCAGCCGGCACCAACCCGAACCCGATCCTGATCCCGGCCAACCCATACGCCTTGGAAAACGTCCGCAACACCGAGACGTTCGCCCCGGACTTCAACAAGTCCACCGACCGCACCGGGTCATCGACATCTTGTCCGAACTCAAAATAGGCCTCATCCAAAACAAGCATCGCCGAAGCCGGCAACTGGCGACAAAATTCCGCAACCTCGGCGTGCGCCAACACGGTCCCGGTCGGATTGTGGGGATTGGCGATAAAGACAAGCTTGGTGTGGTCGTCGCAAGCCTCCAGCATGCGGCCCAGGTCGTGCCGCCATTCGGCGTCCAAAGGGACCCGCCGGTGTTCGGCTCCCGACAACCCGGCGGCGGCATCGTAGCGGACAAAGCTCGGGGAACCCGTCACGATGTCGTCGCCCGGTTCCAGATAAACGAGCCCGAGCAAATGGATCAATTCATCGCTCCCGTTGCCCAACACCACCTGGTTCATCGGCAAGCCGAACCGGTCGGCGACCGCCTCTTTCAGCACATGGCCACTGGCATCCGGATAAAGGTGCAGCTGGCTGGCCGCTTGCCGCACCGCTTCCACAGCCCGGGGGCTCGGGCCAAGTGGGTTTTCGTTGCTTGCCAGCTTGACCACGTCGGTAAGGCCGAGCTCGCGCTTCACCTCGTCGATCGGTTTGCCCGGGACGTAAGGCGTCATCCGCAAGACGTCGGCGCGGATCTTCGGGGACATGTTGGCAGTCTACCGGTCTCCGGTCGGGCTCCGGCCGACTTCAGGCCAATGCCATTTCCCGCAAACCGGGGCTCACCGAGAACCGGGCTTCTGTTTTTGCGGCGATCTCTTCTTGGCTGACCCCGGGGGCGAGCTCTTTCAAAATCAATTCGCCCTTGCCCACCTCAAAGACGCACAGGTCGGTGATGACCATGTTGACGCAGGCCTTGCCCGTCAACGGCAGAGTGCATTCCGGCAAGATCTTGCTCTCCCCCGCCTTGTTGGTGTGCTCCATCACAACCACGACCTTTTTGACCCCGGCAACCAAGTCCATGGCCCCGCCCATCCCTTTGACCATCTTGCCGGGGATCATCCAGTTGGCGAGGTCGCCGTTTTCGCTGACCTCCATCGCCCCCAAAATCGAAAGGTCGATGTGCCCACCCCGGATCATGGCAAAGCTATCGGCACTCGAGAAATAGGCGGTTCCTGGAATCTCGGTAATCGTCTGCTTGCCCGCATTGATCAAATCCGGGTCGGCTTCACCCTCATAGGGAAAGGGGCCCATGCCCAGCATCCCGTTCTCGCTTTGGAGGATGACCTCCACGCCGGCCGGAATGAAGTTGGCCACCAAGGTCGGGATGCCGATCCCCAAGTTCACATAAAAGCCGTCTTGGAGTTCTTGCGCCGCTCGTTGCGCCATCTGATCCCGCGTCAAAGCCATGCCCAGAGTTTACACACAATAATGGGTTCAACATGGCTGCGGGCTCCCCGGCAGAACCGGGGAGCCCGCAGATTTGGCCATCGTGGCCGTCAGGCAGCCAGCCGAGGTTGCTCGACTGGCGCCGGCGTCGAACCCATGTCGTACTGGAACCGGCTGACCATGATCTTCAGGCTTTCCGCAGTCGAAGAAAGCTCTTGGCTCATCCCGCTGATCTGGCCGATCAAATCGACCTGCTCACGGACGGTCCGGCTGACTTCTTCCACGCTCGCCGTCATTTCTTCGCTGCTCGCGCTAAGTTCTTCGGCACCAGCCGCGGTTTCTTGGCTGATCGCCGCCACTTGGCTGACGGTCCCTTGCACGGCCTCGGCGTTCCGCGACATCGACTCCACGAGTTTGGTGTTCTGCTTGGCCGACTCTTGCACCCGCGCCACTGACGAGATGATGCCTTCCAGCGCGGTGCGGGCCTCGCTGCTGAAGCTGGTGCCGTCCGCCACCTTGGCCATGCTCTCGTCCATCGCCACGATGGATTGCTGGACACCCGCGCTCACCGTTCCGATCAGTTCGCTAATTTCTTGAGTGGCATTGGCGCACCGTTCGGCCAGCTTGCGGACTTCTTCGGCAACCACGGCAAAACCTTTGCCATGCTCGCCTGCCCGGGCCGCTTCGATGGCCGCATTGAGGGCCAACAGGTTGGTTTGGGCTGCGATGTCGTCGATGGTCTGCACGATCGTGCCAATCTGGGCCTGCTTTTCGCCAAGGTCTTGGATGACCGCCGAACACTCGCCGACCTTGCTTTCGATTTCCGCCATGCTGGAGATGGTCCGCCTGACGGCTTCGCCGCCTTGGCCTGCAATGTTGGCCGCTTCTTCGGTGATCGCCCCTTGTTCTTGGGTCGAAGCCATCACGCCTTCAATGGCGCGGGAGAGCGAATCCACCGCTCCGGCCGCGTCTTGGGCTTCGCCGGCAAGCCGTTGGGCCCCTTGGGCAATCTGCTCGCTGGTCGAACTCGTCTCGTTCACCGCATAACCAACTTGGTTCATCGTCTCACCGGTGGAGTTAGCCAGCCTCTCAGTGGAGGATGCGCTTGCCGAAAGCTGTTGGCTCGCAGCCGCCACCCCGTTCGATTGGGCGTCGATCTCGGCCATCACGCCGCGGAGGGTCCTCAGGCAGTCGTTGTAACCCAAAATTGCTGATTGGGCGGTTTTCAGCGTCGTGTCGAAACTCTGGCAGATTTCGCCGATCTCGTCCTTGGCGTCATAACCGACCGGGTTCGTCACCGGGGTGACTTCCAGACACAGATTGCCGTTTTGCAGGCCGGCAATGCTATTGGACAAGTTGGTGACACAGTTAGCCCCCAAAGAATGGAGTTGGGCCTTGAGCTTGTTCAGTGGGAGGACAACCGACCGGGAGACCAACCGACCAAAGAAGCCGGCAACCCCAAGGCAGAACACGGCAACGGCAATCGAAACAACCCTCTGGGACGCAAAAAAGTTGGATGTCTCCTTGTTGCGGCGTCCGCCCTGCTCAATATTCCATTGCACCATCTTTTCAAGCTGGGGTTTGACCTCGGCATAGTAGGTCTCGGTCACCGGGCCCATTGTTTGGGCCAGGGCTTCTTTGCCCTTTCCGGCGGCCATCATCTTTTCCGCTTCCTCCGAAAATCCAACGTACTTATCGTAAGAAGCCTTCAACTGATCCCAATTCTTCTTGTCTTCCGGAAGGACGACGGTGTCGCCATACTCTTTAAAGAGGTTGTCCCGTTGAACATCCAAGTCGTCCATTCGCTTTTGCACGGCTTCCGGGATTTCTTTTCCGCCGACCTGGTACGAGGCCATCTCGATCAATAGCCCGCGGTCTTGCGCCAGGTTGGCATAGAGTTGGGTGATGCTTCCCGTACCCAAGACGCCATCCCGATAAAGGTTGTCGACGTGTCCGGTTGCTTCATTCTGACCCAGAAGCGTCACGGCGATGAACAGGACGATTGCCCCACAGACCGCTCCAAACGAAACCACGAGTTTTTTTCCGACGCTCAGGTTTTTGAACCACATATCTCGAATTCCCTGACCCTGGCAGTTCTTACAGCCAGCTGATCACGTTTCAATGGTCGGATTCCCCGTCGGCCGTCTTCAGCAGACGCCAATACAATCTTGTCAAGTTTGCGGCAACAACGGTAGCTGTCAGCCCGAATCGCGGGAGCGGGTCGTCAGGCGTTCGATCCGCTTTTCGTAATGTGGCCCTTGCAGCAGCCGATCCACGTAGATCCCCGGCGTGTGGATCTGGTCGGCGTCAAGCTCGCCGATTTCGACGATCTCTTCAACCTCCGCAACACAGAACTTCCCGGCCGCCGCCATCATCGGGTTGAAGTTGCGGGCCGTCTTGCGGAACTGCAAGTTGCCCCACCGATCCGCGCGCCAAGCCTTGACGATGCTGAGGTCGGCCCTGAGCGCACTTTCCATCACATACATTTCGCCGTCGAACTCCCGGGTCTCTTTGCCTTCGGCGACCAATGTCCCGTAACCGGTTTTGACAAAGAATGCCGGAATCCCCGCCCCGCCCGCGCGGATCCGTTCCGCCAAGGTGCCTTGAGGGTTGAACTCCAATTCGAGCTCGCCGCTAAGGTATTGCCGCTCGAACTCGGCATTTTCGCCCACGTAACTGCTGACCATCTTCTTGATCTGCTTGGTCTGCAGCAAAAGCCCGAGCCCAAAATCGTCAACCCCGCAGTTGTTGCTGATGACCGTGATCCCACTCACGCCGCTGTCGCGCAAGGCAACAATCAGGTTTTCGGCAATTCCGCACAAACCAAAGCCCCCGCTCATCACCGTCATCCCGTCGAAAAGCAAACCATCGAGGGCCTGGGCTGCCGTGGCGACCACTTTGTCCATGCCTGGATTCTACTGAATCGAACGACGACACAAGAAAAAGACCGAGCCATGGGCACGACTCGGTCGACTGGATCTGAATGTTGCTCCAAAGAAAAGGGCCAAGGGCCCTCAATCCCTGAGAATGAGCCCAACCCCAAATTGTTCCCTCATCTGTCAGAACACTGGCATTTTTACGGGGAGGAAACTTCCGACAAGATCCTTTCTAACTTGAATGTGAGTTCCCCGTTGCTGACAATGCGGTCCACTCCTGCTGCCCGCCCCGATTGCAAGATCGCTTTTTCTTTGTGACCCGCATGGGCAATCAAAAAAATCCCGCTTTGTTTAAGGCGTGCCGCAAGTTCGGGGCTCCAAAGTTTGGGGTGGGTCAAATTTAAGATCGCGGCTTCGGCTTTGGGCACCTCATCGGGAATCCGGCCCAACACCACCGGCACATGACCCAACGCAGCAACCGATTTCCGCAGGCGCTCGCTCCAAATCAGGTTGTCTTCAAATATCAAAACCGTCATCGCAACCCATCCGGGGGCTTCCACTCCCTTTGTGGAGACCCCACTGGCTCCAGTTCCAGCCGATCCCAACTTGATGGAATCCGTCCCGGACGCCTCATCTTGACTCCAATCCTGGTCATGCAGTGAGCCTCGCCCGCAGTTTTCCAACACTCCCTTGGCAATTGGTTACCCCCAATGCAGGCCATCGCCGGCAGGTACGCTCATTGACGCATGGCCGATTCCCTGCGCTGCATCCGGTTCGAGGGCGGGCAGCTCCACCTGCTCGACCAGAGGGTCTTGCCTTCAAAAACCGTGTGGATCACGCACTCAAAACCAGCGGAAGTCGCGGAATCGATCCGCAACATGGCCGTGAGGGGGGCCCCTGCCATCGGAGTTGCTGCCGCCTATGGCATGGCCCTTGCCGCGGCCGGCGGCGAAGACTGGGAATCGGCACGGGCCGTGCTGGCTGCAAGCCGCCCAACGGCGGTCAACCTCTTTTGGGCCCTCGACCGGCTGGACCGCCTAGACGACAAATCACCAGGATCCGTTCTTGCCGAAGCGATCGCCATAGAAGCCGAAGATCTCCGGATGAATCGGCAAATCGCCGAGCTCGGTGCCGGGCTTGTCCCAGATGAGGCGGGGATCTTGACGATTTGCAACACCGGGTCTTTGGCCACCGCGGGGCATGGCACGGCCCTCGGCATCATCCGGACGGCCCACGCGACGGGGAAAGTCCGTCACGTCTATTCCTGCGAAACCCGGCCCCGGCAACAAGGGCTCCGCCTGACCGCGTATGAGCTCCTACACGACGGCATTCCATTCCATTCCATTGCCGACGGGGCCGCCGCTTCGCTGATGCAGGACGGGAAAATCGACTTCGTGGTCGCCGGTGCCGACCGGATAGCTGCCAACGGCGACACTGCCAACAAGATCGGCACCTTGATGGTGGCGGTTCTAGCCCGCCACTTCGGCATCCCGTTCGTCATCGCCGCGCCTTCATCGACATTGGATCCGACGATTCCCGATGGCAAGGGCATCCCGATCGAAGAGCGCGACCCCCAAGAACTCACGCATTGCGAAGGCATCCCCGTGGCACCGGAGGGGTGTCCCGTGTTCAACCCGGCATTCGACGTCACACCCGGCGCATTGATCTCGGCCATTGTCACGGAACGCCAGGTTTTCACCGCCCCTTATCGATTCCAGTCATGATTTGCGTCCCCTTTTGCCCCTTGTTGCCGCTCGATCCGCTTGAGGGTGGTTTGCCGCTTTGCCAGATCCGGCAGATCCAGAACCGTGGGCCACGGCAAATGGGCCACGAGGCCCCAACGCTATGACCGTCATCGACATCATCGCCAAAACCCGCGACCGCGCGCCGCTCAGCCGGGCCGAATTCGACTTTTTGGCCCGGGGGGCCGCCAATGCCACGATTCCCGACTACCAACTCGCCGCCTGGCTCATGGCGGCGTACCTCAATGGCCTCTCCGACCAGGAGACCGCCAATCTGACCCTGGCCATGGCCGATTCCGGCGAACGGGTCGACCTTGCCGGACTGCCCAAACCATGGGTTGACAAACACAGCACCGGAGGGGTTGGCGACAAAACGACTCTGGTCCTGCTCCCGCTCCTTGCGGCCTGTGGGCTGACCGTGGTCAAGATGTCGGGGCCGGGACTCGGGAAAACCGGCGGCACGATTGACAAGCTCGCCAGCATCCCGGGATTTAGAACAGACCTCTCGCCGGACCAAATGAAGGAGCAAGCCGGCGCAATCGGCATCGCCCTCACCGGGCAAACCCCCGCCCTAGCCCCGGCCGACAAGGTGCTTTACGCTTTGCGCGACGTCACCGCCACCGTCCCCAGCTTGCCGCTCATCGTCAGTAGCATCCTCAGCAAAAAAATTGCCGGCGGAGCAGAAACCGTCATCCTCGACGTCAAGTGTGGCCGTGGCGCTTTCATGCCAGACCTAGAGCGGGCCACGGAGCTTTCGGCCGCCCTCGAACGGGTTGGGTCTCAGGCCGGACTTCGCGTCAAAACCGTCGTGACCGACATGGATCAACCGTTAGGCCGGACCGCTGGAAACGCCCTGGAGGTCAAAGAGGCGATCCGGGTGCTGAAGGGAATGGAGTCGGGACGGTTCACCCAATTGTGCCTGCATCTGGCCCATGCCATGTTGGCCACGGTAGGGATGGATGCCGACCCCTCCGAGGCCATCCGGTCGGGCAAGGCCATCGCAAAAATGGAGCAGTGGGTTGCCGCCCAAGGAGGGTCGGCTGAAGTGTTCACAAGCGAGAATTGGCAAGTCGCCCCCTCCCACACCGAAGTCACCCATACCGGAGGATCAGCCTGGGTCGAATCCATCGACGCCGAAACGGTTGGGCTCGCCGTCGTCGGTTTGGGAGGCGGACGCAAAATCAAGTCCGACACGATCGACCCCCGGGTTGGGGTGGAGACCCTGATCGAAGTTGGCGACGCGGTCACCCCCGGCCAAACCCTGTTCCACGTCCATGCCGCAGACCACCATGCGGCAGAAGCCGCAGGCCAATCCCTCGCCGGCGCAACCCGGTTTTCAGCGGTCCCGGTCAGCCCTCGGCCGGTCATCTTGAGCTAAAAGCCCGCGCCCCATGGGATCCCCAAGTTTTCGATGTCTGCACGGGCACAGTCATGCCGTTTCGGGACATCGCTAGTCCCACGGAACATGCCGACCGAATGGCAAAGTCACTTTTTCCGGGTTGAAAAGAAGTTTGAGGAATCCCCGACGGTGACAGCGTTGACCGGGACATTGAGGTCGTCTTCCAAAACCACGACCCGCTCGCCATCCGGAAACACCACCACCCCGGTCACCCGGTAAACATAGTCTTTCGGTTTGTATCCATCGCCTTGGTCATAGGAAGTCCAGTGGCAGGTCAGCAGGTCGCCTTTGAGAGACCAGGTCCCAGCCCCTTTCGCCCCGCGGAACGTTGTGGCCCCCACGGCACCGGAAGCACTTGAAAACGTGTACTCGAACTTCCCATCCGGCTTGAGGAACAAACTGCCGCCGTAGCTGACGAACGTCATCGATGTCGAACCCGTGAACACGTTGACCCACTGCTGGCTCGCCCCACTCCCAAACCAATAGTCCCCCACCATCGCCTCGCGGTCGATCAAGGCCGCGCCTTTTGTATAGGGGCACCGGATCCCCGCCAAGAACTCTTCCCCGATCGGGGCAGAACTGCTAAACGTCAACCCCGCCGTCATCGAAGCCCCCACCGGGTATTGAGAATTGGGATCCCAATACGTTTGGGCGATGATGAGGGGTTGCCAATAGGGCCCGCAATCCACAATGTAGAGGGAGTAAAGCGCGTCCCACTTCACCCCGTCTTCAGGACCCCGGCCAAACATAAAGAAAGCCGGGACGCCGTCGCCCACATACCGGCGGAACACCATGCCCGTGCCCCGGTCTTTGAGCCCGGCGGGGACGTTTTCAGCCCAAAGTTTCCGCAGGGAGGCCCCCAAATCGCTGGATGCCGGGATGGCCGGGAGGAGCCGAACGCTTGCCGCCATCATCTCGCTGTAATACGGCTTGGCGCCGACAAGCCAACCGGAGTTTTCAGTCCATCCAGATGGCAGCGAGTAGCTGAACCCTTCGGCCAGTCCACCCTTGGAAGCTTCTGCCCCCCCGCCAGACTTTGGTTTGCCGGCGATGGTGAGTTTGCCCCCCTTAAACGTGGCCTGGTCCGGCATGGCCCCAGTGAGAACCGCAAACTGGGCGGCGACCAAAGCGGGCAGCTGATCTTTGGAATCCCCATCCGCCAATGCCGCATAAATGCCCACGGTGCTGAAGCACACACTCAATGACCACTCGTAAAACTCTTGCTTTTCCCGGTCGGTGGCCTTGACTGATTTCAGCGCGTACCGGATTTGGCCCGTTGTTGCCAAAATCGCCTCATCTCCGATTTCCATTTCGCCCTTCTGCGTGAGCGAATAGACGGTCAAAGCCGCAACGGCATAGGCGGCCGCCCCGTCATTCTCCATCTTTTGGTTTTTTGCCTCGTCTTCGTAACCTTTGATCCCTTCTTCGATGACTTGCTTGATGGCCTCTTTCAGCTCTTTGCTGTCATCGTAGATTTTCAAGTACTCGTCAATGTAGATCCGATTGCCGGTCGATTTGAACACCAAGTTGCCGTTCAGATCGGTTTGACCGCCCAATCCTTTTTCGCCGAAAGCCTGGACCGCCTTGACCAACGGGTTCTTTTCGGGGAACTGGGCAAAGGCCGGGCAAACAACAACCACAGCCGCCAACAATGCAAAGAGCCTTGTCAACACATTTCGATTGTATCGCTAACGCCAGGATGCAAGAGCATTCCGCGCCCTAATTCCTGATTTCTTTAAGAGCTTCCCTAACCCGCCCGACCGGCAACCCGATCACGCTATCGGCGTCGCCCCGGATTTGGGTGACATACTGGCGTGCCCCGCCTTGGAGACCATAAGCCCCCGCTTTGTCCATGGGTTCACCGGTTGCGATGTAGGATCGGATCTGGCCGTCCGTCATCGGGGCAAACGTCACCTCGCTTCGTTCGACGAAGCTGGAGATCCCTTTTGGCCATTTGATGCAGATCCCAGTCAGGACTTCATGGGTTTTCCCGCTCAGCAGACCCAGCATCCGGGCGGCGTCCCCTTCATCCACCGGCTTGGACAGTTGCGTCATGACACCCTCAATCTCGATCGCGACAACCGTGTCGCCCCCGATCACAATCGAATCTGGATGCCGGGCAAAAACCTCCAGTGCCTTTTCCCGGGCGAGGATTTTCGCCGTCTGCCAGGGATCCTCGACCGTTAAGGCGTCTTCATCCACGTCCGCCGGATCGACCAAGAAGCCATCGACCAGTTGGGAGAGCAATTCCTGGCGGCGGGGGCTGCCGCTTGCCAGGACGACGGGGTAATCCAACTGCAACACCCCGCCCTTTTACCCAACGATCGGGGCCCACTCCCCGGTGCCCCGCCCCCCGGCCCGCCAACCATGTAGAATCTCTCCCGTGAACGTCCCGTTCATTGACCTCAAATCCCAGTACGAAGAAGTGCGGGAAACCCTTGACCCGGCCATTGCCGAGGTTCTCTCCTCCGGTGCCTATGTGCTAGGCAAGCACAACGCCGAACTCGAACGCATCATCAGCGAGCGGCACGGTGTCAAACATGCCGTTTGCGTTAACAGCGGCACCGACGCCTTGCGCATCATGCTCCAAGCCGCCGACATCGGGCCCGGTGACGAAGTCATCACCACGGCGTTTACCTTTGTGGCAACGGCCGAAGTCGTTGCCCAACTCGGCGCCACCCCCGTTTTCGTCGATATTGACCGAGAAACGATGTGCATTGACCCGGCCAAGATCGAAGCAGCCATCACCCCAAAGACCAAGGCCATCATGCCGGTTCACCTGTTTGGGCAAATGGCGGATATCGCGGCCATCCAGGCCATTGCCGACAAACACAACCTATTTATCTTTGAAGATTCGGCGCAAAACATCTTTAGCCACTACAACGGCACCTACACCGGCAACTTCGGGGTCGCCGCCGGAATCAGCTTCTATGTTACAAAGAACTTGGGGGCCGCCGGCGATGGCGGCATGATCCTCACCAACGACGACGAAATCAAACGCCGCTCCCTCAGCCTGCGCATCCACGGGATGGGCCGCGAGCGGTACTACTACGACGAAATCGGCTACACAAGCCGATTGCCCGAACTCCAAGCCGCCGTCCTTGTCGCAAAAATCGCCAAGCTCGACGAGTGGAACGCCCAGAGGGTCAAAGTCGCCGAATACTACTTGGAGGAACTCGCCAACGCCAACGTGATCCTTCCCCGCACTTACCCGGGCAACAACCACGTTTGGCACCAGTTCACCATCCAAGCCCAAGACCGCGATGGCCTCATGGAGCACCTGAAAACCAAAGGCATCGCCAGTGCCATCTTCTATCCGGTGCCGTTGCACTTGCATGCACCCTACGCCAAGTTTGGAGGGGGCGAAGGTTCACTCCCCGTCACCGAAACCGTGTGCAAGCAATGCCTCTCCATCCCTGTGCACCAACATATGCGCATGGAGCAGGCTGCCCTGGTCGCCCAAGAAATCAAGGCGTATGTGGGGACAAAACAAACTTCTCCGGCATAACCGCCTGGGACCCAAGTCCGGGATCAGTGAACAATCGCCGGGGAAATCCGGTCAACATAGGTGCGGAACGGGAAAGATTCGAAATTATTTTTGAATCCCCGGACTGCAGTCTCCAGTAGAACAATAAAGAGAGGCGGCCATTTCCTCACGCTTGCGGTCCCTGTTGAGGTTACGGCCTGTCTCTCTTTTTAGCCTAAAACAGTCCTCTTTGGCCGCTCTCCAAACCCAACAGGTGCTGTTTGCGCCAAAGGCCGCCCGCATAACCGCACAACTGACCATCGGCTTGAACAACCCGGTGGCAGGGGACGACGACCGCGACGGGGTTCACTCGATTGGCCATCCCCACCGCCCGTTGCCCGTTTTTCACCCCAAGCCTTTCGGCCAGCTCTGAATAACAGACCGTCTTGCCGAAGGGGATCGCCAAAAGGGCCTTCCAGACCCGGACTTGGAACGGTGTCCCCATCAGGCGCAACGGGATTTCGAAACCCTGCCTCGTCCCGGCAAAGTATTCGCCAAGCTGGACTCCGAGGTTCCGGCCGACCGGATCTGCGGGGCCGATGATGGGGGTGCCAGAACCCAGTTCGGGGCAAAATTCCAAGCTCAAGAGGCTGTCCCGGTCGGTTAACGCCCTCATGAGGCCGATCGGCGTGCGATGCAAAGACTCGAATGTGGTTGGTGCCGCCCGCTCTGGCAATGGGGCCCCAGAAGGTGCTTCAATATCAAAGAGCGAGCTCTGCATCCTGACGCTCAAACAGACGGATCATGAAGCTCAACCGGTGCGGCGTCCCATCCCGGCATACTCCTTGCAGGGGAGAAGGCACGTCTAACCCCTTGGTGACCCAACTGATGGCCCTCGTCCCCGCCCTCCTCGCATTGGCCTGTGTGGCCGGCTGCCAGCCGCAACAAGACGACATCCTTTATCCGAAATCGACAACGGGGACAAGCAACCCCGCACCCGTTGTGGCACCCCCGCCAACGCCGGAAGAGGACGCCAAACGGGTGATGCTGGTCATCAACGCTGCCAGCCCGGAAAGCCGGGATATCGGTGCCTATTACCGGGCAAAAAGGCAGATCCCGCGGGAAAACGTCGTCATCGTGAACGTGAGCACCTCCGACAATGTCGGCGACGCCGAATTCGTCTCCGGGATCCAAAAACCGATCCAAGATGCCATCAAAGCGTCCAAAAACCAAATCGACTTCATCGTCCTCACCTCGGGTTTGCCCATCCGGCTCAACGACGGCGGCGGGAACTCCGTCGACGGCGCCTTGAGCACCATGAATTTAAGCCTGCCGCCGATCCCGGAACTGAAAAAGGAAGGCATCACGTGCTCGATGAACCCCTATTACAAGGCAACCGACCACTTTTCCAGCAAGAAATACAATATGTACTTGGTCACGAGGTTGATTGGATACACGCCAGAAGACGCCAAAAGGCTCGTCGACAACGCCTTGGCTGCCAAGCCTCTCAAGGGCCCGTTCTTTTTGGATAAGGCCGGCAACCGCAACGACGGAGGCTACGGTGCCATGCAAAAGCTCATGGACGACGCCGACGCCAAGCTCAAATCAAAGGGGTACGACTCCAGCCTGGACACTTCGGACGAGTACATCCTTCCACCAAACCCGCTCATGGGGTACGTGACCTGGGGCAGCAACGACGCCGGGTTCAAGGCCGACCGCTACAAGGGCGTCAAATTCCTTCCGGGGGCCTTGTGCGAAACATTTGTTTCTACCAGCGGCCGGACGTTCCACCCCACCGAAGGCGGGCAATCGCTCATCGCCGACCTCATCGCCAACGGCGTGACCGGTGTCAAGGGGTATGTCAGCGAACCCTATACATTCGCCCTGGCCCAACCGGACATTCTGTTCGATCGGTACACCGACGGGTTCAATTTGGCCGAAAGCTTTTATGCCGCAAGCCTCGTGTGCAAATGGAAGGACATCGTGGTCGGCGATCCGCTCTGCAATCCCTACGCCAAATAAGTCACACCCGGTACACGTTCCGGCGGAGCAACACCAACAACACCGGCGAACCCAGCACCGCCGTCACCGCCCCAACCGGGAGTTCGGTTCCCGGCACGGCCTTTTGGGCGACGAAGTCGGAGACCAACAAGACCACCGCCCCAACCGCCGAGCTCAATCCCAGCATCCGCCGCAGGTCCGGCCCAACCAGGCTCCGCGCGATGTGGGGGGCAACCAGCCCAACAAAGCCGATGATCCCCGCCGAGCCAACCACTGAGCCGACTGCCGCCGTCCCTAAAGCCAAGTGGAGGGCCACCTCCTTTTGCGTGTCCACGCCCAACCGGCCCGCCAATTCCCCGCCAAAAGCAAAGGCGTTCAATTCGCGGGCTTTGAACCACCCATAACCGAGGGCCAGCAATCCGAACCCAGCCATCAGGGCCACCCGCTCCAAATACATCGGAGTCAGGCTCCCCAAAAGCCACCGGAGCACGACGTTGGTGTCTTTGCCGATCAAAAGGAGCATCACCGTGGCCAGCGAGGCCAGCATCGATCCGGCCACAACCCCGGCGAGGATCAACCGGACGACATCGCGGTGGCGGAACCAGCCGCCCAAAGCCAAAACGGCTGCCAAGGCCGCCAATCCGCCGGCAACCCCACCGGCCACCGTCAAGGCGCCACCGGCGGCCATCCCCAATCCCGTGGCTAAAACGGCCGTGCCGCCGACCCCTGCCCCGGCACTCACGCCCATCACATACGGTTCAGCAAGCGGGTTTCGCAGCAAAGTTTGGAACACCGCTCCGACCCCGCCCAAAACCGATCCCGCAACCAAGGCCGCCAAAAGGCGGGGCAAACGCAACTGCCACACCACGGTCGATGCCACCTCGCCGCCTTTGCCCAAAATGGCGGAAAAAATTTCGGCCGGTGTGAGGGGCACAGACCCAGAACAAAACAAATATCCGGCCGATAGAGCCACCAGAAGCAGAACCACACCCAACAACCAACCGCGGGCCGGAATCACACGGCCAGCATACACGCGGGCCAACCCAGCAGGCCGGTACAATCCCAGAGTGCTCCTCGCCCAGCTCAGTTCGCGCTGCCGGAAAATTCAGCCTTCGCCCACCTTGGCGATGACGGCAAGGGCCAGAGAAATGAAAGCAAGGGGGATCGACGTGCTTTCATTTGCCGTCGGAGAACCCGACTTCAACACCCCGGAACCGATCATCGAGGCAGCAAAAAAGGCACTGGATCAGGGCATGACCAAATATGCCCCTTCCCGAGGACTGCCGCTCCTCATCGAGGCAATCCAGCGGAAAACCGAGCGGGAAAACGGATTCTCCTGCCAGGCCAACCAAGTTGTCGTTTCATGCGGGGCAAAGCATTGCCTTTACAACGCGTTCCAAGTTTTGCTCAACCCGGGTGACGAAGCGATTCTGTTCGCCCCGTTCTGGATGACCTATGCCGACCAAGTGGCCCTCGCCGATGGGATCCCGGTCATTGTCCCGACTTCGGCGGAAAATGGGTTCCAGCCTGAACCCGCCGCCATCGAATCCGCCATTACCCCCCGAACCAAAGTCATTGTTTGCAACTCGCCCAGCAACCCGACCGGCGGGGCATGGGATCGGGCGACCGTGGAAGCCGTGGCCGCGATCGCCGAGCGGCACAACCTGACCATCGTCAGCGACGAAATTTATGAACACCTGACCTACGATGGCCACCAACACACCGGGTTTGCCCAACTCGGCCCGGAAACGGCCTCGCGGACGGTGACGATTTTGGGAGTAAGCAAAACTTATTCCATGACCGGGTGGAGGATCGGGTTCGCCATTTCCCCTCCGGAGATTGCGACCGCGATGGCCAACATCCAAGACCAGGTCACCAGCAACGCCACGACTTTTGCGCAGGCTGGGGCTGCGGCGGCCCTGGATTCTGACCCCGCCTTGGTTCAAAAAATGGCGGCAACCTTTGCCGAACGTCGCGCGTTTGGGATGCAACAGTTGAGGAAGATCGACGGTTTAGGGGTGCCATCACCCAAAGGCGCCTTCTATTTCTTTCTGGACGTCTCCCGGTTCTTGGGCGGGGAAATCGCCGACGATTGCGCCTTGGCCGAGCACCTCCTCGACAAAGCACACATCGCCACCGTCCCCGGATCGGTCTTCCATGCTCCGGGGCATATCCGGTTCAGCTACGCCGCGGGGCTGGACACCATTGCCGAAGGGGCCCGGCGATTGGGCGACGCCCTCAAGGGACTCCAATGATTCCCAAACAAATCCCCCTCAAAAGCGAGCAACTTTTCCGATTGGCGATGTGCCACCGGTCGGCGGCAGAAGACTCGGTGACCGACAGCTACGAGAGGTTGGAATTTTATGGCGACGCCGTTCTCGGGCTCGTTGTGGCCCAGTATTTCTACGAGCACCATCCCGATTGGGATCAAGGGATGATGTCAAAGGCCCGTTCTTCGGTCGTTCAAGAAGCCCCGCTGGCGGAAAGGGCCCTCGTGCTCGGGCTAGACCAACACCTCCTTCTTGGACCTGGGGAAGAACAATCTGGCGGGCGGCAGCGGCCCGGGATCCTTTGTGACATCTTGGAAAGCGTCATCGGAGCGATCTACATCGAATCCGGGCTGGAAAAAGCGCGATGGTTTATCTTGGAACAGCTTGACCCCTACCTGATGCAAGTCAGCGCCGGAGACGTCTCCCCCAATGACTTCAAAAGCCGCCTCCAAGAAGTGAGCCAGGCCCTGTGGCGCAAAACCCCGACTTACAAAGTGGCGTCTGAAAACGGCAGCGCGCACGACCGCCGGTTCACGGTTCAAGTTTTGTTCGACAACGAAGCGATCGCCGATGGGCAGGGGCGATCCAAGAAAGAAGCCGAACAGGCCGCCGCCCGAGAAGCCCTGGAAATCATCAGCCGCGCCCAAAACAGCCGCAAACTTGCGGCAGAAGCCGGAACGATTGACTAAGGAATTTTGAGGGTTTCTGCCTCATTTTGCCGATCTATCCGGAACATTTGGTCTCCAAACCAGTACTATGTATCCAGGCTCGCAAAGTATTTTTTTTGCGATGAAAGGCGTATTGGCACGGTTGGTGCCCAATCGTCAATTCCGGAGTGGGTTTATGAACAGCAGAACCATCAAAGCTGTGGCTGTCTTTGCCGCAGTCGTGTGCGTCGCCTTCGCGACGGCACGGACTGAACCAAATAGCTTCCTCAACAAGCCGGCGGCAACGCACGAGCAACTGATGAAGCAAATCCAAAACGACGACCAGGTCATGAACCGCTATATGCGGCATTTTGGGATGACGAGGCCACAAGTCATCGAATACTTCAACGGCCTCAAACTCGATACCTTGACCGCAGACGGCGTTTACCTCGTCTACAACGTCCCCGAATCCGAAGAGCTGCGGGCCAAAGCCATTTTCTACAAAGCAGGCACCAAAGTCTGGGTTGACGGAGAAGGCACCATCGTCCTTAAAGCCTCTTGCGGCAACCCGATGAAGCGCGGGACCGACGAAACCTCGATCGAAGTCGAGCAACCCGTCACCGCCGACCTCATTCGACCTGAACCGACAGTCGTGGCTCCGCAAGGAACCCCTGCCGAACTCGTTGTCGGCACCATGCCATCATCCATCGAATCTTCGGCGCTGCCCTTCCCGGCCGCTGCCCCTGCCGACATCACCGAAATCATTCGCACGGGCGGTGCTTCGTTCAATCCGGGCTTCTTGGCCCCGCTGGCAATCGTCCCGTTTATCATCAAAGACAATCCCAAAGAACCGGTGCCCGAACCGGCAACTTTTGCCGCCCTTGCGGCCGGAGCGGCCATCGTCGCCCGCAAACGCAAGTCGGCCAAAAAGTAAGCATCGAGTCGGAACCCATTGATTTGGCCCGGGAGCGCACTGGCGCACCGGGCCAAATTTTGTTTTAAGCTTGCGTTAAAGGGACGGATCCTTAACCGCGCCACTACATTCTCATGAGATTTTGAATCAGTCGTTCCCTTTGTGGAGCGGCTTGCTTTGTAGCAGAGGAAACCCATGAAAAATCTGATCCCGGCGCTTGCCGTCTTGGCCATCGCATCCATCGCCCCCGCTCAATCCTTGTTCGGCGGCAACATCATCAAAAACGGTAGCTTCGAAGCCGGAGCCACGTCTGTTGACGGGGCCAGCGTCGCAGTTCCCGACTGGAACGGCACCACCACCGTTGGTGAGTACGGAGCGACAAACTGGTGGGAAGTCCCCGCCGGCCCATGGTCCGACGGAATCAAGTTTGCCGGCGGCGGGAACTTTGCCTCCAATTCCATCAACCAAACCTTCACCATCGACGCCGCCGACTTTGCCACCGTTGACGCCGGCCAGGCCGCCTTCACCGTCGATGGTTGGTTCGGCGGGTGGTCATCCAACAATGACAACGCCATCCTCAACGTCACCTTCAAGAACAGTGTCGGCGGAGATTTCCGGACCATCCAGATCGGCGGGGTCACCGCCACCGACCGCAACAATGTGACCAGCATGTTGTTCCGGTCGGCCACCGGCGTCCTCGATTCGGGAACCCGCTCCATCGTGTTCAACTTGGTGTTCACCCGCACCAACGGAACCTATAGCGACGGCAGCGCGGAAAACCTCCGGTTCAACGCAAACGCGGTTCCGGAACCCGTATCCATGGTTGCCCTCTTCCTCGGTGCCGGACTCCTGGCCCGGCGGAAGCGGTCGGCCTAACCGACCCGAACCAATTCGGCAGACGGCTCGGCATTAAAGCTGCGGTGGCCGTCTGCCGTGCAGGTCACGATGTTCTCGATGCGCACTCCAAACCGGCCCGGCAAATAGATCCCGGGCTCGATGCTGAAGCAGTCTCCTTCTTGGATCATCTCATCGCTGCCAGGCATGATATAGGGTTCCTCGTGGACCCTCATCCCCAAGCCATGGCCCGTGCGGTGAACGAAAAACTCGCCGTAACCGGCATCGGAAATAACCCGACGGGCTGCCCCATCAACCTCTCCTGCCGTCACTCCGGGCCGGATCACCTCGCGGGCCACCATATGGGCGTCGTAAACAACCCTGTAAACCTTGTCCGCCTCCGGGTCAGGCTCACCGACCGCAACCGTCCGAGTGATGTCGCTCATGTAGCCACCCGTTTCACAACCAAAGTCCATGATGAGCACTTCCCCTTCTTTCAGGATCGTCTCATCTGTGTGGTGATGGGGCTCGGCCCCATTGGCACCCGTGGCGACGATGGCAAACATCGGTTTGCCTCCTTGTGCCGCCATCGCTGTTTCCAGCCGGCCCCCGACCGCTGATTCCGATTCACCGGCGCGGATTGTCGAAACGACATCGCGATAAGCTGCATCCGCCATTCCCCCGGCGCGGAAGAGAATTTCAAGCTCGTCGGCACTTTTGCACCGCATCACCTGGCCGGCCAATCGGCTCCCGGCGATGAACTCCACATCCGGCAACCAGCCCTGGAACCGGAGCAAGATGCTTGCCAGCATTTCGTCTTCCACCGCCACCGTGCCGCGCAGACCAGAGGCGCGGATCGCATCGGAGGGGTCTTCTCCATCGGCAAAGCCTTGCACGCACTCGATCCCACACCGCCGCGCTTGGTTGACGCTCAATGCAGGGCAGAACAACCGGACGCCTTGGTCGCGGTCGAGGATCAGGGCCATCAAACGCTCACCCCCGCCTTCGGAAAAACCCGCGAAGTAGCCCATGGTCACGGGGGTTGTGGCGATGAATGCGGTTGCGCCTTCCGCCTTGAGGACTGCGGCCAAAAGCCGCTGGCGATCCAAATATCCGGGCATACCGCCAGTTTATCCCGACCCGGAGACCATTGCGACCAGACCCAGGCTCCGGGGCAAACCGCTCTGGTATAGTGCCCCTTGGCTTTGCCGGATCGTCCAATGGCAGGACAGCGGTTTTTGGTGCCGTTAATCTAGGTTCGAATCCTAGTCCGGCAGCCAGAGCCTCCATTTAAAGCGCGGGGAATGGCCAAAAGCCCCCGCACCTTGAGCGGGGGTCTTTGGCATCGCACCGATACTTTATTGTTTCCCCAATCAGCAACTGGGGCACCTCATCGGCCTGATCTTGCGGGTTCTCAATTGCCCGGCAGGGATTCGAACAGAGGCTCGCCAATGTTCCCGTTCGGATATTCGATGCCCAACAGCGTGCACAAGGTGCTCGCGATGTCGTGGGTGTAAACGCGCCGGGCAACCTTGCGCGGCTTTTGGCCACCCCAGCGGGTCATGATCGGCACGTGGGTGTCGTAAGCCCAAATCGCACCGTGTGATGTCCCAGTGGCCCCCGTCTCCACATAATCCGGCTTGAAGATAACAACGACGTCTCCGCCATTGATGGGATTCAATCCGTTGGTGATCCACTCCCGCAATGGGAGGTCTGGGATGAGGCCTTTGAGGACGTTTGTGCGCGTATAGGCTTGCCAAACACCGTCAGCGGTCATGGCGGCCTCCGCCGCCGCTTCTTCGACATCCGAGCGGTTGAGACCCTTCGCCGCGATCGCCTCGCGGTTCAAATACAGGTTGAACCCGTTGAAACTTGGAGCCCAATCTGCATCCCCGAACTGCTGATCCAAGGCCGAATCGACAGCCTTCAGGATATCAGCCCCGCTGACCCTTCCGGCATCCAGTTTGAACGTGTCCCGTGCCTCAGCCGGGATTGGGGCGACCCCGTGGTCGGCCGTCAAAATAATCGCGACATTGTCGATCCCGCCGGGGACGGCTTTGTTCAAATGATTGAAAAACTCCGACAGGAGCTTATCGGTGACAACCGTGATATCCATGACCTCCGGGCTGTTGGGGCCATAAGCGTGGCCTACGTAGTCGTTGGTCGCCAGATTCACCACCAAAATGTCCGGAGTCTCGTGGGATCCCAATTTCTCGGTATCAACGGCTCGAGTTGCCAAGTCGAAGATCGCCCGTTGGCCCGCCTCGCTGGCCGCGACCGCCGAATAGTAGGAGCTTTTAACCTCGGTGCCATAGGGGTGAGAAAAGTTCTTGGGCTGGTTCGCCACATGTGGGGCATTGCGAGCATTGGCATAGGCGGAAGCCGGCATCGAGGCATTCCAGCTTTTGCCGACGAACGAATCCATGAACCCACTCTTGTTGAAATCCTCGGCCCACTTGGGCACAGAGGTGCCGTAGTAGGTGCTGGTCACGAACTTGCCGACCCCGTTGTCGAACCAGACCACTTGGTCGGCCGCATGGCCCGCCATTAAGATCCCCGCTCGGTCTTTGAACGAGATCCCAACGACCTTGCTCCGCCCGTTGGTTGCCATCTTGAGCTCGTCGCCAACGGTGCTCACCAGCAGAGGCCGGCAAGACATCCCGTCCATCGTCCCGCCAACCGTCTGATAAGCATCCTTGTCTTCGGTGGAGTAATGGACTTTCCCTGTTTTTCGGTCGTACCACTCGTTCCCGATTACCCCATTGATCGCGGGAACCGAGCCCGTCGTCAAAATCGCGTGGCCCGCCGCCGTATAAGTGGGAACGTGGTGATGGTGGGCGTCTGTGTAGCGGACACCGGTCTCGCCTAGCCACTGGTAACCACCCAACTTTCCACCCGCCTTCGCCGGAAGGAAATGATCCGAAAATCGGTCGACATAATCCGCACGCCCCTGGTCGACTGAAATCAAAAGCACCAACTTCGGGGCTGACTTCGGAAGGGCCGCGGTGGGCGCAAGCGCCGCCAAAGCAATCATGCTGAGCATGCCGAGAAGATTACCGTCCGAGGGGTCTTTCCCCTGCCGGCCGGCAAGACATTCCCAATGAGGTTTAACAACCGTTAACAACTGCCCGAGCAAGATTCAGGGGAGGGGGAAGAACCCCCCTTCCCAAAACCCGTCTCAATTGGTGACGGTCAGCTTTGCGCTCGGGATCGATGCCCCCCAGGCCCCGTTGCCCGAAAACTGGGCGGCCCAACGATAGCTGCCGGCATTGATGTTGTAGTTGGCAGGGCGGAAAGAAATGCTCGCCACACCGGAATTGTTTGTGTAGGCCACGCCAATTTGCTGCGAATAGCTTGGGTATTGGGCATAGAATTCGACCCGGTAACCCGCCAGGGCTTGACCATTCGTGCTCGTCAACCGGGCCGAAACCGTAGCCGTGTTTGTCCGCTTTACGGCCAAATCCCCAATTTGGAGCCAACTCGGGCGAGTACCACCCATTTGGGCGGTAACGATGCCGACAAGGGCGACACTGGCCAGAGTTGCAAGAAGTATCTGCGTTTTTTTCATAGTAATCTCAGCCGTCCCGCTTGGCGGGGGCTGGTAGATGTGACGCACGGGTGGGGCCGGGGTTTTGCCGACCACTAGGACTTTTCCGGGCAGGCAGCCAACTTGGGGCGGGTGTTTTTCCCCCGGTTCCCGCGCGTCGATTTGGCCGTGCCCTTCCGCACAACGCAGGTGACCCTTGGCAACGGCATGGTTCTGAACAATCGCATACACGAATCCATGCAGGCATAATGCCAGCGTGACGATGGCCGCCTTTGCATTCTTGGTTTCCGCTCCCACCGTCGTTTTCCAAAGCCCATCAGATGGATTCGACACATTCAGGATCCCGGCCCTCATCAAGGCTGGCCCGGGAACACTCCTGGCATTTGCCGAAGGCCGGCAATCCCAGGCCGATGCCGCCGGCAACCGCATCGTCTTGCGGCGGTCTTCCGACAACGGCCGAAGTTGGGGGCCCTTGCAAGTCATCGCCGTCCCAGAAGGCGGGTCGTTCAACAATCCGACGGCGGTGGTTTCCGAGCGAGGGCGGTTGCTGCTCCACTTCCAGCACTACCCCCAAGGAACCCACGAATATGATGTCGAAGCGGGGTTGACCGGCCCAAAGTCCGTCCAGAGCTATCAGATGGTGAGCCTTGACGGCGGCCAGTCATGGTCGGAGCCGGTAAACATCACGAGCCAGGTCAAGCATCCAGAGGCCCAAACCCTAGCCTCTGGTCCGGGGGTCGGGATCACGCTCCGCCACCTGCCCCACAAGGGTCGGGTCGTCGTCCCCTATAACCAGCGTATCGGGCAACGGTGGTCTGTTTACATGGCCTACAGCGACGATGGAGGCACCACGTGGGCCAGAGGATCAACGGTTCCTGCCAGCCCCGAATACCAACCCAACGAAGTCCAGGTCGCCGAGCTGGCTGACGGTCGGATTTTGATGAACTGCCGCAACCAGGCCAAAGGGAAGTTCCGCCTCAGCGCCTCCAGCACCGACCAAGGCCGGACATGGGATTCCGCTCACCCCGTACCCGACCTCCCCGACCCGACCTGCCAAGGATCGCTCTTGAGCCTTGCGGGGAAACAACCAACACAGGCCTTTTCGAACCCGGCCGACACCAAAGACCGCGTCCGAGGCACTTTCCGGCTCAGTTTTGATAGCGGCGCAACATGGAGCCAATCCGTGGGGATCGAAAGCGGGTCGTTCCAATACTCGTGCCTGACCGAACTGGCCGACGGGCTGATCGGCATTCTTTACGAGCACACGGAATCAGGCCGATACCAAATCCGCTTCCGGCGGATCTCCTGGCGTTAGCGGACCACAAAGGGCACCAAAGGCCCCCTAAGTGCCATTCGACTAGGGCGCGGCAGTCTGCTCCCGCACAATCTTAAATATGGCCGCAGGTTCGGTCCAGTTCTTCCTCACGGCCTTTGCGGCCATATTCGCGGTGCTCAACCCGTTCAGCATCGTTCCAGTCTTCCTCGCCGTCAACGAAAACGCCAAACCGGGAGTTCGGCGGTCTATGGCCGCCGTCATTGGAATCTTCGTCGTCGTCGCCCTCTCGATCTGCCTCATCGGGGGCGAGGCGGTGCTGGATTTCTTTGGGATTTCGATCCCTGCGTTCCAGATTGCCGGAGGGATCCTGCTGTTTAGCACCGGGCTTGCCATGATCCAAGGCACTACCAGGTTTGTCGACCGGTTTGTGGCATCCCACGAAAACTTGTCTTCGTTCGAAGAAGCCAGGGCTCGGTTCCGCGACCTCGTCGTCCCCATCGGGACGCCGTTGTTCGTTGGGCCCGGATCTATTTCAACCGTGATTCTGTTCGGCAGCCGGGCCAAAGCCTTTGAACCGACGGTCGCCGGCTATGGGCTGGTTTTGGCCGCCTGCGTGGCGTGCGCTGTCGCTTCCTACGTGATATTGTTGAGTTCGTCCGCGCTTCTGCGGATCCTCAAAGACACCGGTATTGCGATTTTTTCGCGATTGATGGGGCTGCTGCTCTGCGCGCTCGCCGTCCAATTCGTTGTCAGTGCAGCCAAAACGCTGATGCCCACTTTGTTCACGTGAGGCGATAGGTGAAGACCCCGGCAACGGGGGGTCGGCCAGATTCGCTTTCGAACCAGGTCCGCAGATCCGAACCCTTCCGTTCGATCATCAACAGCGGGCCATCGGCCTTGTTGGTTTGGCGGAACGCGGCCTTCATGTCCGCCAACGATTCCAGCGTGAACTCTGTCCAGGCATCTTTTTCTTCCCATCCGCAGGCATCGGGGTTGAAGTGCTTCAACCGCATCTGGATCTTGCCATTAAACTCCCCGAGCAAAATCCACTCATAAAGCCAGGGTTTCCCGGACTTGAGCCATCGGAAGGTCGCCGTCATCTGGCCAGCAACGGCGGGGCTCCAATGCTCCTCCACGGGGTCTCCATCGATTTCGCCGACCCACCGTCCCTCCAGCCACTTGAATGTTTCCAAATTCATGATCGAATGTATGACGCCTGCCTTTTCCGGTTGCCGACAAACCGGGTCATGCCTACCCCAATTCAAATCTGGGAACATCGCGAATCCATGTCGCTGACGGTTGGCTACTTGCCTTGTGGCTCACCATCTGGCCACAAGATTAATCTTCACTGATTTTGCATTATTCGCCGGCCCGGATTGCTTCTATCCTCTAATCATGAAGCCCCTGCTGATCGTTTATGCCACGACTGAGGGTCAGACCCGGAAGATCGCCTTTTTCGCTCAAGATGCCGTCATGTCGACCGGGCGCCCCGCCGAGGTGTTCGATGCGGCCCACATCCCTCCGGATCTGGACATCGACGACTTTGCCGGTGCCATCCTTGCCGGTTCGCTCCACCAAGGCAAACACCAAGCAGCCCTCGCCCACTTTGCCCGGCGCAACGCAACGGCCCTCAATGCCCTGCCGACCCTTTTCCTCAGCGTCAGCCTTTCGGCCGTTGTGGACGACGAATCCCATCGGGCCGATTGCCAGGACTGCATCGACACCTTTCTCCAAGAAACCGGATTGAGGCCCACCGAATGCCATGCCGTTGCCGGGGCCCTCAAATATGTCCAATATGATTGGGTGAAACGAATGATCATGAGGTCGATCAGCCAACACGAAAACCGGGAAACTGACACCAGCCGAGACTACGAGTACACCGACTGGGTCGGACTCAAGGAACTCGTCGTTCGGTTCGTGGCCTCAATTCCAAGCTGAGATATACTCGCGGCTCCCCGTGGCCCAATCCGAATCCCAAACCGTTGCGGCCCACAACGCAACAATGCCGGCAGCAGATCCCACCCAGAACCTGCCAGTGCCCGCCCAACGCAACCCAGGCCAACCTCTCGACCTGGATTGGGTGCAATCCTTGACCGTTAACCGCTCCGCCATCGACCGCCGGGCCGAAACGTTTGCCAAGCGACGGACTGTCAAAAAGGAATACCAGGCCGCCTATTTAATCCGCGCCATCGAGTGCATCGACCTGACGACCCTCAGCGGCGACGATACGCCTGGCAACGTCCACCGGCTCTGCGCAAAGGCCAAACAACCCCTTCCGTTGCCGGTGGTTCGCGGGTTGGGGATCGCTCCGATCCACGTGGGAGCCGTCTGCGTTTACCATGCCTATGTTGCGGATGCCGTGCGGTTCCTTTCCGGATCGGGCATCCCCGTCGCTGCCGTCAGCACCGGTTTCCCGGCCGGGTTAAGCCCACTACGCCAAAAGGTCGAAGAAATCCGCGAATCGGTCAAGGCCGGGGCGCACGAAATCGACATCGTCATCACCCGGGCCCATGCCCTCCGTCAAGATTGGAAATCCCTCTATGAGGAAATGAGCCTTTACCGGGAAGCTTGTGGTGCCGCCCATGTCAAAGCGATCCTTGCCACTGGTGAACTGGGGACCTATACCAACGTGGCCAGGGCTTCTGCCGTCTGCATGATGGCCGGAGCCGATTTCATCAAGACCTCCACCGGTAAAGAACCCGTCAATGCCACCCTGCCCTTTGCCCTGGTGATGGCCAGGCTCATCCGGGAATACCACGGCCGCAACGGATGCCAAATCGGTTTCAAACCCGCCGGAGGGATCCGAACGGCCAAACAAGCCGCCGAATACCTGATGCTGATGCGAGACGAACTTGGCCCCGAGTGGCTCTCGCCCCACTTGTTCCGCATCGGGGCCTCAACCCTCCTCGCCGATATCGAGCGCCAGTTGGAACACTTCCTCACTGGCCGCTACAGTGCCTACAACCGACACCCGATGGGCTGAACCCTTATGCCGAAAATCACCGAACTCCTCCCCGACTTGCCTTATGGCCCGGCTCCCGAAGATGCCGCTGCCGCCCTCACATGGCTTGATGCGCACAACCGGGTATTCAGCGCTTATGTCGGGGGCCAATGGGTGGCCTGCCCTTCCACTTTCGCCACGATAAACCCGGCCGACGGCACCGAACTCGCTCAAATTGGCCAATCGGATGCGGCAATTGTCAACCAAGCGGTTGAATCTGCCCAGGCGGCCTTGCCGATCTGGCAGGCCTTGGGGACGCAGCGCAGGGCGGAACTTCTTTATGCGTTGGCTCGGCAAATCCAGAAAAATTCAAGGCTGTTTGCCGTGCTCGAAACCCTTGACAACGGCAAGCCGATCCGGGAAACCCGGGACATCGACATCCCCTTGGTTTCCCGGCATTTTTACTACCATGCCGGGTTTGCCAAAATCGCCGAATCGGAACGGTTTGCCGGATACGGCCCGGTGGGCGTCTGCGGACAGATCATCCCCTGGAACTTTCCACTGTTGATGCTGGCCTGGAAAATCGCCCCCGCCCTCGCCGCCGGCAATACCGTTGTCCTTAAGCCAGCCGAATTCACGTCCTTGACGGCCCTGCTCTTTGCCGAGACCTGCACGGCTGTTGGCATCCCCCCCGGCACCGTGAACATTGTGACGGGAGACGGATCCACCGGGGCCGCGCTTGTTGACCACCCTTTGGTGGATAAGATTGCATTTACCGGATCCACAGAGGTTGGGCGGATCATCCGCAGAGCAACCGCTGGCACGCCCAAAAAGCTCAGCCTTGAGCTTGGCGGCAAATCCCCGTTCATTGTTTTCGACGACGCCGACCTCGATTCCGCCGTCGAAGGGCTGGTCGATGCCATTTGGTTCAACCAAGGCCAAGTGTGCTGTGCTGGGTCCCGCCTTTTGGTGCAAGAATCCATCGCGGATGCCTTTTATGCAAAAATCCGCACCCGCATGACCACGCTGAGGACTGGGAATCCCCTCGACAAGGCCGTCGATTTAGGGGCGATCGTCGATCGGACTCAGCTGGAACGCATCGGGCACCTGGTCTACCAAGGGGTTGAAGAAGGAGCGACGATCTTCCAATCCGAATGCGACCTGCCATCCAATGGGTTCTATTTCCCGCCAACCCTCCTCACAAACGTGGAGCCCGCCTCCACAGTGGCCCAGGAAGAGATCTTCGGCCCCGTACTGGTCGCCATGACCTTTCGCACGCCTGCAGAAGCCGTTGTCCTAGCCAACAACACCGCTTATGGACTTGCCGGCTCCGTTTGGACTCAAAACATCGACACCGCCCACGATATTGCCGCCCAAATCAAGGCTGGGGCGATTTGGATCAACTGCACCAACCAATTTGATGCCTCGGCCGGATTCGGCGGGTACCGCGAATCCGGGTTTGGCCGCGAAGGCGGGCAAGAAGGCCTGTACGAATACCTTAAACCCCTGATGCCAACCGCCCTCGGCGTGCAAGGGGCAAGCCTGCCCAAAGCCCCCAACCAAGATCGGACGCACAAACTGTACATCGGCGGCAAACAGGTTCGCCCAGATGGTGGATATTCGTTTTCTGCGGCCGGACACGAATTTGCCCTTGCCAACCGCAAAGACGTCCGCAATGCTGTCGAGGCGGCCGCCGCCGCCCAACCGGCATGGGCAAACCAGTCGGCATTTTTGCGAACCCAAATCCTCTACTACTTGGCCGAAAACCTCCGGGCCGCCCACGGGCAGCTTGCCGACGCCGGGATCTCCCAGCAAGAGTTCGAAGACTCCATTGGCCTCATCACCCACTATGCGGCGGTTGCCGACAAATACGATGGGGCGGTGCACCAGGTGCCGCTCCGCGCTTTGGTCTACACCCGCAACGAACCGATCGGAATTTGTGCCAGCTTTGCCCCGCATGGCCAACCGCTTTTGGGTCTGCTTGCCGCCACCATGCCGCTCATCGCCATGGGCAACGCGGTAATCGCCATCCCCAGTGCCGAAAACCCCCTCCCCGCCCTAGAACTCGTCCGGATCATTGAGGCCTCCGATGTCCCGGCAGGCGTTTTCAACCTGCTCACAGCACCCCACGCCGACCTCGAAAAGACCGTCGCCGAACACTTGGGGATCGACTCTGTGTGGCACTTTTCTGGCACCCAAGGCGCAATGGCCATCCAAGAGCTCAGCGCCGGCAACCTCAAACAAACATGGTGCCTGGGAGATGGGCAACGGTTTGATGAGCCCCACCCAGAATTCTTGCGCCGGGCCGTGCAAGTCAAGAACATCTGGACACCCTACGGGGCATAGATCTATGCCGTATTTAGTCCGATCAGTATTTGAGTTTATAGATGGACAAGGTTTGTCGTTTGACGAAGGTGAGATTCGCTTTGAAATTTTGGGTTACCCTTCAATGCTTTCACTTGAATCTCCTATCGATGGTCAGACCTCCGGATGCAATGTAGTCTTGTCAATTGAAGTACCAACTTTGAAAAATGCGCAGGAAATTTTGATGTTAACTCAAAATGCTCTCCATCACTATATAGTCACCAATAAAGTTGGCTTAAATTTGGGCCGTTTTCAGCGAACCGGCGGTATATCACCGTGGTTTGCAAGAGTGATGCAGGAAGCCGATGGCCGGCCTAGGCTGAATGCATATTTTGGAAGCAAGTTGTTTGAGGTACCGCCAAGACCGATATTTGTTGATTTTTCTGCGAAGGTTTCTGTGATCCGTCAGGCAAAACTATTTTGTGAAGAAATTACTTCATACTATGAAGAAAGCAACTATTCAATGACCGTGCTACAAGCGATCGATATCTACTCTACGTCCAAGTTCGAAAAAACTATCGAGGCGAAGTTTCTAACTTTGATTTATGCTATTGAGTCTTTAGCAAATACACAGCCGGTTGATGACGATCAAATGCGAATCATTGATGAATGCGTAGAATGTGTCCGAAAGTCCTCGCTCGACACGGATACCCAAAAATTGCTGATGAGTAGACTAGGCTCCCTCAAAAGAGAATCCATCTCTGCTGCGGTGAAGCGGGTAATTCGCGATTATGTTCCGAGGGACACGGTCATCATGGGAGTCGATCCGCAAAGACTTTTCTCCGATCTGTACAATATACGGAGTAAGTATGTGCATGGCGACTTTGCTGAGTCAATGGAGCAGATGACAAAGTACTACCAAGGTGCTGAAGAACTGTTTCTGTCACTAATAATCAACCTTCCTAAGGCGAGTCCTTTGGCAGAATAGTCAACCGGGCATAATCATTCCCAATGCTCCAAGCCGGAATCGTCGGGCTCCCCAACGTCGGGAAGTCAACCCTCTTTAACGCCGTGGTCGCCAACGCCCAGGCACAAGCGGCCAACTTCCCCTTTTGCACGATTGAGCCAAATGTGGGAATGGTCAGCGTCCCCGATGCCCGATTAGAAGTCCTCGCCAAGATTTCAGGTTCCGAAAACATTCTGCCTGCACGGGTGGAATTCGTCGATATCGCTGGGCTGGTCAAAGGTGCATCCAAGGGCGAGGGACTCGGCAACCAGTTCCTGGCCAACATCCGCGAAGTCGACGCCATCGTCCATGTCGTCCGGTGCTTTGTCAACGATGACATTACCCACGTCCACGGATCCGTCGATCCTCTGCGGGACATCGACGTCATCAACTTGGAACTCGTCCTCGCCGATTTGGCCCAGGTCGAAAAGCGCATTGAGCGCGCCCGCAAAGATGCCAAAACCAACAAAGACGCCAAACCCGAAGTCGAGGCCCTCGAAAAAATTCTGCCCCTGCTGGAAGATGGCAAACCCGCCCGCCAAGCCCAACTCGATGAGGAGCAAGCCTCAGCCATCCGGCACTTGGGACTGCTCAGCCTCAAACCCGTCATCTATGCCGCCAATGTGAACGAAGAGGACATCGCCACCGGGAACAGCCTCACCCAATTGGTTGAACAATTCGCCAAAGCAGAAGGGAACGACATGATCGTCATCTCGGCACAAATCGAAGCCGAACTCATCGAATTGCCCGAAGAAGACCGAGGCGAATTCTTGGAAAGCCTCGGGATCACGGAATCTGGACTCCAGAACCTCATCCGCCACACCTATGACCTCCTGGGGCTGCAAACGTACTTCACAACCGGGCCCAAAGAAACCCGGGCGTGGACCATCACTAAAGGCATGAAGGCCCCCCAAGCCGCCGCCGTCATCCACACGGATTTTGAAAAGGGGTTCATCCGGGCCGAAACGGTCGCCTATGCCGATTTGGTTGAAAATGGCTCGATGGCCAACGCTAAAGCCAAAGGAAAGGTGAGATCCGAAGGAAAGGAGTACGTCGTCCAAGAAGGCGACGTCCTCCACTTCCTGTTCAACGTTTGACCGATCGGCGGCGGATCAACGCCAACCCGGCAACCGCCAGGCCGACCATTGAAACCGGTTCTGGCACGGCTGCCACTTGCATCGAGTCAAAAAATACCGGATTCGAAACCGGGCCGAACAGCGCCGTGCTCTGGAACCCCCAGTTGTTCAGAACGGCCGTCGGGTCATAGGTGTCAGATCCGATCAGGACGTTGTCCGCGTACATTTTGGTTGAAAAGTTGACCGTGTCCACATCCAGTCGCATCAGGTGCCAAGTGTTCATTGTTGCGGCCGGGCCAGTGAAAAGATTGCTCCCAGATCCATAAACGAAACTGTTGTTGGCAATCCCGGCAAAACCCATGCGGGTTGCCCCCGAGCCTCCAAGTCCGAGAACCTGGATGATTGCCGAACCGAGGTTTTGGGTTCCGGCCGTGACATAAATCGCTCCAGACATGCTCAGAATGTCATTCCCTACCGTGCGGCCCGACCAACCCGTCGGCAAGTGGATCCCTGCCGCGCTTCCGGTTGTTGGCTGCTGGGTGGCCATCCTCGTGCCCGAAAACGGCGAGACAATGCCCACCGTCCCAACAATGTTGGTTGCAGAACCGCTTTCGGACCAACCGCCTTGCCCGTTTAGGCTTCCCAGGCTCATGGAATCAAAGTTGTCTGTCCACACCACTTGGCCAAACGCGGCAAACGGCAACACGGCGAAAATCAGTGAAAGTGCTCGTTTCATGTGCTCCACTCCCCAGATGCCAATTGCATCTTTGCAACATTAATCTACCAGAAGGAGGAGAAAATAAGTTGAGAAATCTACACGGTTTAAGAGTTCAACCAGTACACTGCCAAATATGAAAAGAGTTGCCCTCGTCGCGTCATTGCTCGTGCTTGCCGCCGCTTCGTTCGCCGCCGAATCCGCGGACACTATCATGGCCAAGGCCAAACAGCAGGCCGCCAAAGAGAACAAAAACATCCTCGTCAAATTCAGCGCGAGCTGGTGTGGGTGGTGCCACCGCATGGATGACTGGATGCACGACACCGAGGCGGGAAAGCTCGTCGCCAAACAGTACGTTGTGGTCGTCCTGATAGTGGACGAAGATGACAAACACAAAGCTGACGAAAACCCCGGAGCCGACGACCTGAGGCATCGGATGGGGGGCGACCAAGTCGGGATCCCGTTCTTTGGGATGCTCGATAAGACCGGGAAAGTTTTGGCGACCAGTAACCCCAACAAAGAAAAGCCCGGCAATATCGGGTTCCCGGTGGAAGATAGCGAAATCGAACACTTCCTCAAAATGGTTGCCGACACCTCCAAGCTCACCAAAGCCCAGATCGAACAGGTTCGCGCTTCTCTGAAAGAAAGCGCCAAGAAAATAAAAGGAGGCGGGCTCTAAGCCCGCCTGCAATTCGCATTGCCGACTACTTGTCGGCTTCGATGAGCGCTTTTAAAGTGTCTTTGTCGATGAAGTTGTCGATGTAGAGGACGTTCCCATTCTTTCCAATCACAACCTTGGTCGGGAAGGCGTCAACTGCATAGTCCTTGTTCATTTTTGAGTTGGGGCCCATTTTGCCTTGACGCCAATTGACGTTTGACTTTTTGAGTTCGGAAACAAACTCCTCGGCCGTCATGTCGTCATCGTTGTTCATGCCGATCAAGACAAAGCCTTTGTCCTTGCCGCCGAACTCGTCGTTCCATTCGCGGAGCTCACCGAGCTCCGAAACGCATGAGCTTCACCAAAACGCCCAGAAGTCCAACAGGATGGTTTTGCCTTTGTAGTCGGAAAGGTGCCACTCCTGACCCTTTTCGTCCTTAATGGCAAAATCGGGGGCTGGTTTGCCTACGGCCACCGTCTCCGAAAGTTTTGCCATCGGCGACTTGGGCATAGCCGCGCCCGCGGACGGAGCGGGAGCGCCGGAAGGCGAAGCCGAGGAAATCGCTCCCTTAGGCTCCGGTTTGGGCATGGGCTCTGGATCTTTGGCACACCCGGCAACGGAAAGGACCAATCCGAGGGAGAGGGCGCTAATCCAAATTCTGTCCATGGTTGCCATTGTATATCAAAGGCCGCTTACAAATACGGTTCGATGGCCTCTTTGGTGATCGTGTTGCCGATGTACACAACCGTCCCCTTTTTGTCAATCAGAACCTTGGTCGGGAATTCGCTCACCTGGTAATCCGCATGCATCGGGGCCTTATCCGGGATCAGGCCCTGCCGCCAATCCACCGGGCTCTTTGCCAATTGCTTCTTGATCTGGCCTGCATCGGCTGCATCGGTGTTGATCCCAAGAAGAACGAAGTCCCGCCCTTTCAGCGAGTCGTTAATCTTCCGCAGGTCGGGCAACTCTTGAACGCAGTAAGGACACCAGAATCCCCAAAAATCCAGCAAGACGGTCTTGCCGCGATAGTCGCTCAGCTTCCACATGACCCCAGATTCGTCGGGAAGTTCAAAATCCGGGGCCGGCGAACCGACCTTGACCGTCCCGGACAGTTGGCCCGGTTTGCTTTGTGCGGGCGGGGCTGGGGCCGCGGCTTTGGCCGGGAGGGACGGAGAGCATCCGGAAAAGGTCAGCGCCGTGGCGGCCAGCATGAGAGGAATCTTCACAAACAAGGGAATTCCGCGTCCCGCCCGAATGTTCCAACCGCCATCCGGCAGGGGACGATTCACCCAGCGAAGGTACCCTGAACCTTCCTCCCCCTATGTCCCTTTTCAAAATCATCCCCCTGGGCGGCACCGGCGAAATAGGCAAGAACTGCACCGTCGTTGAATCGGCCGACGATATCGTCGTGGTCGACTGTGGCATCTCCTTCCCCCACGAAGAACATTACGGCGTCGACATCGTCATCCCCGATTTCACTTACCTGCTGGAAAACCGCGAGAAAGTCCGGGGCATTGTTCTCACCCATGCCCACGAAGACCATGTCGGGGCCCTCAGCTATCTGCTCACCGAACTCAACGTCCCGCTTTACTGTTCACCCCTCACCGAAGCGCTGGTCGGCATGAAACTGGAAGAACGGGCCCGCAACATCGAGCCCAAGTTCGTCCGGATGACCCCAGGGGAAAAGTTCATACTTGGTGGCTTTGAAATCGAGCCCGTCCGCGTCACGCACTCGATCCCCGAAACGAGCGCTATCGCCTTCCACACATCAGAAGGGGTCATCCTGTTCACCGCCGATTTCAAATTCGACAAAGCACCCGTCGACAAACTCCTTTCCGATGAATCCCGGCTCAAAGAACTCGGGGAGGAAGGCGTCCTCCTGCTCTTGTGCGACACCACCAACGTGGACCGCCCCGGGTGGAGCAACTCAGAATCCGAAGTCGGACCGTCGCTCAAAGAAATTTTCTCCGCCGCCGAAAGCCGGGTTTTTGTCACCCAATTCAGCTCCAACATCCACCGGATGCAGCAAATCTGCGATTCGGCCAAAGCCGCCGGCCGCAAAGTGAGCATCGCCGGGAGGCGGATGGAGCAGACCTTCAACTTGTGTCGGCGTCTGGGCTACCTCAATGTGGCCCGCGAGGACACCGTCCCCATCGAGGATTCCACCAAACTCCCCAACGACCAGGTCGTCATCATCGTCACCGGCTCGCAAGGGGAGCCCAATGCCGCCCTCAGCCAGATGTCCCGCCGGGAATACAACCGGGTCAAAGTCCGCAAAGGCGATACCATCGTCTATTCCGCCCGGCCGATCCCGGGCAACGAAGGCGGAATCTGGAGGGTTGTCAACAACCTGATCCGGCAAGGGGCAAAGGTCATCACCGACTACCCCACCCCCGTCCACACCAGCGGCCACGCCAGCCAGGACGAAATCAAACAGATGTACGAACTGACCAAGCCGTTCTACTTTGCCCCCGTCCACGGCGAACCCAGGCACCAACGAAAAATGGCTGACCTTTTGGTGGAGTGGGGACATGCGCCGCACCGGATCTACACTCTGGAAAACGGTCAGACCCTTAACATCGGGCCGGAAAGCGCCTGGGTTGAAGAAGGTGCGCCCTTTGGTGAGGTTTTCATCGACCAGAATTCGCACGTCCCAGTCTCGGAATCCGTGCTTCGGCACCGTCACACTTTGGCGCACGATGGGGTGTTCGTCATCACAGTCGTCGTCGACCGGCAGCATGGCGAACTGGCGACCCGCCCCCGGGCGGATGTCCGCGGGCTCAATGCCGAAGCTGGTGCCGTCGAAGACGTGATGGACGACCTGAGCAGCATCTTGGCCAAACTCTCGCCTTCCGAGCTGACCGTTCCGGACTATTTGTCGGCGCAGATCCTCGAAGCCTCAGGAAAGCTCATTTGGCGATCCACCCGGCAACGGCCCCTCGTCATCCCGATTGTCGAGCTGATTTAGCCGTTTCACCCAAGATCCGCTTCAAAAACGCCCCGGTGTGGCTCCCTGTCACGGCCGCGACCTCTTCGGGGGTTCCGGTGGCCACGACCGTGCCGCCGCCAGAGCCTCCTTCCGGTCCCATGTCGATCAACCAATCCGCCGTTTTGATCACATCCAGGTTGTGCTCGATGACCAAAACCGTGTTCCCTTGATCCACCAACTGGTGGAGAACAGAAAGCAGCAACTTCACGTCGGCAAAGTGCAGGCCCGTGGTCGGCTCATCCAGAATATAAAGCGTCCGGCCCGTCGACCGTTTGGAAAGTTCGGTTGCCAACTTGACGCGCTGGGCCTCGCCTCCCGATAGGGTGGTGGCCGCTTGGCCCATTCGAATGTAGCCCAACCCGACCTGTAACAAGGTCTCCAGCTTTTTGAAGATTCGAGGGATCGGCTTGAAGAATTCACACGCTTCCTCCACCGTCATTTCCAAAACATCGGCAATGGATTTGCCCTTGTATTTGACCTCTAGCGTTTCGCGGTTGTAGCGCCGGCCTTTGCAGGTTTCGCACGGCACATACACATCCGGCAAAAAGTGCATCTCGATCTTGATGATCCCATCGCCCCGGCACACTTCGCACCGTCCGCCCTTCACATTGAAGCTGAACCTCCCCTGTTTGTATCCGCGGAGCTTGGCATCCTGGGTTTTGCTAAACAGGTCGCGGATGATGTCGAATGTCCCGGTATAGGTCGCCGGATTGCTGCGCGGGGTCCGCCCGATCGGCCCTTGGTCGATGTCGATCACCTTGTCGATCTCTTCGTGACCTAACAATTCGTCATGCGGTTCCCAAACCCCTCGTGTGCCGTGTAGCTCGTACATCAACCGGGGGAACAACGTGTCTTGAATCAAGGTGGATTTGCCGCTCCCGCTCACCCCGGTGACACAGGTCAGGCATCCCAGGGGGATCGCGGCATCGACCCCCTGTAAGTTATGCCCCCGCGCATTCTTCAAAACCAGCCAGTCGCTCAAGCCGCCTCCCTCGCCCGCATCTCAGCCAAAAACTCCTGCCCGCACCGGAGCTTCTTAGCCAGGGGCGACTTTGGGTCAACAACCCGCCAAAAGGGAGTGACGGAATCCAACGGCGCCCCCGCCAGGTGCTCGTCCCAGGCCGCCTCGCTCACAATGCGCAGGAATATGCCAACCGTCAGCGGGCAGGTCATGTCCGCGCCGTACTCTCCGGCCCACTCCTCGCGCAGCTCGGCCGGGGTTTTGAATTCGCCCACGCCAAGCTTGGCCACCCGGTCCCGGACGATGCGCGGATTCAAAATCAAAATCCTCGTCCCGGCCTTCACCCAGCTGAAATCTTTTGCAGCGGTTTCGATCTCCGGATCTCCGCCCGACTCCATCTTTTGCGCCCAAGTTTTCTTTGCCATCACTTTTTCCCCTGCTTGCCGAGCGGGTTGGCCGAACGCGGTTTCCGGCGCTGCTTGGGAACCTCGATCCGGTCGGCTCCGGTCAGGTAGCGCGACGTCGGCGAATCGCGCTTCACAAAGTCTTCATACGGACCTTCGTTCACAATCTTCCCGCCATGTTCTCCGGCCGCGGGCCCGATGTCGATTAGCCAGTCGGCAGCCCGCATCGTGTCTTCGTCGTGCTCGACGACAATCACCGTATTACCCAAATCACGCAGCCTCACCAGGGTTTCGATGAGCTTGGCGTTGTCGCGTTGGTGCAAGCCGATCGAAGGTTCGTCTAGGACATAAAGGCACCCCATCAACCCGCTCCCGATCTGCGTGGCCAGGCGGATCCGCTGGGCTTCCCCCCCGGCCAAGGTATTTGCCGACCGGCTGAGATTCAAGTAACTCAAGCCCACATCGTTCAAAAATCCCAGGCGTTCCCGGATCTCTTTCACTGCCCGCTCGCCGATCGTCCGCTGGCGCTCATTGAGTTTTTCCCACAGACCTTCAAAGAATTGGAAGGCGTCGCCCACGCTCATGTCTGTGATTTCGCTGATGTCGCGCATCGCCAATTTCACGCAAAGACTCTCCGGCTTCAGTCGCTTGCCACCGCATGCCGGGCAAGGACGGGTCCGCATGTATTGCGCCAGGTCGGCTTTGACCCATTCGCTTTCGGTCTGCTCATATTTCTTTTTGAGCACGTTCAACACGCCATCCCACTTGGTATTGAACTCCCGGGTCGTCTTGGCATACTGCATTTGAACGGTGATCGGCTTGCCCAACCCGTGCAAAACCGCATCCAACTGCTCTTCCGTGAGGGCGCTGACCGGCCCCTCCGCATCGAACCCCATCGCCCGGCCGACCCCATCTAAAACCTGCGGCCACCACTCTTTGACTTCGCCCGATTTGTAGACAAACGGCACAATTGCCCCGTCTCGGACCGGCTTCGACCGATCCGGAATGCACAAGTCCGCATCGAACTCGGTTTTGGTCCCCAAGCCGGTGCATTCCGGACAAGCCCCATAGGGCGAGTTGAACGAGAACATCCGGGGCTCCAGTTCCGGCATCGTGAACCCGCTTTCCGGGCACGAATAGAATTCGCTAAACAGCACATCCACCCATTCGCCAGACGATTCATGGCTAACCGTGACGAGCCCTTTTCCCATTTTTAGCGCGGTCTCAACCGAATCCGCCAACCGCCTCTCAATCCCTTCCTTGACCACCAACCGGTCAATCACAACCTCGATCGTGTGCTGCTTGTATCGGTCCATCGGGATGTCGTCGGTGACTTCGTACATCTCGCCATCCACCCGTACCCGGACAAACCCGGCCTTGCCGATGTCCTCCAATTCCTTTTGGTAGACCCCTTTGCGGCCGCGCACCACCGGGGCCAAAACCTGGATTTTCGCGCCGTCGCCCAATGCCATCGTGGCATCCACAACCATTTCCGGGCTCGACCGCTCAATGGGTTTCCCCGTAGCCGGCGAATAGGGGATCCCGATCCGGGCATAAAGGATCCGGAGGTAGTCATAGATCTCCGTCACGGTGCCCACCGTCGAGCGAGGGTTCCGGCTCGTGCTCTTCTGATCGATGGAGATGGCCGGGCTCAAACCCTCCACGCTATCCACGTCCGGTTTGTCCATCTGGCCCAAAAATTGGCGGGCGTAGGCGCTCAGGCTTTCGACATACCGCCGCTGCCCTTCCGCATAGATCGTGTCAAAGGCCAGGCTGCTCTTGCCGCTGCCGCTCAACCCCGTGATGACCACCAGCTTGTCCCGGGGGATTTCCACCGTGATATCTTTGAGGTTGTTTTCACGCGCGCCGCGGACAACGATTTTCTCGCTCATGGCCAGCGGCCATTCTACTCCGGGGATGTAGACATGATGCTACCTATGCCCATCGGAATCGGCCCCATTATTGACAAAACATTTACAGAAACATCCCCTATTTGGACGGTGGTTTGATACAATGTGGGTGTTCGCCGGGCAGTGGTTCGGCAATTGGAGTGGATGCAAATGAATATCAAACCAGCATTGGCCTTTTTGGCCCTTCTTGCAACGGCAGTTGCCAGCGCCCAACTCAGCTATCACGGCGCAATGAACGATCGACTGACTATTGGCGGCACGGCGGTGGGGAACTACCCCCTCTTCATCGACTCCAATTTCGGGACGCCGGTAGCCACGTTCACCTCGGATGGCATCGATTCCATGCAGGTCACACCGAGCGCAAACGTTGGCGCTTTCGACAGCCGGAATGTCTATTACAGCTTCTCCACCGACAACACGCCGGTGCGGTTCAATTCCCTGGAAGCCACATTCGACGGCAAATTCGTTTACGGCGGGGGGGCGGGAACGGATAGCCTGGATGCCTCGCTTTATGGGGCCGTGCTCCTCTACCAATTCGAAGACGCCAACAACAACAACACTTACGAGTTTGGGGAAACCAGTTTCCTCGCCCTTTCAACCGGGGCCGTCCAGCTGGCCCATCTCACCGGCAACGGCCTGCAGGTTTACAACCACACAATCGCCACGACTCCCAACTACATCCTTGGTGCCAATTCCCACTGGTTTGTTTTGCTGCAATCGTTTGTCCAAGCGAGTGGGTCAGTCGGCGCATCTAGCCCGGCCGTCGTGCTGACAAATGAATACAACAAGAACACATGGGACGGCAACACCGTCACCATCAACCACGAGGCGGTGCCCGAACCAGCTACCCTTGCCTTGGCGCTCCCCGCTTTGGCATTCTTGAAGCGGCGCAAAAAGTCCTGACAGCTCATGTGGGGCCAGGTCTCCCTGGCCCCACCCGTCATTGCGCACAGGGCAAACCGGAAATGTCCAGCCGCAGAACGGGGCGTTCTTCCATCACAACCGCGGCCACATCCTTCCCGTCAACATAGGCGCGCCAAGTTTCCCGCATCGAAGCCCGCTGATCCACCATGAACTGTCGTGTGGCTTCCCGGCGACCATCTTTCATCACAAACACGACCCTCCGGTCCGTTGCCCCCCTGTCGATCACTTGCCAATCGTAACTGAACTCGAATGGCGGGGTGCTCGGTACCATGATCTGCCCGTAATCGACCAAGAACTCATGTTCCGCCAAGTCGTTGCGGCTGATTTGATCCATTTGCCGGAACTTCAATCCTTTGAATCCGGCGATCCGCCCTTGTGGCACCCCGCCCAACTCCATCCGGCCAACCTCTTGCCACGGCGAACGCGAATACACGAGGTCTGTCAGCCCCCGAGCGACGTTCAGGCTGTAAATCATCGTGGAAACCCGGCCATCCCAGGCGACCGCATTCCCATTTGAGAGGGAGTACGCCCGGTCGCCCTCGATCGACGGCCATCCGTCGATTTTCGCCGTCAATAACACGTTGCCGGATTCGATGCTCCCCTGGTAGAGGCCCAGTTCCTCGGTGTTCTGAACCCAGCCTCCAGCAGGGGTCCACCTCATCAGCTTTCCATCCCTCATCTGGACGAGGCTCTCAACCTGGCAGGTGAACCCGTCCCGATCTTTGGCCCGGAACCTGTTTTGGGGCGTCAATTCCAGAATCCGCTGGTAAGGCTTTGTTCCCGCCACAGATTGCATCCCATAGCTACGCGCGCTCAACCCGATCATCAGGCCGAGCAGGGACGCGAGAAAAATGCCGGCCACCACGCCGCGCCGCCCCCAATCCTTGCTCTCGAGGCGGCCATGCAAGATTTGCGAGACCCGGGATTTGAGCCCGCCCGATTCAACCATGGGCAGGGCGGTTCGGGGAACCCCCGAGACTTCCCGGCCCAGCCGCAGGAGCAGCTCGGCATAAGCGATCCGGTCGCCGCCGTGCGCCAACACAGATTCGTCGGCGGCGCGCTCTGCCAGGTTGCGGATCAATCGGGGCAGAGGCCACATCCAAGGGAAGCACCAACCCAAGCAGGCCAGCAGGGCAGCACCCAACGTAGCAAAGCCGTGACCCTTGCGCAAGTGGGCGACCTCATGCCTCAAAGCCAAGCGCACCTCTTGCTCCGGCCAATCGATGGCCGCAGATGGCAATACGATCCACTTCGGAGCCAAAGACCACGGCACCGTCGCCGAGTCAGACAAAGCCAAGAGGCATTCCCGACCCTTCGCCGGCGACTGGTCGACTTCGCCTAGAATTTCCAAAATCCAATCAGGGGCGACGCGCGAACATCCAAGGGCCTTGCGGGCTCTCAGGGCAAATGCCGCGACGGAGAGAACCCCCACTGCCATCCCGCCGATGTAGAACCAGGTCGCGTCTCTTGGCGGCAAGTATTTGGCCCGCTCCGCATCGGTTGCCCGCATCCAATCACCGGGGCTCTTCACGGCCTGCGCGTCCGATAACGCCCACACGCGTGCCGAAACTTTGTCGTCGATTTCGGCGCGGCTGGGACCGTATTTGAATACCGGTGGCCCTGGGACGAAACTGGCATTCCCCACTATTCCCACGACCTGCGATCCAAAAACCCCGCAACCAACCAAACCCAAGGCCAAACCCATCTTCCCGCGGGCGGAAATGCCAGGCAAGGCCAACGCAACCCACAAAAGCAAGCCGACCGCACCGGCAAACAGCCCCATCGCAGGAACGGCCTCCATAATCGCGCTCCACCAGTTCACTCCGTACCCTCCTTGGCCCGGGCGATCAGGGCTTCGAGTTCGGTGATCTCGGCCTCGGTCAGGCGTGTGCGGTCATCCCCCAACAAGCTGAGGGCGGCGGCCCCATGACTCCCGCCAAAAAAAGCGTCCACCACCCGGCCCAACATCCCTTTTCCTGCCGCCTTTGGGCTTTCGACCGGGAAATACACATATTTGCCGTCAACCTCCTCATGGCGGAGATGCCCCTTTTCTTCCAGGATCCGCAGTTGGGCCCGAATGGAACTATAACTCGGCGGGTCGGCCAACTGACCGATCACATCCGAAACCGTCGCTCGGCCAAGCCGATAAACCGATTCCATGATCTGTTGCTCCCGTTTGGAAAACCGTGTCATGCTAAAAATCTAGCACAAGCAGAACCGATTTGCAAGGAGTTGTGCTAATTTTTTAGCAAAACTTCCAGATCACTCCGGTTTCGGCATTGTTTTCAGGGATTTGCGGAGCGAATTGATCTCTTCCGCGTAAAGTGCTTCCCTCTTTTTGTCGGCCACTTCCACCTTGTGGGCGTCTTTGATCGGCTTTCCTTGGGCGTAATCCATTTTCTCCGACTCACTCATCCCCGCCGCCTTCGCCGCTTCTTCAACAAGGTCGGCGACCTTGGAAGCCAGGTCCGTTTGAAAGGTGTCGTACCAAGCCGCAAAGGCATCCAATTGTTTTTGGGTTGCCTCGACCTTCGCTTGATCCTTTTTGGATTTCCAGAACTCGATTTCGCTCTGGTACGCCTTGCGCACCACCCCTGCCCCGTTCAAAACCGAGAGGCTGCAGACCGGTTCGGCCTGGGCAACTCGGTAACCCATTTTCCGGACTTCTGAAAAGTATTCAGGCGCAATGTCCGGGAAGCTTGCGAACTTCTCGGTAGAGAATCCGACTTGGCGAACCCGGCCAAGAGTCGGCATCGAATCCGTGGGAGGCGGGGCCGTGACATAGATCACCACCTTTTTCGCCCCGTTCCCAGTTTTGATCGCCTCCAGGGCTCCGGCGAAATCCTTGTCTTGTACTTTCAACCAGGATTCCAGGTAGTCCGAATACCCGTTGGCAGGGTCAGCTTTTTTGGCAGCCTGGAGCGCAGCGGCCGCGCCCGGCCGATCCGACGCCCCCTTGTCGTAAAACGTTTGGTAGTTGTCGGCAATCCCTTTATTGATCTCAGGAGGGTCGGCAGGCCCACACCCGGGGATGAGCAAGGCGCAGGCAAAAACGGCAACGGCAATCGGGATTGGTTTCATCTGGGTATTCAAAAACGGTGGCCCGGGCCTCGCGAACAAAACGCGGGGCCCGGGCCGAAAATCAACCGGCTTGCATCACCACTTCCGGTTGGAAAGGGTGGTGCAAGTCGTGTCGCCCTTCGGGCAGTAGTTGTTGTCCGGCGTTTCCGGGAACGAATAGATGCCGCGCTGTTGGTACTCCCACATGATGTTCCGTTGGGCTTTCGTCGTCCCATCCGGATTCTTGTAGTCGGTGTCCTTGACAAACTTGGCATGGCCGTCGGTGAACGTCCAGTTGCGGCCGTTGCCATAACGTCCGCCCCGTTCCCAGCGGCCAGTCCCGTTACCGTTGTTGCCGTAACCCGGCGCGATGTACCAACCAGCAAAGACGCCGCCGCTGGCCAACCGGGCAGATCCGACGTCGGCCGTGAACACGACGTTAGCCGGGTTCACGATTTCGGTCAGGATGCGACCCTTGTCCGTCGTCGAACCACGGGGGGCGTCATAAGCGCGTGCCAAGAAGTAGTTGCCCGCATAGCTGACCGGGAACGCCTTAGCCATCGCACCGGCAACGGGTGCCATTCCCGTGTATGCGCCCTGGATGCCGAATGCCACGAGTTGGGCTTCATAGCAGTACGAACCTTCTTTGCCCCACACGCCCTTGTCAGGGTCAGCCGGGTCTTGAACCAGCTGTAGGTTCTTCATGTACGGTTGGTTGGCAAGCGGGAACGCATAGACGCCGCTCCAAAAGGCATCGCCAACGCTGGCGCTGGTGAGAGTGTGGATCTCGGCCGGGCGTTGGCAAGGGCCATCCCAACCGGTTTCGGGAAGAGTGTCGTCGTAGTCGCCGGCATACATCTGGGTTGCCAGGGCGATCTGCTTTTGGTTGGACAGGGAGTTGGCCTTTTTGGCAGCTTGCTTCGCTTGGGCGAACACAGGGAAGAGAATGGCGGCAAGGATCGCGATGATGGCGATGACAACGAGCAACTCGATCAACGTGAATGCCGAGCGGTTGCCCATGGAATTTCCACGGATTTTCATGATTTTGGCCTTTTGCCCAACTGGCTGAGGGTACGGCCGAAGGGCACTCCCCAATGCTCTATCGCTACGGTTAACGCCCCGTTAATTCTCGCGGAAAACCCAAGATTCCATGCTGAAATTTCACATCCACTTAACATTCGTTTCCCTGAATCAACCATGCTCTTTTCGAAATCGCTCCGTACCGCCGTAATCGGCACCCTGGCCCTTGCCGTCCTGGCCAGCTGTGGACAGGCAAAGCCGCCGCCCGACTCCGAAATGACTTCCGCCCCCACCGGGCTTTGGACTGGGCAGTCGGACACCAACCTCAGCCTGGACATCCAAGCCGATGGATCGATCAAACTAACAGCAAACGGCCAAGAGACCTTTGGCACCTGGAAGAAAAAGGACGACCACACCTTGACCATCGAGTTGGGTGGCCAAACCCAGGACTGTCCCTTCACCCGGAAAGACCTGAACCTTGAAATCCAATTGCCGGGCCGCGAGAAATCTGACACCTTCTCTCAAATGTGAATCATGAAAACCAACGCCGTCCTTGTTGCCGTCTTCGCCGGGGCTCTTGCCACCGCCGGAACCGTGTTTGTCCAGTCCAAGCCGGTCACCTACCTCCCGAGTGGATGGAAGCTCCAGCCGCTCGGCCAGACCTCTCAGACTGGGAACCTGATGGCAGGGGGCGAATTGAGCCCCGACGGCAAATGGCAAGCCTTCGTCTCTGTTGGGCAAGGCACCCACAGCCTGTATATCGTCGACCAAACCACCGGTGCCACCGCGAGCAAAGCCAGCATCCCCGCGGGCTGGATCGGCATGGCTTGGTCGCCAGATAGCCGCACCGTCTATGTCAGTGGCGGAACCAGCAACTCCATCGTTCCGTTTGCCGTCGATGGCGCAGGCCTGGCCACCCGCCAAGATCCGCTCAAGATCGAAGGGTTCACCGGTGCCAGCGGGTGGTTCAGCGGGCTCGCCCTCGTCGACGGAAAGCTGTTCATCGCCAGTGCCGCCAGCGACGCATTGCTGAAGATCGACCCGGAAAATGGACAAACCTTGGCCCGGCTCGACTTTGAACCAACCGCCAGCCCATTCGACGTCGTGGATGGCAAAAACGGCAAACTCTATGTCTCGCTGCAAGGGTCGGGCCGCATCGCGGAAATCGATCCCGGCGAACTCAAAGAAACGGCGACCATGCCCACTGGCGCTCATCCGAACGACATCCTCGTCCAAGGCGATCGGTTGTTCGTCGCCTGCGGCAACGAAGACACCGCCGAGATTTTCGACCTCTACACTCTTAGCCGCGAAGAGAGGGTCAATGTCCGCCCATGGCCCGACGCCCCCGCCGGTTCAACCCCAGACGCCTTGGCCCTGGATGCCAAACGGCAAATCCTTTATGTGGCCCTGGCCGACAACAACGCCGTCGCCCAAATCGACGTTTCAACCCGGGGTCATGCCCACATCCAGGGCTATATCCCGACAGCCCACTACCCGTGTGCGCTGGCCGTTCTCAAAGATGGCAGCCTTTTGGCATCGGCCGGCAAAGGGTTTGGCACCGGCCCCAATGGCAACACAGACAAAATCGATCCGGTCGCGCCCCAGGGATACCCCTATATCGTCAGCTTGATGCAAGGAACGTTCAGCCTTGTCAAACCCCTGAGCCAACAAGAATTGGCCAGCGCCACAAAATCCGTGCTCGCCCTGGCCAAATACCGCCCCAACGTCGAAAACCAACCGGCGGGTGCGCCCAAACCCGGTTCCAACCCCATCCCCAGCCGGCTTGGCGACCCTTCGCCGATCAAGCACGTGCTTTACATCATCAAAGAGAACCGCACCTATGACCAAGTCATGGGCAACTTGACCAAAGATGGCAAGCCCTATGGCAACGGCGATCCGAAGCTCAACCTCTTTGGCGAAGATGTCGCCCCCAACCACCGGCAATTGGCCCGTGACTTCGTGCTCCTCGACAACTTCTATGCCAGCGGGGAGGTCAGCGTGGACGGGCACCACTGGTCAAAGGGTGCCTATGTCCCCGAGTTTATGCAACGGACCTGGCCCCAGCAATATAGCGGGAAGCCAGCTCCAAGGCTCAGCCCCAACCTTTCCACCCCGCCCAACGGCTACATTTGGGACCGCGTGCGGCTTTCGGGTAAGTCGTACCGCACCTATTACTACCACACGACCGACCGGGCCAACACCGATTGGGCGGCCGCCCGCCGCGCCGGGGCCAGGGACTACCAGTACGTTGAGATCTTCATCGACGAATTCCACAAATTTGAACGGGAAGGCACCATGCCCTCGTTCATGGTGATGGCGCTCAGCGAAGACCACACTTCTGGGACAAGGCCCGGGGCGGCCACTCCCCAAGCCGCCGTGGCCAGCAATGACCTCGGCCTTGGCAAAATCGTGGAAGCCATCTCCAAAAGTTCCCTTTGGAAGGAGTTCGTAATCTTTGTCGTCGAAGACGATGCCCAAAACGGCCCCGACCACGTGGATGCGCACCGCACGGTGTGCCAAATCATTTCTCCTTACACAAGGGGGCGCGGGATCGACAGCACCCACTACACGACGACCTCCATCCTCCGGACGATCAGCCTGATCCTTGGAACCCAACCGATGACCCAGTTTGATGCGGCGGCAACCCCGTTCTATAACGCCTTCCGCAACCAATTGGATCTCACGCCGTACCTTGCGCGGACGCCCAAACAGGATCTCTCCGCCAAAAACCCGGAACGCGCCCCCAAAGGGCTCGTCGATACCATCGACTTCTCCGAGCCCGACCAAATGGATATCCGGCAAGAGCAGGCGCTCAACCGGGACATCTGGCAAGCCGTCAAAGGCGATGAGCCTTATCCAGGAACCACCCGGCGGTTTGGACAGCCCAAGAGAGTCGAAGATTCTGACGGCGACTGATTCGGATAGAATCCGGCAATGAAAAATTTGATCGCCATCTTCGCCCTGGTTGCCGTTGTTGCCCTGGTAGGATGCGCCCCGCCGGAACCGGAAGGCAAACTCGGAGAGGCGGCACCTGCCACCGGTGGGGAGTCCCCAGCGGGGAACCCGGCCGGATCGGCTGACAAGGGTTCCGCACCTGCGGGAGGTGGCGACACGGGCGTCCAAATCCATGGCGCCGGTGCCGGCGGGATGGCCCCGGTTACCGGAACTGAAAACCTTCAGGGCTCCGGTGGCGGCGGGGGCGGAGTCGGTCAAGCGGCAAAATCCCAGGCTCAAAAAGCCGCGGCCAGTGCATCTGGCGGGACAGCAACCCAAATGGGCGACGGCGAATAACTGCCTAGTCCAGGCTCAACTGTCCGCCTGATTCCGGCAGGGCGCCAAAGTCAGCCGCCCGGAGTTCCCTTTCGGAGAACTCGACCACCGCCGTCTCGTTGACTTCCTCTTTGACCGGAAGCCCGGCATCGGCCATCCGTCGGGCTTTGGGGATCACGTGGCGGTCCAACGACCCCCCAAACTTGTTGTAACTGACCCCGACGGCGTTGATCTTGCGGCCCAGGTCGTCGTAATAGCCTTTCATCGTGACCAAGGCATCGTAGAGGTCTTTGCCCCACTTTTGGATGTTTTGCGCCTCTTTGGCCAACTTTTCTTGCCGCCACCCATAGTTGACCGCCTTCAACAATGACAGGAGGGTGGATGGGGTCGCCACGACGACATTCAGGTTCATGACGTCTTCGATGAGCCCCGGACGCCCTTCGACCGCCATGCGGAAAGCCGATTCGCTAGCCATGAACATCACGACATAATCCGGCGCGGATTCCAATTTGGCGTAATCCTTCTTGTTCAGGCTTTTGGCGTATTCCATCACCTTGTTGGCAACCGCCATCGACAAAGCCTTCCGGCCGTCTTCATCAGCGGCTTCCATCGCTTCCAAATCTTGGATCGGCACCTTGGAGTCAATCACCATCGTGCGTCCGCCGGGCAGGAACACCTGCATATCGGGTCGTTGCACGCCGTCCGTCCCTGCAATCGACTCTTGGGCCACGTAATCAACCCGCTCCTGCATTCCGGCGAGTTCGACGATCCGCTTGAGCTGGACTTCCCCCCAGCGGCCGGCACTCCCAGCGCCCTGGAGGGCCGAAATCAATTTGCCCGTCCCGCTCGCCAATTGCTTGATCTGTTCGCCCAGCGAACTGGAATCCAGTTTGCGTTCCTGGTCCATTTTCTGATTGAACTCCTCAAGCCGCTTCAGTTCCTTTTGTACCGGCTGCAGCAGGTTCTCGATTTCCGCCCTCTTGGCTTTGCTGGCTTCCTCGTCGTGGTCGCGGTACCGCTTGATCAGTTCTTCGGTGCTTTTGCTCAAAGCCTCGCTGCTCAGCACTTTAAAGCTTTCTTTCAAGTTCGATTCCATCGACTTGATCTCTTTGATCTGCTTTTCAAAACTGAGTTCGCGCTCGTCCAATGTGGCCTTCAGCGTGTTGAGTTCAACGTCGCATTCGTGGTAGCGCTGGCGGAGTGCCTCGCGCTCTTCCACGGCTTGGTTTAACTCCAATTCAAGCTGGAGGATGCGGTCGCTGCGGCCAGAGGCTTCGGCTTCGGCTTTGGTGCGATCCGTCAAGAGACCCTCAACCCGTAAGCGCAGGGCCTCGGCTTCGGACCGCAGCACCCCATCCTTCCCGCGGAGCAAAAACCAAACCAAACCTGCCCCAACCAACACACCGCAAACGGCCGCAACCACGATTGCTATAGCATCCACATGTCTAGTATGACTGCAAGCCCACACTTGCAGTACTCGTAATTCTCCCAAGGGTAACCTCGCGCCATGCTCCACCCCCCGCTGAAGTCTCCCGGCGCCAAACTCCGCGACCTGTGGCAAAGCGGGATCGTGACCATGCCCGGGGCCTTTAGTGCCCTCACCGCTTTGGCGGCGTACAAGCAGGGGGCCCAGGCGGTCTACCTGAGCGGGGGGGCCATCACCAACAACGTCACCGGCCTGCCCGACATCGCCGTCATCACGCCCGAGGAAATGTCCGGCACCGCCGCCCGAGCCTGCCAAGTGGCGCCTGTTCCCATCATCTGTGACGCCGACACCGGTTTTGGCGACGTGTGGAACGTCGCCCGAACAGTCATCGAAATGGAAAGGGCCGGGCTTGCCGGCATCCACTTAGAAGACCAAGTCTCACCCAAAAGGTGCGGGCACCTGGATGGCAAAGACGTCATCGAGCGGTCGGCAATGGAATCGAAAATCCGGGCGGCCGTCGCCCACAAATCCGATCCGACATTCCTGATCGTCGCCCGGACCGATGCCCGCTCGGTCATGGGACTCCCCGAAGCCATTGAGCGGGCCAAAGCCTACGTGCAGGCCGGAGCCGATGCCATCTTTCCCGAGGGGTTGGCTTCCGAACAGGAATTCTCCGATTTCCGAAGCGCCTTGCCCGAGGTGCCGCTGCTGGCCAACATGACGGAATTCGGGAAAACACCATTGATCTCCTCCGCCCGGTTCAACGAACTCGGATACCAAATGGTGATTTTCCCCGTCACCGCCTTGCGCGTCATGCTCAAATCGGTCGAGGAATTCTATGCCGACTTATTGGCAACCGGCACTCAAGCCGGCTGGATCGACCGGATGCGGACCCGGCACGACCTATACGAAACCATCGACTACTCGACATTCAGCGCCCGCGACCTTGAGTTCAACAATCCCGGTTGACCGGGATCCTGCGAGAGGACCCGGCCCAATCTGAGCCTAGGTAAACTGCCCCCAAGAGAGGGCCGAGGCCCAATCCGGCCACGCCGGACACGCGAGATTCGAGACAATGAGCGAAAAAACGTATCCCGACTACAGCCCCGGACTGCAAGGTGTCATCGGCGGCATCACTTCCATTTCCAAAATCACGGTCGAAAAAAGCCAACTCGAATACCGCGGTTACAACGCGCACGACCTGGCAAGCAAAGGGTCGTTTGAAGAAACGGCTTTCCTGCTGATTAAGGGCCACTTGCCCACCCAGGCCGAGCTCGACGAATTCAACGCCACCCTGGATGCCGAGCGGGAAATCCCCAGCCAAGTGGTCGATGCCCTGCGGGCCTGTGCCCCCGGCACCCACCAGATGGATCTTCTCAAAGTGGCCTATAGCGCGCTCAGCGGCTACGACCCGGATTACAACCAAGAAGACCCCACCGACCACGAAGCCAACGTCCGCAAAGCGATCCGCATCGTCGCCAAGGCGCCAACCATCGTGACCGCTGCCTACCGGGTTGCCAACGGCAAAGAACCCATCGCACCGAAAAAGGGGCTCAAAACCGCTGCCAACTTCCTCTACATGCTCCACGGTGAGGAACAGGATGATTACACCGTGCTCGTCATGGATGCCTCCTTGACCCTGTATGCCGAGCACACGTACAACGCCAGCACCTTTGCCTGCCGCGTTTGCGTCGCCACCCTCAGCGACCTCTATAGCGGGATCGTCACCGGCATCGGCACGCTCAAGGGCCCCCTCCACGGAGGAGCCAATGAAGAGGCCATGCGCATGCTGATGGAAATCGGCACACCGGAAAATGCCGAACCCTGGCTGCGCGACGCCTTGGCCACCAAAAAGAAGATCATGGGATTTGGCCACCGCGAATACAAAGTCGGTGACGGCCGCGCCATCTACCTCACCGAAGTCGCCAAGGAAATCGGGCGGCGCAAAGGCAACACCAACTGGGGCGACATCGCCGACATCATGGAAAAGATCATGCGGGAAGAAAAGGGCATCTACCCCAACGTCGATTTCCCCGCTGCCTACGCCTATTACCTCCTCGGCATCCCCATCGACCTCTACACACCCATCTTCGTGATGGCCCGCGTCAGCGGGTGGTCTGCCCATGCCATCGAACAGCTGGACGACAACCGGCTCATCCGGCCCAGCTGCATCTATGAAGGTGCCAGCGACCTCGAATACCCGCCAATCGCAACCCGCGGCTAATCCCACATGAGGGCATCCTTGCGTTTTATCGTCAAAGCGCAAGGATGTCTGGATGAGCACAAAGCAACTGGCGGATTTCGTTGACAAACCCGCGTCGTGAACTCAGCCCTTCGGCGAACGTGGTGAAAAACGTGTCCACAAATTCTTTTTGCCATTTGGCATAGGCCGGGCACCGGTCGCTTGGTGGCAAGTCTGTACGGTGCGAGTGATAGCTCCAACTCCCGCAGCCACTCGCGCACAACTTTTCGACGTCAAAGTCGAACTCATAAAGCAACCGGCCGTTAAGCCGCTGGTGGGGCGTCAGGATGCTTTTGTAAGGGTTTTCCGGATACTCCTTCAACAAGCGCTGGGGCCAGTTTCCGTGACCCTGGCTGGATCGCCAAGGGCGGTTGAGCACCAGGGCATCCAACCCTCCCTCCACCGCTTTGAACTCGGCATTTCCCATGTTGTTCAAAAGCCACCTGGCCAAGCCCCGGTGCCGGCTGAAGAGCGGGGCGACGATCCGAGTGACGTTGTTTCCTTCGAACCACCTCGTCGCCTTTTCAAATATCGACTGGGCAAATTTGAGCGAATAGATCGGCCGACCCCAGATGTAATGCGTGAACATCAGTGTGCAACCCGAACCCGCATTCAACTTTTTCAATTCGTTGTCGCGAACCGTTGAGACCATCTCAGCAGAATAAAAGGCTTGCGAATTCCCAGATGAAAGCATCCGATCGGCAAATAACGGGGACATGAGGTTGGCTGAAATGAACCCGGCCACTTTGTCATTCACTTCCACAACCCGGACATATTGGCTGTGGCTGCTAGCACGCTTCGACCCGACATAAGCTTCCAGCAGTCCCCGGGTGGCATCGGCGATGCTCCGACGATCCTACATCACACACAGAATGGCACCCAATGGTTCGATATCCTGAACTTGGAGTGACCTATATTTCACATAACTGACCTTACCTCTCAGAGTCGTTTTGATTTTCCGGAATATCCGGACACAAAATTTTGCCGGCATCCCCAGAATAACAGATGGATGCAGAGCATCCTCCCAAGAAAATGAAACATACACTCGTCATTGCAATGCTCGTTTCCTCGGCTTGGGCCTACGCCGCAAGTCTGGACGTGTTGGTGTATCCGTACAACGACGGCGGGAACTTTAAGGTGGAACTCTTTGAGCGGGGAGCTGCAACCCCAACCAAAGTGGCAAATATCTTCACCACAAATTACTTCCTGTTCACGTGGAGGGACATCCCAGAAAAATATGGACCGTGGTGGTTCCAAAAGCGGGCCTATTTCGTCCGCCTGACCAAGGCCGGGAAATCCAACCAGACCAAAGCGTTTGTGTTTGACAGTAGCTCGGCCAAAATCGACCTGCGATGGAACCACCCGAATCTGCAGCCGTCGTGGTGGAACCTCTCGTTCGTGGAGTAGATTGCCTGAGGCGCCTCTCCAATCGGAGGGGCGCCCTCCACTATGCTGAGAATCGGTCTCACCGGGGATGTAGATCCCCGCTCCAGGTAAATTAGCGGTTCCGCGACCCGCCGCGCACCATGTCCAAACCCAAGGCCCTGCTCATCACCCACCCCGCGCGCCTCGGGGACACCATCCTCAGCATCCCCCTCCACCGGACGCTTGCCGCCAATTACGAACTCCACAGCAACGCCGGCGAACCATACCGATTCCTTTTCGACGAGCTCAAAGGCCAGGTCGCTTTCACCGACCCGCAAGCCCCCAAAACCCTGGGCGAAATCATCAAAAAAGCCCGGGAACTCCGCGCCGAAGGGTTCCAAACCTGTTTCATCCTTCGGCCCTCGTTCCGCTCGGCCTTGCTGTGCAAACTCGCCAAAATTCCCCAACGGGTCGGGGAATGCACCGAAGGCCGCGGGTTCTTGCTCACCCACAAACTTCCCTATTCACCCGACTTGGCCGAATTTGAGCGCATGGACAAGTTCGCCCAATTGGTTGGCCTCAGCACCGATAAAACCGCCCATCTCCCAGCATCGCCCGAATCGCTGACCAAGGCCACGGCGGCTCTCCAAGGGGCCACCGTCGGCATCGTCCCCGGAGGCACGTGGCCCCAAAAACTCATCCCGACCGAAACCCTGCGTCAAACAATCCACCATTTGGTTGCCCAAGGTCACAAGGTCGCCATGCTTGGCGGCCCCGGCGACGAAATCTATTGCAAGCCATTGAAGAAGGAGCCTCTTGTGGATCTTGTGGCCAAATTCAAACTCTCCGAGATGGCCGGGATCCTTAAATCGATCAAACTCCTCATCACCCCCGATGGCGGCCTCAGCCACTTCAGCGTGGCTTGCGGCACCCCGGCCCTGATCGCCTTTGGGCCAACCCCGCACAAGCGGTGGGGGTACCACATCGAACCCCACAAAACCATCGTCGCCCCCGGCAGCAACATGGAGCGGCTCACCTGGGCCGAATTCCAACCCCACGTCGAAGAAATGCTGGCCAAACTATAGAAATTGGGTCTTCAGGATCGCCGGTCGCCGCCCCGGCCTTTACTCCCGGCCCATCACCGAATCCACCCGGCGCCAAATCCCCCGCGGATTCCCGTCCCGTAACTCCTCTGGCAAAATATCCGGCGGGGCCCCTTGCCAGCACACTGGCCGCGCCCACCGAAGGATCGCCGCCCGGCCCACACTCGTGAACCGCGGGTCTGTCGTCGCCGGGTATGGCCCGCCATGGTGCATCGCATCGCCCACTTCAACCCCCGTCGGATACCCGTTGAAGACCACTCGGCCAACCCGATCCACCAATTGGTTGTGAATCCTTCCCGCCAGTTCCTCGTCCAATGCAGCCATCAGAATCGATCCCGTCAGTTGGCCTTCCAGAGCCGCGGCAACTTGCACCATCTCCTCTGGCGACTGACACTTGACCACCAAAGCCGATGGCCCAAAAACCTCCTCATGGAGCCCCCGGTCAGCAATGAATTCTTCCGCCGAAGTCTCAAAAACAACGCCAACGGCCAAACCCGGCACGGTTTCGCCCATCCCGGCAATCCCAACGCCGCTATGCCGGGCCCGGTCCGCAACCCCCTGCGCATAACTATCGCAAATCTGTGGATTCAACATCACACCGGGATCGGCAGACCGGATGCGCGCGGCCACAGATTCCACCAGGTGGTCAAATTGACTGCCGGCCAGGCCAACCAAGATCCCCGGATTCGTGCAAAACTGGCCCACACCCATCAGCAACGACGCCGAAAAGCCAGAAGCCACCCCCTCCAAATCCGACTCCAGGGCCCCCGGAAGGGCAAAAACCGGGTTAACGCTCCCCATCTCGGCAAAAACCGGAACCGGTTCTGCCCGCGCGGCCGCCAAGGCGAACAACGACCGGCCGGCTCGATGGCTCCCTGTGAACCCAACGGCGCGGATCCCCCGGTGCTGGACCAACCATTCGCCGACTTCCACCAACCCGTGGACCATGGAAAAAACGCCGTCTGGCATCCCTTCGCCAACGGCCGCCTTCACAATCGCCCGTCCAACCAATTCGCTCGTTCCCGGATGGCTTGGGTGCGCCTTCACCACCACAGGGCATCCGGCCGCCAACGCACTCGCCGTGTCGCCACCGGCAACAGAAAACGCCAATGGGAAGTTGCTTGCGCCGAACACAGCCACCGGGCCGATCGGCACCAGCATCCGCCGCAGGTCCGGGCGCGGCAGCGGTTGGCGGTCGGGCATCGCCCGGTCGATGCGCGCATCGACCCAACTCCCTTCTTCGGCCACCTCGGCAAACATCCTCAGCTGGGCACAAGTCCGCCCGCGTTCGCCGACGAGTCGGGCCTCCGGGAGTGCGGTCTCTGCCATTGCCCGTCGGATCAGGGCCTCACCGAGCGACTCGATCTCTTCGGCAATGCGCCGCAAAAATCGGGCGCGGGCGGCCCCGCCCAGCCTCCCAAACTTCGATGCGGCTTCAACCGCGCGGCAAACTGCGGCATCCACTTCGTCATGGGTGGCGATGCAAAAGCCCGGCTGGAGTTCTTTACGGGTCGCCGGGTCGATCCCGTAAATCTCATCTTGCCCCTGCCGCGAAGTCCGGGCGCCGATCAGCTGGGATCCCAAATAAGCAATCATCGTGTAAACCTCTCTGGGGACAAGGCGTGGATCGGGACTGTGGGCTTGGCCCCACTCAACGTTTCAGCCACCGCAAGACCCGTCACCGGCCCCAAAGACATCCCCATCATAGCATGGCCAGTGGCCACGAACAGGTTCGAAAAGCCCCCGGCCCGCCCCACGGCCGGCAGGCCATCGGGAAGGCATGGTCGCAACCCAGACCACGTGGCCGCTTGCTCCAACTTGCCGCGAAACTGAGGCAGAACCCCGCCAATCGACCGGCGCATCCCGGCAAGCCGACGGGGGTTGACCTTAGATGACCAGGCACCCAGTTCCATGGTGCCGGCAAACCGGACAGACCCACCGCCCAAAGGAGTGACGGCAACCCGTGCGTCTTCCAGCAAAATCGGCCCATTGAGTTCCACCGGGGGCTTGGCAAGGTCCATGTGCTGACCCTTCCCCGGCACCAAAGGCAGGTCGATCCGCAGCTGCCCAGCCAGCCTCCCGGTCCAAACCCCCGCCGCAAAGACATATTCATCCGCTTCAAACGAAAGCCCGCCGGCTTCCACCCTCGAAATCCGGTGGCCGTTGTGGTGGACGGTATCCACGTCGCACCCCTCGAAAAACCGGATCCCGCGAGCCTGCAAAAACCCGGCCAGCCGAGCCATCACGATGCCCGGATCCAGATGCCCGTCACATCCAAACCACGCCCCACCCGGAGAATTGGCTTCGACGGGGCCAAGTCGGTGCCGCAACAACAAGTCGTCGAGTTTTTGTGCCTCGAGTCCAAAAGAAACGGCCTGGTCGACCAAATGGTGGAGTTCGTGAACGGTCTGCTCTTTGTTAGCAACAACCGTCAATCCCGCGATCTTCGGCATGTCCTGCCAGCCCAGATCGTTGGCCAGCACTTTGTAAAGGCGGCGGCTTTCCAGGTTCAGATCCCGGATCAAGGGGCTCACCCGTTCAACGTGGCCGGCAGTGGCTGCACGCCTGAACAGGAGGCTCCACCGGGCCATTTCTGCCGATGGCCTGATCCCCAGCGGCCCGGCCGGGTTCCACATCAGGCGCATTCCCAGACGCAATGTCCCGGGGGAGGCGAGGGGGACGAAGTGGCTCGGGACGATCAGGCCCGCGTTGCCATGGCTGGTTCCGGCATCGGCTAGTTTGCCCCGCTCCAAAACCGTGACATCCCAACCCCATTCGGACAAATAGAACGCCGAGCAAAGACCAACGATCCCTCCCCCGACCACAACTGCCTTGCCGCTCAAAGCCGGACTCCGGTAAAGCCATGGCGCAACGGGTCGTCAGGGTCGATCACCAACTCTGTTTCAGCCGTGATGTAGGCCCTCCCCCGGATATGGGGGATGCACTCGCCGTCTGTAACCTCCACCCAACCTTCAAAAACGCTCCCGGTCACACTTTCTTGACGCCACACCTTGCCGGGGGCAATCTTGCCGTCCGCATACAGGCAAGCCAACTTGGCGCTGGTCCCGGTGCCGCATGGCGAACGGTCATACGCCAGCCCCGGGCAAAGCACAAAATTTTTGGCCCCGCCAACGGCTGACGAGACCAATTCGATGTGGTCGATCTCCCCACCATCGCTCCCTTTAACCCCTTCGGCAACGAGCTTCCGCCGAATCTCTTCACTCAAAGCGGTCAACGGCCCAAGATTGTCCAGACTGATCTCCAAGCCGTGATCCTGGCAAAGGTAGAACCAGTTTCCCCCCCAGGCGATGTCCCCCGTCACCGTTGACCCGCCCAGGTCGAGCTCTAAACCGGCAACAGAGCGAAATGAGGGAACGTTGGCAAACTCAACTGAACTGTCCGCATTGATCCTCACCCGGACATCGCCGACCGGCGTCTCCAGCACGTGCTCGCCTTCGCCCCAAGTACCCAGAGATCGCAATGTCTCGGCCACACCGATCGTCCCGTGCCCGCACATGTTCAGGAGCCCCATGTTGTTAAAGAACACCACGCCCCACTGGTGCCGGAACCCGGGCACCAGCAATGCCCCCACCAAGATGTCGCTGCCCCGAGGTTCGCAAACGAAAGCCGAGCGCAAATGGTCTAGCCGCGACCCGAAATCAAGCCGGTAATCCGCCATCGAGGACCCCAGCAAACCCAGATCTCCGCCAAAGACGACCCGGGTTGGTTCCCCGCCTGTATGCGAATCGATGGCCCGGAAGCGTTGCATCGTCAACCCAATTGCGGCCGGTCGGCAATCCCCTTCTCGATTACGGCCAAAACACGATCGCGTTCGTCACCTTCTAGTTCCTGTCGAGGGCGCCGGACCCACTCCGAGCCCAAACAAACCGCTTGGATCGCGAGCTTGATGTTTTGGACAAATTTCGTGCCGACATCCAAATGCAGCAACGGCGTGTACCATCGGTAAATCTCTCGCGCCTCATTCCAACGGCCCGCCATCATCAGGTTCCAAAGGTGCTGGTTTTCTTTGGGGAACGCCAATCCGATCCCGGCAATCCAACCGGTCGCCCCCAACAGGGCGCATTCCAGGGCCAAGTCGTCCACTCCAGCAAAAATCGCGTACCGGTCGCCGACCGTGTTGAAGACATCCGTGACCCGTCGGGGGTCTCCGCTCGACTCCTTCACCGCAACGAATTTTTCTTCCAACGCCATTTCTGAAAGCATTTCCGGCGTGATGTCGACCTTGTAGGCCAGCGGGTTATTGTAGATGATGATCGGCCGTTCGCTTGCTTCGGCCACCATCCGGAAGTGCGCCAAAGTCTCCCGGCGATCCGAGTGGTACACCATCGCGGGCAAAACCATAAAGCCGTCAACCCCTTGGCGTTGGGCCGCCCGGACAAAATCGCACGCAAATTCGGTGCTCAATTCGCTCACCCCGCTCACAACCGGGATCCGGCCGGCTGCCACCTCGTTGGCGCAGGCCAAAACCTGCAACTTTTCATCGCGGGTCAGGGTGTTGTTCTCTCCCAGGCTGCCCAGCATCACCAACCCTTGAACCCCGCTTTCGACCACAGCTTCCAAATGTTGGGCGGTCGATTCCAAGTCGAGCTCCCCGCCTTGTTTGAACTGCGTCGTCGCTGCCGGGAAAACCCCACTCCACTTGACCATGGGGAGATGTTACCTATGGCCATTCCGCGCCCCCGTAGACTGTCGGGTATGGGAACGCGCACTTGGTTTGTTACCGGGGCGTCTGCTGGATTGGGACGCACCCTCACCGAAAAACTGCTTGACCAGGGCGAAAGAGTCGTCGCGACCGCCCGCAACCCCGATTCCCTGGCCGACCTCCTCGAACGGTTCCCCGACCGCCTTGCAACCCCTCGGCTGGACGTGACCGAGCAAGCCAGCATCGATGCGGCCGTCCAATCGGCAATCGGCCGGTTCGGGCAGATCGACGTCTTGGTCAACAATGCCGGCTATGGGGTGGTCGGCACGGTTGAAGAAGTCTCCGACGCCGAAGCCCGCCACCAATTCGATGTCAACGTCTTTGGGCTCCTTAACGTATCTCGTCCCATCATCGCCCACATGAGGGCCAACCGGTCTGGGCTTATCTACAACATTTCCAGTATCGCCGGGTTGGCATCCAGCGCCACATTCGCCATCTATTGCGCCAGCAAACACGCGGTGGAAGGCATTTCCGAAGGTCTGGCCGCCAGTGTCAAGCCATTCGGCATCAAAGTCGTCATCATCGAACCCGGTGCGTTCCGAACTCGGTTCCACAACGGCCAATCCATCCGCATGGCGGAAAACCAGATCCCCGACTATGCCGAATTGCGGTCCGGCACCGCAGAGTGGCTCGAAGGGATTGACGGCAACCAGCCAGGCGACCCGGAAAAGCTCTGCGCCGCCCTCATCGCGATGGCAGATGACCCCGAACCGCCGCTTCGGCTGCTTTGTGGCCAAGACGCCTATGACAGGGCGATGGCCAAACTTGATTCCCTGCGGGCCGACTTTGAAAAAAACGCCGAGCTCAGCCGGTCGATGGTCTACTGAAAACCTCGAGCAACTTGGCACGTTTTGTGCCCCGGAACCTCACAGGCTGGCGCAAGGCGCTGGCAATTGAGGTGCATCGTGAACAAAATCCTTCTCACCAGCGCGGCGGCCATGGCCCTTTCGGCCGGAGCCCACGCCGTTAACCTGAACATCCAATCCATGCAGCCCGGTCTGTATCAGACCGTCACCATCAACTTCAACGGGAACAACCAGACCGTTTATGCCGGAGCCCAAAAAGTTTCCATCGACGGGGGTCCGGGCACTTCGCTCTACTGCGTTGACCTCGGACACGCCAATCACTTTGGCGACAGCTACAACGCTAATGTCCAAGGGCTGAACACGTTGAGCAACGGTAACTTGGTCGGCAACCTGATGACCAATTTTTGGAGCACGCTGGACACCTCGACCGAAGCGGCCGCCTTTCAATTGGCCCTTTGGGATGCCGTCGTTGATGGCGGCGACGGATTGAACGCTGGCAATTTCAAAGGGGTCAACGTCTCTGCCGCGCTGTCCAACCAGTTCTCCATCTACAAGGCGGCCATGAACAACGCCGGCCCCGAAAACTTGATGATCAGCGTTTACAACGCTGTTGACCACGGCCCGTACAACAAAGACCACCAAAACCTGATTGGAGCGGAATCCGTGCCCGAGCCCGCCACCATGGCGATCCTCGGAGTCGCCGCGGCTTTTGCCGCCCGCCGCCGCAAACGGTGAGAGTCACTTGGTGCAGGCGGGTCTCCCAAGCTCCCGCCTGCACCATGGCACCCTAGCCGGAGAGCCGTGGGGATCTCAATGGGCCCGATTGTCAATTGCGGCCCGGACTGCTGAAGCAAAACGCCCACATCGCCGATAATCCTAGGGTATCGTTTCGATTCCAAGCTGCCGCTTAGCTCAGTGGTAGAGCAGCTGACTGTTAATCAGCGGGTCGTAGGTTCGAATCCTACAGCGGCAGCCACTAATTTGAACCTAAAGCCGCCAGGTAAGGCGGTTTTTTTGTTAGGTAATCGAACATATGAAAGCATAATTGACAGCAGAGAAACTTAGACTCACCCCCGGATCAAGCGATATCCAACACCGATGTCGGTCTTGATCAAAACCGTAGGTTTGACCTTCTGCCGCAAGTTCGCCATATGAACTCTAAGCGTATGCGTCGAATCTTCGTAGGCTGGCCCCCACACTTCCCGCAAAAGGTGTCTTTGTGTAACCACCCGATCCACGTTTTGGGCAAGGATCGCAAGGAGCTTAAACTCAATTTGAGTAAGGGGCAGCACAGCCCCTCCAATAGATGCAATATGTCCAGCCAGATCAAGTGACAACAAACCCACTTCAATCGTAGACGGTATCGATTGGTCTTGAATCTGGGCGCGTCGCATCGCAACCCGGATTCTCGCCATCAACTCCGCTACCGAAAACGGCTTAGTCAGATAATCGTCCGCGCCGCTATCCAAAGCAGTGACTTTGTCCGAATCTTTTCCCCGTGCAGTTAATACAATCACCGGCACATTCGACCAGGTGCGAAGTTCCCGCAACGCGTCGAGCCCGTCTTGGTCTGGCAAACCAAGATCAAGAAGCACCACTTGGGGATTCTTTCGGGCTATAAGGGTCAGCCCCTCAGCTCCAGTACTGGCTTCGTGGAGTTCAGCTTCTCCATCGCCAAACGATGCTTTCAGGAATCTCCTTATCGCTAACTCGTCTTCGATGACCACAACGCGGATAGGCTCAGACATCGTCAACTTCCTTCCCAAGCGGAACTCTGATTTCAAATTTTGCGCCGACCGGCGAAGGAACCAAATCAATGGTTCCCCCATGCGCTTCGACCGCCGCCTTTGCAATGGCGAGCCCGAGCCCCGAACCCACCGCCCCGCCGCTTTCAAACCGGTCAAAGACGTGCGGTTGTCTGTCCGGCGAAATCCCCGGCCCTAGATCTTCAAACCCAATTACGGCAAAACCTTCGGCTCGACTCAATCGGATCGTTACCACCGTGTCCCGCCCGGCGTGGCGAGATGCGTTTTCCAGCAGGTTGACCAAAACCTGCTCAAACAGCAATCCATCAATTTGCACCATGATCGGCTTGGGGGGAGTTTCAACAACCACCGGCAAATCAAACAGGTCAGCTGACCGGGATATCGCACTCTCAACGACTTCGTCGAGCGTATACCAATCTAGCCTCAAATCGACCTTTCCTTGGATCCGTGTCATGTCGAGCAGGTTGCGCACCAAACGCTCCAGCCGGTTCGATTCTTCCCGGATCGTTGCCGCCAGCTCGCGGCTTTGGCCCGTCAATTCTGGTTGAATTTCAAGGGCAGAAGCCGATCCGGTAATCGAAGCCAGCGGAGTACGCAAATCATGCGACACAGAACTCAACAAGTCGCTTCTCAGCTGTTCCGATTCGGCCTTTAGTGTGGCCTGGTGGGATTCCTTCGCGAACTGGGCCCGTTCAATCGCCGTTGTCAACTGGTTCGCAATCGCCTCAACCAAATGGCGCTTATCAATGCGCCAATCTTCAGCCCGCTCAACCTTCACCGCTATGGCCCCAAAAGTCTTCCCCGATCCCTTCAAAGGCAAATACCATCCCGCCGATCCCGCCAGGGTATTCGTCGTCGATCCCGCTGGCTTGCCGTGTTCGATCACCCATTCGGCAACTGCCCGCTCTTTAACGTCATTATCAAACCCCGATTCAGATTCCCCCAAGACCTTCATCGAACCCGACGAGTCAACCCTCAACACCGCCGCATCCGCCCCGGTCAACGTTCGGATCGCCTCCACTGCCGCTCTTGCCATTTCCGTCTTGCTTCGGGTTGCCGCCAAAGCTTGACTTAACGAATAAAGTGCACCGGTGTTTCGCTCCCTTTCCGAAAGCGCCCGGTTCTGCTCTTTGAGCCGGGCCGTCAAGGAACTCAAAATCATGGAGACCGCAAGCATCACCCCAAATGTGATAAAGTCGCGGAAATCGTTAACGTGCAAGGTATGTCGTGGTTCGGTGAAAAAGAAGTCATAAGCCAATACTGAACCCAATGCGCAAACCATTGAGGAATATCGGTCGTGCCTCAACGACACAGCGACCACGCCAATCAAATACAGCATGATTAGGTTCGCCGGTTGAACATCGGATTCGACCAGAATGCCAAACCATGAACTCGCCGCGACCCAACCCACCGCCTCCAACGAACCCCTCCAATCCCACGAACTACGTCGGGAAACTGACTTCATTCCTTGATTCGCATCGTTTCCCGTCACAACTAAAACATCGATATCCCCGCTTGCCCGAACTGTATGATCGACGACCGATCCAAAGACATACTCCTGCCAGCGAGGCTTGATCGGTTTCCCCATAACGATTGTCGTGACGTTCTCAGATTGGGCATAACGGATAAGTTCTCCCACAATGTCCCCGCCCGCCAGAGTCGCTGTCTTAGCTCCCAGTTGTTCGGCAAGCGTCATTGCCGATTCAAGCTCTACCTTGCCCCGATCTGAAGGCGATTGACGAGGCGACGAAACACTGACCGCCAAAAAGTCCGCCTTCAGACTGGAAGCCAGGCGACGGGAGGCCCGTACGATCCGCCTTGCCATCATGTTTGCAGCAACGCAAACCAAAATGCGCTCACGCGTATGCCAAGGTTCGATTGCCAACTGTGTTCGGCGGGACTTCAGAAGTTCCTCGTCCACGCGCTCGGCTGTATGCCGCAACGCGAGCTCCCGCAATGCCAGCAAATTGCCCTTGGAGAAAAACTGACTGAGTGCCAGCTCAATCTTCTCCGGCGCATAAATCTTGCCCTCGCGCAAACGTTGCTGCAACGCCTCTGGCGGAATGTCAACCAGTTCGATCTCGTCGGCGCGTTCGATAAAAACATCCGGAACCGTCTCTTGAACGAAGACGCCGGTTACCTGGGCAACAATGTCGCGCAAACTCTCGATGTGCTGGATATTAACCGTCGTCCAAACTTCGATTCCTGCGTCGAGTAAATCCTCGATATCCTGCCACCGTTTAACATGTCGCGAACCCGGAGCATTGCTATGGGCAAGCTCGTCGACGAGGCAGATGGCTGGCCCGGCTTCGACGACAGCTTCCACATTGAGCTCTGCCAACAGCACGCCTTTATGCTTGATCATCTTCGGCGAGATGACTTCGAGACCGACGGCTTGGGCAAGAGTATCGGGCCGGTCGTGGGGCTCCAAATAGCCGATAACCACTTCAATCCCTCGCTTCTGGGCGTCCCGTGCATCGGAAAGCATCGCATACGTTTTTCCAACCCCCGCCGCCATGCCCAAATACAATTTCATCCGCCCGCGTTTCTCGCTCGGAACGCTTGCCAACAATGCATCAGGGTCGGGGCGGCGGGGTTCCATCAAGATTAGCGGGCTTTGGCCCGGTCAAGGTCGAGATTTAGTTCCTGAACATTCACCACCCGCTCCCCGAAAACTCCAAAATCCGAGCCGTGCGTGTTTTTGCTAACCAATGTCCGAACGTCGGTCTCCTTCATTCCCCGCGACCTCGCAATTCGGGGAATTTGGTATTCCGCCGCCGCAACCGAAACGTGCGGATCAAGACCGCTTCCGCTCGCCGTCACCAAATCAGTCGGAATCGGCTGGTCGTTCCCCGAGTCAGCCGCCCGCAACGCATCCACCCGCCCCTGAATCGCCTTCATCAAATCAGGATTTGTCGGCCCTAAATTGCTCCCCGATGACGCCGTCCCATTGTAGGGATCCGGCGAGGTTGCCGAGGGACGCCCCCAGAAGTATTTCGGATCATCGAATTGCCGACCGATCAATGACGATCCGACGACTCGGCCATCCTGGCGGATCAACGACCCGTTCGCTTGCTGCGGGAACATCGCTTGGGCAACGCCGGTTATCACAAGCGGATAGACAACACCCGTCAAAACCGTCAGAACAACGAACACCCGGATTGCAACGATCACTTCTTTCATTTGAAAAACCCTCCGATCAACAGGTCGATGACTTTGATGCCGATAAACGGCACAACCAACCCGCCTAAGCCGTAAATGAGCAAATTGCTCTTCAACACTTGGTCTGCCCCCATTGGTCGATACCGAACGCCCTTCAACGCCAGCGGAATCAAGAACACAATGACAAGGGCATTAAAGATAACCGCGCTCATAATCGCGCTTTCCGGTGTCTTCAGCCCCATAACGTTGAGAACGCCGAGTTCCGGATAGGTCGCCGCAAATGCCGCCGGGATGATCGCAAAGTACTTGGCAATATCGTTGGCAATACTGAAGGTCGTGAGCGACCCCCTTGTCATCAACAACTGCTTACCCGTCTCGACAATCTCGATCAACTTAGTCGGGTTACTGTCCAAATCGACCATATTCCCCGCTTCCTTCGCCGCTTGCGTTCCCGAATTCATCGCAACCGCGACGTCGGCTTGAGCGAGGGCTGGCGCATCATTCGTTCCATCGCCCGTCATCGCCACCAAACGACCGCCTTGCTGATATTCGCGAATCAACTTCAACTTCGCCTCCGGCGTCGCTTCTGCCAGAAAGTCGTCCACACCCGACTCTGCCGCAATCGCCGCCGCCGTCTTTGGGTTGTCGCCGGTGACCATCACCGTCTTGATCCCCATTTGCCGAAGCTCAGCAAACCGCTCCTTGATCCCTCCTTTTACGATGTCTTTCAAGTAAATCGTCCCCAGCACCCGGCCCTCTTCGGCGACCACCAGGGGCGTACCGCCTGCCCGCGCAATGTCATCGACGTCGTTTTCAACTTCTTGCGGAAATCGTGACCCCGCTTCCTCAACCCACTTTCGGATCGCATCTTGCGCGCCTTTCCGTAACTTTCCGCCTTCAAAATCCACACCCGACATCCGGGTCTGGGCCATGAACGGCACAAACGTTTCGCCGCCCACCTCACGTCCCCGCAACCCAAACTGCTCTTTGGCGAGGATCACGATGCTTCGTCCCTCAGGTGTTTCGTCGGCGAGGCTCGAAAGTTGTGCCGCCGCCCCCAAGTCGCTAGCCGAAACTCCCGGCGCAGGGCGAAACTCCACCGCTTGACGGTTGCCGAGTGTGATCGTTCCTGTCTTATCGAGCAACAAGACATCGACGTCGCCCGCTGCTTCGACCGCCCGGCCACTCGTCGCGATCACATTCTTACGCATCAACCGGTCCATGCCCGCAATCCCAATCGCACTCAGCAAACCGCCGATCGTCGTGGGAATTAAGCAAACCAAAAGCGAAACGACCACCGGGATGCTGATGACCGAACCCTTGCCCGACGATTCGACCGCATACTGTGAAAACGGCACAATCGTCAAACAAGCGAGCAAAAAGATAATCGTCAGCGCCGCCAACAAAATGCTAAGCGCGATTTCGTTCGGGGTCTTCTGTCGTTTCGCCCCTTCCACCATCGCGATCATCCTATCCAAAAACCCTTCGCCCGGATCGGCGGACACCTGCACCACGATCCAGTCGCTCAGCACTTTCGTTCCACCGGTGACCGAACTCCGGTCGCCCCCCGCTTCCCGGATCACCGGCGCAGATTCACCCGTAATCGCACTCTCGTCAACCGTCGCAACCCCCTCCACAATCTCGCCATCGGCGGGAACAAATTCCCCGGCCCGAATGAATACGAAATCGCCCTTTCGTAAAGTATTCGCCGAAACCATCTCCGACGAGCTCACTTCCAAGATCTCCAGACCCTTACCCGAATGGGAACGGTAGTCGATCTTCCTTGCCGGAACATCCTGCTTGGACGACCTGAGTGCGGCTGCCTGTGCCTTGCCCCGACCCTCCGCCATCGCCTCGGCAAAATTGGCGAACAGCACCGTGAACCAAAGCCACAGCGTAATCCCCAGCACAAACGGCGAAAAAGCCATCGCACAAATCAATGTCGTGGCGACAGACCCGACAAAGACCACGAACATCACCGGGTTCTTCAACTGAAGACGAGGATCGAGTTTGACGAACGATTGTCCGACTGCCTTCTTCATCAACCGGGAATCAAAGAGTTTTTGAGTTGCATCTGCCATCACCGCGCTCCGTGCATTTGAATCTGTTCGACCACCGGCCCCAATGCCAAAGCCGGTATGAAAGTGAGTGCGCCGACGATCAGAACCGTCCCGCACAAGAGGCAAACAAAAAGCGATGTATGGGTCGGCAACGTCCCCGGCCCTGAAGGCGTGACCCGCTTCTTAGCAAGCGATCCTGCGAGTGCCAAAACCGGAACGATCAACCAAAACCGGCTGATCCACATAATCGCACCGCCGACATAGTTATGGAACGGCAAATTTGCCCCGAACCCTGCAAACGCCGACCCATTGTTGTTCCCCATGCTGGAATAGGCATACAGAAGTTCGCTAAACCCATGCGCCCCCGGATTCGCCATTCCCGTCTGACCGGCACCGTTCATCAATGCCGCTGCCGTTCCGATCAAAACAACTGCGCATGGGATCAGAATCACTAACGACGCCATCTTCATCTCGTACGGGCTGATCTTCTTTCCCAAGTATTCCGGTGTCCGACCAACCATCAACCCGGCGATAAACACGGCGATGATCGCAAACACCAGCATCCCGTACAACCCAGAACCAACGCCCCCAAAAACCACTTCACCCAACTGGATCAAGAGCATCGGCAACATCCCGCCGACCGGCGTATACGAATCGTGCATCGAATTCACCGACCCATTGCTTGCCGCCGTAGTCGCCACCGCCCACAGCGCGGAATTCTCAATCCCAAACCGGGCTTCTTTCCCTTCCCAATTCGCCGTACTCGCCAAACCGAGATCCTTAAATGCCGGATTGCCATGTTGCTCGGCAAGCACCGTCGGAACCAAGAACATCAACAAAAGCGCCGACATAGCGGCGAGCACCGCCCACCCCTGACGCCGATCTTTGACCATCTCCCCAAATGTGATGCAAAGTGCCGCCGGAATGAGCAAAATCGCCAAGCACTCAAGAAAGTTGGAGAGCCCTGTCGGATTTTCAAACGGATGCGCCGAATTCACATTGAAAAACCCGCCCCCATTCGTTCCCAGCTGCTTAATCGCAATCTGCGATGCCGCCGGGCCAAGGGCTATCACCTGGCCCGCAACCGTTTTCACCGCCGGATCGAACGTTTGCACAACCCCTTGACCAACTAATGCCATCGCCAACACGACCGACAGGGGCAACAACACATAAACCGTCGCCCGGGTCATATCCACCCAGAAATTCCCGATGGTCGCAGCCTCTTTTGCTCGCAACCCCCGGATCAACGCCACCAGAACCGCCATCCCCGTCGCCGCACTCAAAAAGTTCTGAACCCCCAACCCCAACATCTGGGTGAAGTAACTCATCGTCGATTCGCCCCCATAACCCTGCCAGTTCGTGTTGGTCGCAAAGCTCATCGCCGTATTGAACGCCGAATCCGCCGATACCGACCTCATCGCATCCGGATTGACCGGTAGCACGGCTTGCAACCGTTGCAATCCAAAGACAGCCACTGCCCCAAGCAGATTGAACGCAATGACCGACCACGCATACCGCTTCCACCCCTGCTCCTCGGTCGCATCCACCCCGCCAACCCGAAGAACGAGTCGCTCCAACCATCCAAAGACTTTAGAAAGCAAATGCCGCTCCCCATCGAACACCTTCGCCATAAACCGGCCCAAAGGAAAGGACAACCCGATCAAGACCGCCAAATAAACCGCGATCTGAATCCAACCGGACATCCTAAAACTTCTCCGGCTTTAACAACGCGAACCCCAAGTACCCCAAAATCAGGGCCCCGACAATACCGAGAATGTCCACCTCGGTCACTCCTTCACCTCTGCCAGTCGGTCGCACAACGCCACGAACCCAAGCGTCGCCAAAGCCAACGCTACGATCAACGCCATAGCCAAAATGTCCATGACACCATCGTGTAACCCCACCCCATCAAGCCCGTGTCAAGCCCGTCCCGCCGGTATCAATTTGATATCAAGAAAACACTTTGAAGGCGGGATCGTACAACAACCCGTACAACAACCGCGACGGAATTCAGCGGACGCAGTTGACAAAATGGTGAGACCGAATCCACGATTTTGAACCTAAAACAGTACTAAACACCACACCAACGGACAGTTTCAGGAGTAACTGTTTATCAGCGGGTCGTAGGTTCGAATCCTACAGCGGCAGCCAGACAATATTCCCAATTTCCTCTGTTCACGCGTTTTCTTGTCCTTCCGGGCGCAATTTCTGCTATAATCTGGGCATCCGAAAATTCTGCTGGCGTTGGCTAGCGGTTCGGAGAGGAGTCAAAACATGTACAAAGCACTCGCCATCCTTGTCGCGTCCGCCTGCGTGGCCGCCGCTCAAGCCGTCAACCTCGATATCCATGGCATGGTCCCGGGGTTCTATCAAACCGTCACCATCAACCATGGCTCTGGGAACGTCAACGTCTATTCCGGCGCCCAAAGCGTCAGCATCGATGGCGCCCCCGATGTCCCACTCTATTGCGTGGACTTGGATCACAACAACCAAAACGGCTTCAGCTATGGCGCAACGGTCAACCCGGTCGGGGTTTTGGCCAATGCTGCCCAAATCGCGAACCTGTTCTCCAATTCCTATGCCGACGTGACCGACGCCGACACCGCCGCTGCCTTCCAATTGGTGCTGTGGGATGTCGTTGTCGATGGCGGCGATGGAATGGCCGCCGGGACATTCACAGCCAGCGGCCTTTCGGGCGGGGTGGCCAGCAAAGTGTCTCTCTATGCCGCAACACTCAACACGGGCGGCCCAGACAGTTATAACCTCACCGTTTACGTCCCGACGTCCCATGGTGCCAACGGCAACAACTACCAAGCCCTCATCGGGGCCGAAGGCGTGCCGGAACCGGCAACGTTCCTCGTGCTGGGTGCGGCCGCAATCCTGGCCCGCAAGCGCAAAAAGGCCTGACCGGGCCCAATACCGGGTGGGGTCGCGCAAAGCTACCCCACCAAAAAATCCGCCGTTTTAAGCGTTCCCCGCCGCGTCACGCTCTCCGCCAAGATCAGCGGATGATAGGGGATGACCGCCGAAGCCAAGAATGCCGGATAGTCGTTCCGCCGTTGGATCACCCCCCGCACCGTCGCGTATTGCGATAGCACGATCGCATGGCCGTACCGCTGGTAAACGTCGTCGAAGCAAGTCACGTTCATCAACCCGGATTCATCTTCCAGGTCAAAGAACACCACACGCTTGCCGGTCGGTGTCGGCGGGAACCGCAAACGGATCGGGTTGCCAACAATGAACCCCTTGGCCCCGTGGGGCAGCCCCCGCGCCTCGGCTGCCGTGATGCCCCCGTGCGCCCGAATCCGTTCCCGTTCGTAAGCCAACAAATGCTGGTCGATGTCCAGCCCGAGCACGCCGCGTTCGGCAAGCCGCTTCTCGGAAAAGTTGAAATCCACCACATCCAAAGGCATCGGCGGTTCTGGGTGCTCCAGCGGCAACCGATCCGGGGAAGGGGCAACGGAACGGGCATATTGGAACGCCGACCCCATTGCCCACAGCATGGCCCGGCGGTTCCCGTGCAAGCCGTCCAGCGCACCGCAAAGGATCAGGTTTTCCAATTCGTTGCTGTCAGGGCGGATCCGCACCACAAAATCAAAAAAAGACCGGAAGGGCCGTTCCGCCGCCACAATCCGATCCCTAACCGACCGGGAAAGCCCGTGCACAAACCCCAAGTCGAGCCGGATGCCCCCCTTTGGGATCGTCATCGTGGGGTCTTCGCTCCGGACATCCTCCACTTGAACCCGGTGGCCGCTCACATCCACATCCACGGGCAAAACCTTCAAACCCCGGATGCGCGCCTCGTTCACAAGGGTTGATGGACCATAGTAACCAGCCGGCTGGGCATCTAGCAACGCGGCGAAATAATCCGCCGGAAAGTTCTGCTGGCAATAAACCGACCGCGCAGAAATCTCCGCAAACGCCAGCGCATGGCCTTGGGCAAACCCATAGCCTTTGAAACTCACGATCAAATCGATGACCTCTTGGGCCACTTGCGCCGGGTAGCCCCGCGCCACCGTGCTTTCAAACAACCCCTGCCGAATCTTAAGCCCAAAATCGTGGTGCCGCTTTTCGTGGATCCCTTCCCGGATCTCCTCCGCCTCCCCCCCGCTGAGCCCGCAAAAACGCTCAAGTAACTGGTCCACCTGTTCCTGGAACACGACAATCCCATAGGTGTGGCCCAAAATCTCTTCCAGGTCGGGGTGGCTAAACGAATATGGCTCGCCATGCCGCCGGGCAATCAATGTGTTCAATTTGACCGCCCCCCCCACTCCGGGCCGGATCCCGGCTTGCACGAGGCTTGCATCTTCAAGGTTCCCCGTCTTGATCCGGGCGTGGGCCTGCGTCATGGCCGGAGATGCCGACTGGGGGATGCCAACCGTCTGGCTGGATCGCATCGCCCGGTAGATCGCGGGGTCGTCCGTCGAAAGCTTGTCGACCATGAAACCCGCATCCTCCCGAACCAGCCGGTGCTGAACCCCCGAAAGGACATCCTGCCCTCGCAAACACAGGATGTCGAACTTCACAAAACACCGTTTGGCGCTCCGCTTGTCCCATTGGATGATCTGGATGAACCCCGATTCGTCCTCTCCCGACCCGGACCACATTAAGGGAACGGTATCGGTCAGCGGGGTCTCGCTGATCACCACCCCCGACGAATGGGCCCGGATGTTTGTGGGAACATCCCGCAGCAACTCCGCCAGCTTGAACACCCACTGGAACCGTTCCCGGCTAATGTTCGATTCCCGCAGCTCCGGCCGTTTCTGGATCGCATCATACAGGGTCTCCGGCGTCACCCCACCATGGATCTTTTTGGCCACATATCCGATCGTGGATTCCGGGATCGACAAAGCCTTGCCTACGGCCCGCAAAATCCCCCGCGACCGGTAAGAACCCATGGCCGCCACCGTCGCCACATGACCCTGCCCGTACTTGTTTGTGAGATAACTCCGGACGTCCTCACGGCGCGACGCCTCGAAATCGATGTCGATATCCGGCTGCTTGGTGCCATCGGCCGGCAAAAAACGGTCGAAGTGCAAACAATGCTCAAACGCATCGATGCGGCTGAACCCCAAACAGTATGAAACCGCCGCATCCACCACCGATCCCCTCCCGCTGAACTGGATCCCCTCCCGCCGGGCCCAATTACACATGTCCCACGCCACCAGAAAATGGTTCGCATACCCCAGCCGGATGATCCGCTCCAACTCCCATGCAACCCGCTTCCTCAACGCGGGAGAAACGTGGCGGTGCCATTCGTGCAACCCAGATTCCACCGCTTGGTGGAGGGCTCGGTCTGGATCCGGCGCTGCCAAAGGCAAGCGGGTCGGCCCCGGCAAAACATCCGGTTCGCACATCTCGGCAACCTGTAACGTCCCCGCCAAAAGGTCCGGGGCGTCGGCAAACAACTCTGCCATCTCCTGCGATGTCCGGAAGAACCCTTCCGCATTCATCGAACGCAAAGGCGCACTGCAAACATCCGGCTGGCTGGGGTGCCGCCGCGGTTTGCGGCCCAAAACCTCCTCTACGCGAGCCAAGGTCTCGGCGCAAACCGCAACATCCTGCGCCGGAAAATGCGACCGCCTGCGATGCGTCACCGCCCCCCCGGCAACCAACGCCAACCCATAGCGCGTGCCCAATTCCCGCAGGCGACGCTCGACCTCAATCCCCCAGGGCAGGTACGACCGCTCAACTTCCAAAAAGATGCGGCCTGAACCAAAGAAATCGACCAAACGGTTGATCAAACGGTCAGCGCCGGCAAAATCCTTGCGCGCCAACAAACGGTCAAGGGGGCCAACATTCCCCCCGGTCAAACACAGAAGGCCGTCCCGGTGCCGCGCCAAACGGTCCCATGTGCATAGCGGGTGCCGGCGGGGCTCGGCCAGGTGGCATTCCGTCACCAAACGGCTCAACGAAACATAGCCCGCCGCATTCTGGGCGATCAAGACCAGTTCTCCACCCTCCGGCATTTCCAACGACGCGCCGATCAAGGGCTTCACACCTTGTTTGCCGCACTCTTTCGCCAGTTCAACTGCCCCCGAAAGCGAGAACCGGTCGACCAGGGCCACCGCCGGCAAACCGGCGGCCGCCGCCAATCGCGGGACCTCGTTGGCCAGCAGAATGCTCCGGCCGTAGCTGTAGCCCGAAAGGATGTGCAAAGGCACATAGGCCGGGCCACGCGTCAAACGCGGGCGGACGACCGAAGTCTCTTTAACCGACCCGCAGGCCTTCCCAACCGTTTCGTCCCGACGTTTCCGCGGCCGGATCGAAGCATCCTCATAGGCGTGCTGGGGCTCGCGTCGGCCGTTGATCTGGGTGGGATCGGCCAAGGCCGGGAGCTGCCGCTCCGATTCCCGCCGGATCCCCTTGCCATCCACCCAACGCACCGTCTCCACCGGGGGCTCGCCCTCCCACCATTTTCCCGCCAAACGCCAGCGGGCCAAAACCTCAACGCCATCCCGTTGCACGCTTCCACTCCTTCAGCACTTGCTGGTTGAAATCAAGCACAACTGAACTAGCCGGGATAACCGCCCTCGTCCCATGGGCAAGGTTCACCCGCTCTAATGCCTCCGATAGATGCCGCTTGGCATGGCTGTCCCCCATCCCAAGCGCCAATGGCATCTGGCGGCGTTGCGCCGACCGGAGATCCGATAGTGAAAGGTGCAAGAATTCCACCGGCTCGCAAATTGCGGCCTCGCCAAACATGTGCCCCGCCACAACCGCCAGCTGCGAGGCCGATGCGAGCGGCTTGGCCAGGTTCCGTTGGATCCGGGATGCCCGCCCGCCCTCGAATCCGACCGCTAACAGGACCGACTTCGCCTCCTGGTCCGCGCGGTTAAGCCGCTCGACAAGCCTCCCGCACAGGCTACGGAGGGCTTCATCAACCTCAAGCCGCCCAACCACGCCTCCCAGATGCCGGCACTCAGCTAACGTTCCCGGAGGGTAGTTCGGCTGGATCGGGTCGGCAAGCCGGCCCATCGCCGCCAAGTGGATCAAAACCCCCCGGCGGGGGAATTGTCGCTCCAACACGGAAGGGTCAACCAACTGGACCTGGGAAATTCGGTCGAACCCGAGGTCGCGCAACCGCTTGCGATCCTTGGAATCCACGGGCAACAAGTTCCCGACCGGCTGGGGCGCAAGCCATGCCGCCGGATCCTCAACCGGTTCAAAGGCGGGTATCCCCAATCTCAGCGCAGAGGGGTTGCAGGGGCGGGCCGAAGCCCGGGCCAACCATGCCGATGGCGCGAGCCCAGCCAGCAAAGGCAGGCCCGTGCCCCGGTAGACGTCACCCAACAGCAACGAGGCGATCCCCACCGGATCTGGGTGCCCCGCCAAATCCGCCAACGCCTCCCCTGCCCGACCGGCCTGAACAAGGTTGCTGTAAACCAAAAACGGCTCTAGCCACCCATCCCGCGCCGGCTCGAACTTTTCCGGGACATATTCCACGCAAAGTGCGTCCCCCCGCAAAATCGTCTTGGCTTCCTTCAGAGGCATCCCCAAAGTAGCTTTGCGGGCCAAGGCAGCCGCATTCAAATCGATCACCGCGCCACCCGAATGGATCAGGCACGGCCGGTCATCCCCCAAACCCGATTGTCGGAGGGCTTCCTGGGCGCAGAGCCCGATGGTGCGAGCAAAGAGAATATACTGCACGTATGTCTACATATACCACGGATCGCCCCGCCATCCACAACCCCCAAACCGTTAGAACTTCTTAATCGCCCAATCACTTCTTTTCAAAGTGCTGGTAATCCTTGGCCCCTTTCCAATCCCCGCCCCATGTCCAGCCATGACGCTTGAAAATTAACACCGGCGCCGAGCCGGGATCCAAAACCCCCTTCCCGCCAGGGATGTAGGGCCGGGGAGTCTTGCCATCTGCCGCAACAAACGGGTTTTGGTAAGGGTTCAAATCGATCGCCCGGCCAAACGCGTGCTTGGAGAGCACGCCCTTCGATGTCCCTGGTCCGATCGTGAACCGATAGTTGAACCCCGAGCTGTTCTGGTCGTCGATCGAGGCTTGGTCATCCCAACCGTAAGCTGAAACCGGGATCACTTTCACGATGGGGAACCCCGAGGCCCGGATCTCCCGGAAGATCTCCACAACTTCTTCCGCCAAATCCCTGTCCACAACAATCTGCCCCTGGTGGTCTTTGCCGTCAAATCCCAAATAGCCGACCTTGACCACTTCCATCTTGGCTAAGACCGCTGCCGGGAAATCTTTCCCCCCAAGCGCCTCGGCGCGGGTCATGTCCGAATCCACCACAGCCCCCTCGAATCCCGGGATCCGCTCATCGGGCGATTGCCGACCCTCCTGGGGGACGGCCGGGGGAAACCCGTTTGCCCGCGGCCGATCCGGCGGGACAGGCTTCTGGCGCGGAGGGTTGCACCCGGCCAAAAAGAGAAGCCCCAACACCAGGATTCCGCCCCATCTCACGACCCCATTATCCTTACAAATCTCAGCGCGACGTCAAAATATCAGGAAATGCCCGCGATCCCGCGATCCCGCAGCCGGAGGAGGAAATGGATAGCCGCATCGGCTTGGGCCGTTGCCGGGCTCGCCGCATTGGTTGCCGCCTCGGTTGCCGGGCCGTTCATCGAAGCAAGCCGGTATTCGCTCAAAGGCAAAACCGTCCCCGCCGATGCCCTGGCAGGGCAACCCGGACTCGTCTATGCCCTCAAAAGGTACGAAATCGGCGGTTCCCATTACAAATGGGGGCAAAACGATTGCAGCACGTTCGTCACCGACTACCTACGAGCCCTCGCCCGGCCTGCCTACCCCCGGCTCACCACCAGAGACCTCTATGAGCCCGCCGCTATGCAGTGGAACGGATTCATCCAAACCAACCTGGCCGCACTCAAGCCCGGAGATATCATCGTTTTCCGCTACACAGGGCGGTACCACACCCTGCAAGGGCACACCGGAATCGTCGTCCGGCATGGCAACGCCCTTTATGTCGTCCACAACTCCCTGAGCCATGGAGGGATCCAGTTCGAGGAGTTGGGATCCTTTGTCGAACGGGCGAACCGGATCGCCGACAAAACCCCGAGCGGGAAAATGGTCCGCTTTTTCACATCCAAGGGCGCGACCTGACCCAGCCCCGGCTATCGCTCGACCATTTCGTAAAAATCGCGGCCAAACAAGGTTGTGGATTCTTTGCGGTTCTCGCAAGTCACATTTAAATCTCGCAAAAGCCCATCCTGAAGCGAGTAAATGAGCCCGTGGACGCTGAGGGGCCGCAAACCGTTCCAGGCGTTTTGCACGATAGACGTCCGGGTCACGTTCATCACCTGCTCCATCACATTCAATTCGCAAAGCCGGTCAAACCGTTCATGGCCGCCCAATTTTGAAAGCCGCTGGCCATATTTGGAGTGGATGTCTTCCACATGTTGCAGCCAACTCACCACCGCCCCTTGGCCAGAAGGCTCCAGCGCCGCCCTAATCCCGCCGCAACCATAGTGGCCGCAAACGATGACATGCTGCACATGCAAAACCTCGATGGCATATTGCAACACCGAAAGGCAATTCAAATCCGTGTGCACCACCACGTTCGCGATGTTGCGGTGGACAAACACCTCGCCCGGCGGCAAACCCATCACCTGGTTGGCCGGCACGCGGCTGTCGCTGCACCCGATCCACAAGTATTTCGGGTTCTGTTGTTTGGCCAAACGGTCAAAGAACGCCGGATCTTCCTGGCTCACCCGGGCCGCCCACTCCCGGTTCTGCTTGAAAATCTGCTCAAGGTTCCTCATCTGACGCCGTGATCCTACCCTTCGCGAATCGGTCGGAACCGTTGTAGAATGAGTTCGGTGCAACTTCCGGCCAATCCATTCCCCGAACCTCACACCGTCCCCGGCTGCGTCGACAGCCGGACTTACGGGGAAAAAATCCGGTTCATCAAAGCCGCCCTTGTGGGCCACCTGCTCACCGTTCTCGCAGTGGCGTTTTGCGCAGTCCAGATCCACCTCCCCCTCACCGACTCGGAGTTGCTTGTTTGGCTGGGAGTCATTTTTGCGGCCATGACTGGGGTCAGGCTGGGGATGAAGACCGGTGTGCACGAAAGTTGGTTCAGCTTTGCGTTGCTCATGGCCGCCGTGCCCCTGCTTGGGCAGTTGGGGAGAGACATCCACGCGGCCGGCTATCCGGTCATCATCTTGCTGGGTTCCGCCGCTTTCGCTGGGGTCTACACCTTGCTGGCCGGCCGGGACTTCTCGTTTCCCGGGATGGTGGCCTGCGGGTCCGTGGCCCTCATCCCCGCGCTCGCCATCCTCACCCGGACAGATGTCCTTGACCCCGGGTCGGCCCCCTTTGCTTGGATCCTGGGAACCGCCTACCTCGGCTATGTCGCCTACGACCTCGCCATGATCCTCAAACGGCGGAAGGTGGACGAGATCCCCTCGGCCATCGCCGACTTCTACCGCGATTCGCTCAACTTCCTCACCTATCCATTCCGGGTGGCGCGGCATTGGCAAACCTATGAATTCCACTGACCATCCCTTCGTCCGCGTCTTTGCCATGGTGAGGCCACACCGCCTGCAAGAAGTCAAATCCGCCCTTGCCCTCCTCCCCATCTCCGGCCTGACCGTCGCCGATGCCCGAGGCACCGGGAACAATCCCGAACGCCCCGTATCGTTCTTGGGGCGCGAACTGGTCGTCCCCCTTCCCTTGCGCATGGCCGTTGAAGTCGCCGTGCCTGCCGCACTGGCCGAAGACGTGGTCGCGGCCATCCGGCAAGCCGCCTTCACGGGGGAATCCGGCGACGGCAAGATCTTTGTCGAGCCAGTCCTTTCCGCATATCGGATTAGGACCGGGGAAGCCGGGTCCGACGCCATCTAGTTACCATCGCCAGGAATAGGCGTCATAATCATTCGCGAGGCCCTAAACCAACCCCATGTTTGCCAAAAGACTCCTCGGAACCGCCCTCTTGATCGGGGTCGCCAGCCTTTCCATGGCCGCGATCTCGATGACCGCCAACGTCCAAAACGGCCAGACCATCGGCGGCACGTTCACGTTCGATGTCAAAGTGACCTCCGACGCCCTCGTGACCAGTGTCGAATTCTATGTCGGCGACGACCTCCGGTCGACCGACCAAAGCACGCCTTACCAATATGTCCTCGATACGCTCAACGAATCCGAAGGCAATTTCACCATCACGATCCAGGCGTACAACACCAACCAAGAATCCGTCAAAAAGACCTTCACGCTCAAAATCGACAACGGGCTCGACAAAGGCGTCGGTTACCACGTAGACCGGGCAAACCAACTCACCCGCGATGGCAAATACCGCGAAGCCATTGATGAAGCGAGGATCGCCCTCAAAATCGACAAAAACAGCAACGCGGCGAGGATGGCCATGGCCCGCGCCAACTACGCCACCGGCACATTCGATTTGGCGCAGAAATACGCCGAAGACACCCTGGCTTCCGACCCGAATAACCAAGAGGCAAAATCCCTCTTGTCGGCCATCAACCTCCGGCGCGTCTTCGCCCTCAACACCACCAACCCCACCGAACGGAACGAAGCAGTCGCCAAATCCTTAAAATTCGCGGCTGCCAACTCGGCCGCCGTGCTCAACGACATCGCCGACAAAGCCGGCATGAAAGCCGATTCCGATGCCATCGATGCCAACCTCGCCGCATTCCGATATGTGCCCATTGCCGCACTCCTCCGGCCCGATTGGGAAAAGAACCTCGACAACCCAGGCGTCATCAACCGGTTCCTCTATGCGCTCATCATGGGCGGACGCACCGAAGAAGCCAACAAAGTCTGGGCCAAGTTTGAAAAATACGGCAGCCCAGATGGGTACAGCTATGCCTTGAGAGCCGTGCTCAGCCAAATCACCGGCGACACGACCGGCGCCGAAGGGGCCGAAAAAGAGGTCATCCTCGACAACCCCAACGCCGACATCACCAAATACACGCAGCTCTACCTGGCCCTCAGCCGAGGACGCTACAGCAGCATGCCTGCATTCCTCGACGACCTGGAAAAATCCAACCCCAACTCGGTCGGGTTCAACTACTACACGTCGGTCACGGCTTTCCTTGCCAACGACTACAGCCGGGCGACCTCGTCGTTCCAAGATGCCCTGCTGGCCGACCCGGCATCCGTTTCGGTCTTGGTCGAGCGGGGCCACCAGGTCGTCCAGGGGATTTTCGCGCAAAAACTCACCGGCAGCGATGCCAAAAATGAGGCCAACCTCGCCCTCGCCTACTTCGAAGCGGCCCTCACGGCCAACCCGTCGTCCATCCAGGCCCTTTGCGGGGTCACCCTTGTGCAAACCCTGATCGGGGACACCGCCAAGGCCCTCAGCTTCGGCCGGGCCGCCGTTGCCGCCGGGCCGGAATGCGGGGCAACCCACCTCCTCCTTGCCGGGGCCTTGCGGCTTGCCCAAGTCGAGGCGCTCAAAGACCCCTCAATGCGGGCCCAGGCAACCGCCTACCGCGATGAAACCGCCCAAGTCCTCCTCAATGCGGGGAAATACGATTCGCGGCTCAAAGGAACCTTTGCCCCGGGGCCCGAGCAGGCTTGGATCTACCTTTACCAACAGGGACGGCTCCCCTACCTGCCGTTGCCGCCGAAGTAAGCGGGAATCCTGCCCTCCCGACCCCATCCTAGCAGGGTCGGGAGGGTCTGCCCAATTGCCGGGCTATAATCAGGTTGTCGGGGCGTGGCTCAGCTTGGTAGAGCGCTTCTCTGGGGGGGAAGAGGTCGAGAGTTCGAATCTCTCCGCTCCGACCATTTTCCGCTAATTTGTTTCTGCTTCGGCTAAGTTGTCCGATCCCGATCCGAGCTGCTCGGAAATCAGGGGCTCCCACTGCCGCCTAAACCCGAACAAGGCCGCAACCGTCAACCCGCACAGAATGATCCGAGGCCACCATTCTTGGATCGAAAGGCTCACCCCACCCGCAAGCGCGAACCCATAGTGCCACCAAAGCAATTTCAGAGGCTGGCTGCGGGCAAGGGTGCGGTGGGCCCACCAAGCGAGGCCGACCGTCGGCAGGGGCCAGGCGTAGCAAAGCAAACGGCCGACCCCCGCCCCCAGGCTCGGCGCCGCCAACAGCGACGCCAAACCGTACCAAAAGGCAATCGCGACCGCGGGCGGCGCCTCCGCAACCTCTTGGCGGATTGACCGCCGGCGGAGCCACAACATGGAAATCGCCAAGCCGAATAGCGATGTCATCAGCCCCGCCAAAATCACCGGATGGCCGAACTCCCAATTGTAAACCCCGATCTCCGTGATCGCCCCAACTTTCACCGGCGAAGCCCATTTGAGCCAAGGTTCGCCCCCAAAAGTGTCGGCCAGAACATTCGACCACAATGAAAACCCGAACACATTCCGGGAGATGTTCGCCGGGATCTTGAGGAGCATGTACACCGGCCAAGAGAGCTGGTGCGCCGAGGCCCCGCCTCCAACAAACCGGACGGCGGCAAACAGGCCCGCCGCCGCCGCTGGCAAAGACCCGATTGCCGCCCACTTGTTAGAGCGGTAAAGGACCGGCAAAGCGACAAGCCCAAACAAAAGCGCGCTCTCACGCTGCAGGCCCATCAAAGCGCAAAGCAAGAGGAATCCCAGCGTCTGCCGAACCTGCAGGCACACCAGCGCCCAAACAATCAGCGCCGAGGAAAGCATCTCCGGCATGAATGGTTCCGTCACCCCCGCGACAAACGGGGCCAAAAATGCCGAAAACCAAAACCACTCTGGTGCAATTTCCAAAAGCTGGAAAAGCTTGGCCAAACCAAACAAAAAAACCATTCCAACCGCGATTTGAATCAGCCATGCCGCCACATCGACCGGCAAGATCACAGAAACCTGCTGGATCAACCAAGGGGTCACGATCCGGGTTCGGAAAGGTGCCGGGACGCCGTCGTAGCGGCCCGACGCCATCGCCCGGTAAAACAACGAGTCCGTGTCATAGCCGGTCGCAATCCCGACGGCAGATAAAACCGCTAAGAAAAAAAGCGCGAGCTGGAACCGTTTTTCGGATAGCAGAAAGTAACCGCCCAATGTTTTGCCCACCGCCCTGTGACCGTGACGAGTATACAGCCCCTCTCCCCCCATCGGATTCTGTGCCAATAGCCCGTAATTCCAATATGCTGGTACAGTTCCTGCCGGGTTGGATGTTGAACCCGCAATGATGGAGATCGCGAAGCTCTTGAGGCCCAAGCAATGGGCAAAGAACCTGCTCGTGTTCGCGGCAATTATCTTCACGGGCCGGGTCGGAGAATTAGAGGCCGTCACCCACTCGTTGCTCGCGTTCGTCGCGATGTCCCTTGTTAGTTCGGCCACCTACATCGCCAACGATATCGTCGATGCCCCCAAGGACCGATTGCATCCCAAAAAGAAAGACCGGCCCGTGGCATCGGGAAAGGTTCCCTCGGCGGTGGCGACCGCCTTGGCTGCCATCCTGCTCCTGGCCAGCGTCGGCACGGCCTGGTTCATTGGCTCCCGGGGGTGCCTGGCCCTCATCGGCATCTACGTGGCCATCCAAATCGCCTATAACCTCAAACTCAAGCACATCCCCATCACCGACGTCTTTGCCCTCTCGTCCGGGTTTGTTCTTCGGGCCGCCCTGGGGGCCGAAGCCATCGACGTAAAAATGTCCGGCTGGATGTTCATCGTCACCGGTGTTCTCGCGCTCACGTTGGGGTTTGCAAAGCGCCGGAACGAATTCATCCTAATGGGCGAAGACCGGTCGGCCAGCCGCGCCGTTCTCAACGAATACAGCCGGCAAACCCTGGATATGCTCGTCCTGCTTTTCAGCGGCATGTCGTGTATGGCCTACTGCATCTATTCGATGGAATCGACGACCGGACGGGCCCATCCGGCCCTCGTCCTAACTACGCCCATGGTCATCTATGCGGTCGCCCGGTACATCCAACGCGTCTTTAAAGATGACGAAGGCGGCGAGCCCGCCGACCTGCTATTCAAAGACCCGCACATCCTCATCGCTGTCGTCCTTTTTGTCGCCGCCGCCGTTTTTGCCATGACAACCGGCACCCACGTCCCCATCATCGAGAACCGCTGACCCATGCCCACACCTGTGATCGGAATCAAAGCCATCGTCGTCGGTGCTTCATCGGGCATCGGGGAGGAAATCGCCCGCCAAATCGCCGAAGGCGGTGGGTTCGTCGCTACAGTTGCCCGCCGCACGGACCGGATGCAACCGCTTGCCGACAGGTTCCCCGAGCGGGTCTTTCCGTTTGGCCATGACGTCCGGGACATCGACGAAGTCCCGGAGTTGTTCCAAAAATGCACCGACGCCCTGGGGGGGCTCGACCTCATCGTCTACTGCGCTGGGGTCATGCCGCCCGTGGGGCCCCACGAATACAACACGGAAAAAGACTTGTCCATGATCGCCATTAACAATGTCGGGGCTGTGGCGTGGCTCAATGCCGCCGCCACCCGCATGGAAGCCGCCGGGCACGGCAGCATCATCGGCATCGGCAGCGTCGCCGGGGATCGCGGCCGTTTCGGTCAGCCGGTTTACAACGCCTCCAAGGCGTTCCTCCACACTTACTTGGAGGCCCTCCGGAACCGCCTGGCCAAAAAGGGCGTTAAAGTGGTCACCATCAAACCTGGGCCAACGGCAACGGAAATGACGGCCGACCTCAACCTCAAAGGGGCGATGCCGGCCCCCGTCGCCGCCGCCAAGATCATTGCCCTCAAAGACCGGACCGGGGAGCACTACCTCAAGTTTGCCCATCGCATCGTTTTCGCCGTCATCAAAGCCATCCCTTCGCCGATCTTCCGACGGCTCAAAGTGTGAAACTCATGCCCCTCCCGCTCGACCGGATTGCCCACGTGACCGGCTTTGGCATGGTCGCCGGGGCCGACGGCTACCGCTACCGACCGACGCGGGCAGACGAGTTCTCCCAGATTCTGGACATGGCCCGGGATTCGGGTCGGCAGGTCACCCTCCGGGGCGCGGGACGCAGCTATGGGGATGCCAGCATCGGATCCGAAGCTATCCTCGTCGATATCTCCCGGTTTAACCAGATCCTCGATTTCGACCCGGAAAGCGGGGTGGTCGATTGTCAGGCCGGAGTCACCCTGGAGCAGCTTTGGCGGCACACCCTGGAGTCGGGATATTGGCCGCCCGTCGTCAGCGGGACGATGTTTCCCACCCTGGGCGGGGCGCTTGGCATGAACCTTCACGGCAAGAACGCCTTTAACGCCGGGCCGATTGGGAACCACGTCATAGATATCGAAGTCCTTTTCCCAAACGGGCAGCGCCGCATCCTCACGCCTCAAGACCGCCTGTTCTACCAAGTTATCAGCACGGCCGGGCTGTTGGGGGTCATCCTCAGGGTCAAGTTGAAGATGAAACGGGTCCATTCCGGGGATCTCCGGGTCTTGCCCCTCTCCATCCCCAACTGGGATGGACAGTTCCGTACCTTTGAAGACCTCCGCGGGAAAGCCGATTACATGGTGAGCTGGATCGACTGTTTTGCCCGAGGGAAAGAGGCCGGCCGGGGAGACTTCCACGCGGCCTTCTATACCGAAGAAGACGGAGACATCCGGGTTTCGCTCCGCCCTGAACACCAGGATCTGCCCGACACCCTCCTTGGATTCTTCCCTAAATCCGTAGTCTGGAGGTTCCTCAAACTCCTCAACAACCGCACCGGCATGCGGTTCACCAACTGGGCCAAGCACACCAGCGGCAAAATCTTGGGCAATGGCAAGCCCCACCCACTCAGTTTGGTGGGGTTCAGTTTTCTGCTCGATTACGTGCCCGGATGGCGAAACTCCTACCTCCCCGGAGGATTCATCCAGTACCAGTCGTTTGTGCCCGCCGAGCACGCTCCCCGTGTTTTTGCCCGCCAGGTCGAACTCCAACAGGCCGCCGGGCTCGAATCATTCCTCGGCGTTATGAAACGGCACGTCCCCGATAAATTCTTGTTCAGCCACGGTGTCGATGGATACTCGCTCGCTTTGGACTTCAAGATCACCCGATCCAACAAAGAGGCAGTCTGGCGGCTCTCCCACCAAATGGATGAGCTGGTGCTCGGGGCGGGCGGGCGGTTCTACCTTGCCAAGGATTCCACCCTCACCCCGGAACACTTTGCCGCTTCGATTGGGGATCAGACGATGGGCGAATACTTCTCGCTCAAAGCCCAACTGGATCCGGATTCCATCCTGTCCTCCAACTTGGCCCGACGGCTCGGACTCGATCCACGGGCCCTCTAAAGTCCGGCAAGAGCGCTAGACGGTGCAAACCTGGATCAGATTTGTATTGCCAGGCTGCCCAACGGGGACTCCAGCCGTCACCACAACCGTGTCGCCGATGCCGATCAACTTCCGCCGCAAAAAGGCGTTCACGGTCGCGCGGATCGCGTCGTCGGTGTTCAGCGGGGGGTCGACCAACAAGGCATGGACACCTCGGACCACGCTCAGTTGCCGCTGAACCCGGTCCGACCAGCAGGCCACCAAAATCGGTTGTTGGGGCCGGTATTTACTCACCATGGTCGGGGTCATGCCGCTGGCGCTCGTCGTCAAAATAGCCTTCGCCTTCAATCCTCTCGAAATCTTCACCGCCGACTCGGCGACGACATCCGTCGAGTGGCCGGTCTTGTTCTCGTCCCCAAAATTCGGATGGACATTTCCTTCGGTGGCGGCCGCGATGTTGGCCATGGTGCGCACCGCTTCCAACGGGTACATCCCGCTGGCCGTTTCCCCACTTAACATCACGGCATCGGTTCCGTCTAGGATCGCATTCGCCACGTCGCTGGCTTCGGCACGGGTTGGGCGGCTCGTCGTGACCATGCTTTCCAACATCTGGGTGGCGGTGATGACCGGCTTGGCAAACAGGTTGCAGCGGGCAATGATCTTCTTCTGCGCTGCCGGCACGTCCTCGATCTCCATCTGCAAGCCCAGATCCCCCCTGGCCACCATCACAACATCGCTCTGCCGGATGACGTCGTCGATGTCTTTTAGCGCCTCTTTGGTCTCGACTTTTGCCACGAGTTTCACCGTGGGGTCGATCCGGTCGACGATTTGGCGGAGTTCCCGCATGTCGGCGGCCGACCGCACGTAGCTCAGCGCCAGGTAATCGCACCCAGAGGCAACCGCTTCTTGGATATCGCCCAAATCTTTTGCCGTCAGGGCCGGGATGTTGAACGAACGGCCGACGATCGTCACGCCTTGTTTGGTCTTGACCGTGCCCCCCGCCAACACCTTAGCCACAAAATGGTCTCCTGATCCCGATGTCAGCTTCAGCTCGCATTGGCCGTCGCCCAGCAAGATGCGGTCGCCTTTGCGCATGCTTTCGACCAACTCCCGCGAACCGACCGGCAGTTCGACCCCTTCGGCCATGCCGATCGAAGTCGTCGCACCGGTTTGGAAGGTGATCTCGCCGCCCGGCAACACTCCGAGGCGCGTTTTAGGCCCTTGCAGGTCGGCCATGATCCCTACCGGGGCCAATTCGGGCGACTCGGCCCGGATCCACTCGATCATCTGACGCTTGGAATCCCAGTCCCCATGGCTGCAATTCAGCCGCGCCAAGTTCATCCCCTCTTTGATCAGCCCGGCAATCATCTTTTGGGAATCAACCGCCGGACCCAGTGTGCACACGATTTTTGTTTGCCGCATAGCCCCCTCCAGTTATCGGGACGAGGGGTGCCGGGCAAAAGGCGTTTGGGTCAACCGGTCTTCAACAGCCGGTTCCAATACATCACGGTGACCCGAGCAACCTGCGCAAACCGGAAATCGGCCAAAAACCCTTGCCCCCGCTTGTGGCTGTGCGTCACAAATCCCTCGACCTCGATCACACGCCCGTCATCCTCAAAGGTCAAAGTCGATCTGCCCTCGGTCGGCAATTCAGCGGGGCTAACCAAGGCCATCGATTCCCCAGACCCCCCGATGATTTGCACTTCACGTTTGCGGAAATTGTTGCGGAATGTCGCCGCCACCGGATCCATGAGTAAAGACATCGCCGTGTCCGTCTCAACGGTCAACATGCGGCCCTTCGCGCGGATCGTCATCATCCCTTTGGCGTCTGCCTGCAAAACATCGCCCGAAAACAAAATATGCCCTTTGCCCGCCAAGCACTCCACCAAAACCGTGCCGACAAGTAAGGAATCGTCACGGCGCTCCAAGGTGCAGAAAATCTCGTCGCCCTCCGTTCCGGCAATTCGGACGGGCACCGTTTCTCCACTATTGAGTGCCGTCAAACGGGCACGGGTTCCTCGCAGAACTGTCACAAATCCTTAACCCTGTGGGGATATTTTGCGCCGCGGAGCGCAATTTCCACAACATTGTCGCAAATTGCCGGACTATTTCCTTCCATAAAGCGTCCCCCCATAATAGATGTTGGCTATGAAACGTCCGATCCTTGCCCTGGCAATCCTCCTGGCAGCCCTTCCGGCTCCATCAAAAATCAGCCCCGATCAGACTGCATCGCCGATGCAGATGGTTTCAGCTGTCACTGATGACGAACTGAGGGCCATCGTCGCCACCACCAACTTGCCGGGGGAAAAAATCTCCGTCAAAGAAGAAAAAGACGCCGAAGGGCTCACCGCCTACTATGTCTATGAAGGGGAATCCATCCTCCTGGCCCTCTACCAATACACCGATAAGCCGGGCGGGCCAACCACCAGCCTGGGGCTCAGTGTCGGCAACCGGCTGGCCCGCGCTGCCGACATCCGCAAAATCAACGACTGGAACGCCAAAACCCGTTACGTCAAAGCCTATGTCGATAGCGAGGGCGACGCCATGCTCACTTCCGACCTCCTCCTCAGCCCGGGAGTGACCAAACTCACCATCCAAGAGTGGATCAAAATGTTCGCCCGCTTCTCCCACGAATTCACCGACTACCTCAAGCCGTAAGACCCAAACTTCGGCTCCAGGCCCCAGTTTCCGGAACCCTGCAAGCAAGCAGCCGGTATCCCCGCTTGTCTTTGGATTGAATTGCCTGGCGCATTGCCTATTGCCTCAAGGAGCAACCAATGGACAACCGGAACAAAAAAATTGTCGGCCTCACAACCTTGGCCGTTGCCGTGTCGCTGACCGCCATCGTCTACGCGCAGGCAACCGTCTTCAAAGCCGCGCCGGCAAACCCGCAACCTGCTGAGAAGGCCAACCCGGCCAGCCAACCTCCCGTCTCGCTAGCCGTCAATGGTGACGAGGTCTACCTTTACAAAGATCAGGAGCTCATCGTCTTGGACCGGGCAACCTTGCAAGTCAAGCAATCCCACAGTTTCCGCCCCCATGGACCCATGAACCCCGTGGTGGTTATGCCGCCAGAAGAATCCAACTGACGACCTGGTAGCCTTGGCCCAGTGTCAAGGCGCGCGATCGTTATCGTTCTGGACGGCTGCGGGGCCGGGGCCGCCCCCGACTGTGCCGAATTCGGCGACCCGCCGACCGTCTCCACCTTGAAGAACGTGTGGAACCTGGTCGGCGGGATTGAAGCCCCCAATCTGGCACAAACCGGGTTCTTGGCCGCCGCCGGAATCGGTAAGCAAACGGGAGCCGCCGGCCGGCTCCGACCCCTGAACCGGGGAAAAGACTCGGTCACCGGCCATTGGGAAATGATGGGGATCCCGGTTCCAACCCCTTTCCCGACATACCCGTCCGGATTCCCGGCGAACCTCATCTCTGCCTTCGAATCCGCCGTCGGACGGAAAATCCTTGGCAACCGTCCGGCCAGCGGCACCGCCATCGTCGACGAACTGGGTGAAGAGCATTACCGCACCGGCCGGCCCATCGTGTACACCTCGGCCGATTCCGTCTTCCAAATCGCCGCCCATGAATCCATCGTCCCGATCGGCACGCTTTACGAATGGTGCCAAATCGCCCGGGATCTCTGCGTCCCGCCCAACAATGTCCAAAGGGTCATCGCAAGGCCGTTCAATGGGGAGCCCGGCAGGTTCCAGCGCACCAACAACCGCAAGGATTTCCCCGTCATCCCCCCACCCAATCTTTTGGACCGGCTGGCCGACCGTTTTGGCCCGGCTTGCGGAATCGGCGTCGTGCCCGAACTGTTCAGCGGCCGCGGTTTCCGGCCGGGCCGCCGAACCCAATCCAACCCGGAACACTGGCTGGCCCTGCAACAGGCGTTGGATGCCGATTGCCAGTTCGTCTTTGCCAACTTCGAAGACACCGACATGCTCTTTGGCCACCGCAGCGACCCAGCGGGATTCGCCAATTGCCTGGAACAGTTCGACGGCTACCTGGGTGCCCTCCTCGCGCGGCTGAGCGCAGACGACCTGCTCATCCTGACCGCCGACCACGGCAACGACCCCACCGATGGTTCCACCGACCACACCCGCGAATATTCGCCGCTGGCGGTGGTCAACTCCCAATTCACCCAGTGGCTGGGAGACCAAGACGGTTTGGCCACGGTCGGACGGTTGGTCGAGGGTTGGTTGGAGTAAAGTTTTGAGATTGTTAAACTTGTGCTAAATGTCACGCACTCCCTTGACAACTCTCCGGGGGGGGGATACTCGCGTTCGGTGATGCCCCTGAAAACAAAAAAGACCTTCTTGCTAACGGGATTCTTCATTCTTGCCTTGACGGCCTGTGGTTCAAATTACTCTGGATATACCGATGTTGACTACTGCCGGTGGCAACAATTCTCCCCGTATGAAACATGTATGAGTGCTGTGCAAGACTGCCGCGATATCAACCCCAACGACGAAGCAACAATTGGGTGCATGGCTTCTCAAGGATATCCCGTTCCAGAAGAAGGCGAGGTGCCCGGATCAGGAAACTAGACCAAGTTCGCGTGGACTCTGCATTGCGACGGGCATTCACGCTCGTTGAAGTCCTTGTTGCCATTTCCATTGTTGCAATCCTCGTTGCGATCTTGATTGTGATCACCCGTTCCTCAAAGTCTGCGGCAGGTCTATCGGCTTGCCTTTCGGAAATCCACCAGCTGGGCTTAGCCGGCAGGCTCTACGTGGACGACTACGACCAAACATTTCCTCCCCACGTCGATCGCCCCATCCGTGATGGCGAGCCGACCAGTGACTGGCCGACGTGGCGGGACAAGGTGTCCCCCTATTTGGGATCGATGCTGAAGTGTCCCCAAGCGGCCGTTGCCGAAGATGTGCCCAAAAGCTATTTGTGGGGCTATGCCATCAACGATTTGGTCAATCGCACTCTCTTTGAATCATCTGCAAAAACCCTCGTGCCCAAGGCGGCATCAATCGTCGAGAATCCAAGCGACGTCGTCTTTTTTGCCGACTGCAACCTGTTCGATATCACACTGTCGTCAACGGATGAATCGCGGATGCACCTCGTTGCGCTTGTTGCCGTTGACCTGCTCAAAAAATACCGCCATCTCCCGCCTGCCTCCACCCGCCATAACGGTGGCGCTAACTATTCTTTGATGGTTGGGTCAGCAAAGATGATCCGCCCTGTGCAATTGAAAGGCAAGGACGGCCGATTTACCTTTTTCATTCCCCGGGGCTAAGATTCTGCCCGTTCCGCCCGGGGGCAGAGCCCTCCGCCTGCGGAGGGCGAGGGATTGGCCTTGGGCCCGGCGGAACGGGTTCCGCAAGGCCAACGCCCACAAAATGCAAGTATAATCACGAGATTCATCCGCCAAGGAAGGCTCAATGAACCGCATCGCTATCACCCTCTTCACTGTCGCCGCGGCGGTCGCCGTAGGCCTGTTTTTCAGCCGCAGTTCTTGGCAAACGGTCCAAACGCAGCGCAAAGAGTACAAAACCCAGGTCGCTGAATCCCGCAAAATCCAAGCTGACCGGGCGGAACTCCTCCAAAGGTCGGCCGAGCTCGAATCCCCCTTCGGCAAAGAGCAACGCGCTCGCGAACTCGGGTACCGCAAACCCTACGAAAAGCCGCTGAACTTGGACTAGGTAACCTCACCGCGACATGGTCGCCCAAGCGCACTCCGCCACACTCAACGGCATCGATGCGCTCTCCATCGTCGTCGAAGTCGACCTCCGGGGCGGGATGGCCAAATTCCTCCTCGTCGGCCTCCCCGACAAAGCCGTCCAAGAATCCCAAGAACGAGTCGGGACCGCCATCCGCAACAGTGGGCTCACCTTTCCAAACGGCTTGCTCGTCTGCAACCTCGCCCCAGGGGACATCCGCAAAGAGGGATCCGGATTCGACCTCCCCATCGCCATCGCCATCCTGGCCGTCAGCGGCCAAGTGGCAAGTCGGTCGCTGACCGATACGCTGATCGTGGGCGAACTTGGACTCGACGGCGAACTCCGCCGGATCGACGGGGCCGTCAACATCGCCATCATGGCCCACCAACAAGGCTTCAAAAGGCTAGTGCTCCCCGAACCCAATGCCGCCGAAGCCGCCATCATCCCAGAACTTGAAGTCTATGGTCTCAAAACCCTCCTCGAAGCCGTAGAGCTCCTCAATGGCAGCATCCTTTACCAACCCCACCGGTTAGAAACTCAGCCTGACCAACACGAAACCGAATTCCCCATCGATTTCTCCGATGTCAAAGGGCAATCCCAAGCGATTCGAGCCCTCGAAATTGCCGCCGCCGGGGGGCACAACATCCTGATGTCCGGGCCGCCCGGGTCGGGCAAAACGATGCTGGCCCGGAGGCTCCCCACCATCTTGCCGCCCCTCACATTGCAAGAAGCCATCGCCGTCACCCGAATCTTCAGCTCGGCCGGGGAGCCCAAAGAATCCAATGGCCTCGTCTGGCGACGTCCATTCCGGTCACCGCACCACGCCACCAGCTATGCCGCCATCGTCGGCGGTGGCAAATCCCCAAAACCCGGCGAAGTCTCCCTGGCTCACCACGGCGTGCTCTTCCTCGACGAAATGCCCGAGTTCGGCCGGGATGTCTTGGAAGCCCTCCGCCAGCCGCTTGAAGACGGAGTGGTCACCGTGGCCAGGGTCCAATCGACGCTCACGTTCCCCGCCGGATGTATGCTCGTCGGGGCAATGAACCCATGCCCCTGCGGATTCAAAGGCTATCCCGAGGCCAACTGCGTCGGCGCTGCCCAATGTCTCAAATATGGGGCCAGAATCAGCGGCCCCCTTCTCGACCGCATCGATCTCCACGTCACCGTGCCCCGCCTCAAGCCAGAAGAACTCACGGGCATCCCCGCCGGTGCCCCCAGCGCCACGATCCGGGAAAGAGTCATCCAGGCCCGCTCAAAACAGGCCGACCGGCTGGGACCAGGAAAAACCAACGCCATGATGTCTCCCCGCCAGCTCAAGGAGATGGTTGCCATGGATGAGGAATGCAAAATCTTCATGCAGGCCGCCGCCCATAAACTCAACCTCTCCGCGCGGGTGTTCGACCGTCTCCTCAAAGTCGCCCAAACCATCGCCGATCTGGGGGGCAGCCAACAGATCACCCGCTCCCACCTTGCCGAAGCCGTGCAGTACCGCTCGGTCAACGAATAGACTCAATCTAATGCTTGCCGCCGCGTTCATCGCAATCGCCTTCGCCCCAAAACCGGCCATTCTCGTCTTCTCCAAAACCGCCGGTTATCGCCACGAATCCATCCCCGACGGCATCGCCGCCATCCAAAAGCTCGGCAAGCAAAACAACTTTGCTGTTGAAGCCACCGAAGATTCATCCCAAATCAACCAGTCCAACCTCAAGAACTACCGGGCCGTCGTCTTCCTCAGCACCACCGGCGACATCCTCGACCTCACCCAACAGACCGACTTCCGCAGCTATGTCGAATCTGGCGGAGGATTCGTCGGCATTCATGCCGCCGCCGATACCGAATACGATTGGCCGTGGTATGGCAGGCTCGTCGGGGCCTGGTTCAAATCCCATCCGGCCATTCAACCCGCCGCCGTAAAAATCCTCGATGCCGGCCACCCGTCCACCGCCCACCTCCCCAAAACCTGGGCCAGAACCGATGAGTGGTACGACTACCGAGCCCTCCCCGAGACCCAAATCCTCGCCAAATTGGATCCCGCCAGCTACCAAGGCCACACGATGGGCGATGACCACCCAATCGTCTGGTGCCACATGGTCGGCAAAGGCCGGTCGTGGTACACCGGCATGGGCCACACCAAGGAAAGTTATGCCGACCCGATGTTTCAAAAGCACCTCCTCGGCGGAATCCTCTGGGCAACCGGGATCAAAGAGTGAGGGGCTTACCGCCCGCGCCCCCGCCACCGTAAAATAACGCCGCCCGCCCGCCGATGAAAGCCGTTCTCGCCGCCCTGACCGCCTTGCTGATTGCCGTTGCTGCCCAAGCCCAAACGGCCCCGGGGGCGCACCGGATCCTGCTTATCCCCGTGGACGACCGACCCGCCGTCAGCCACTTTGCCGGCATGATCGGCGATATCGCCGGATACGACGTCATCACCCCGCCCATAGAAATCTTGGGCAAGTTCAAGCAACCCGGCTCCCCCACCGCCATCCTCGCCTGGCTGGCCAAGCAAGATCTGGGCAAATTCGATGCCGTGATCGCCTCGGCCGACATGGTCGCCTATGGCGGGCTCATCGCCAGCCGCACCGACCGCAGTTCCGAAACCCTAGCCAAATCCCGGCTCAGGGAACTCTGGAAAATCCGCAAAGGCAGTCACGAAACCCCCTTCTACGTCTTCTCCACCCTCACCCGGATCGCCCCGACCGCCGTTGCCGAAAACCGCACTTGGCGGCAAGACCTCTACTACTGGGCCACCTACCGGGAGCAATACCGCCTCTACAACGACCCTGAGGCCAAGCGGAAAATGGACATTTATGCCAGCCGCGTCCCCCAATTGGAACGGGAACGGTACGACGCGGTTCGGGCCCGCAATGTCGCCATCCAAACCGAATTGATCAAAATGACTTATCACGGGGCATTCAATCAGCTCACCTTCGGCCAAGACGACGCCGCCCCCGTCGGCCCCCACACCCGCGAGATCGCTACCCTCAACAAAGAGATCGACCGCCTCAAACTCCGGGGCCAAACCCAATTCTGCATGGGGATCGACCAAATCTCCAACTGCCTCGTCAGCCGGGCCATTTGCGATAGGGATCATTGGTCGCCCACCGTCGCCATCCGCACCGCCGACACCAAAGGGCTCGACCAAATCGCCGCGTATGAATCCGAACCGATCCGGGAATCGCTTAAAGACCAGATCGAAACCAGCGGCGCCACGATCACCGATAACCCCGACAAGGCCGATTACGTCCTCTATTTGAACACGCCAAAGCGGGACGGCATCCAATTCGACGCCTTTGTCAAGGAAATGTCGGCTTCCATCGACGCCGGAAAGCGCATCGCCGTGGCCGACACCAACCTCGGCTGGAGCGGCACCGCCGACCCCGAGTTGTTTGATTCCCTCACCGCCAAACGCCAAGGGCCCCAGTTGGTCAGCTACGCCGGGTGGAACACCGCCGGCAACACCATGGGCACCACCGTCCCCGCCGCCAACGCCTACCTCCTCGCCCTCCGGTCCAAAGTCGATGGCCTCCGGCGCGAAACGGCCGCCCGCAAATTCGTCCTCCACCGGCTCGTCACCGACTACTTCTACAACCGGTATGTCCGGCCCGAGGCGTACCGGATGATCGAACAAATGCAAAACGGCGACCGCGAAGAGATCCTCTCGGCCGAAAATGAAGCCAAAGTCGAGGCTTTTGTCAAACAAGACATGGCAGACCACCTCCAAAAAACGTTCAACGAACAAATGGTCGCTAACCCTTTCAAAGCCGACGGGCATACCTATGCCGTCATCGGTCTGGAAAACGTCGTAGTGGAACTCCCGTGGCCCCGCGCCTACGAAGTCCACATCGACTTCAACCTCGTCGTCCGCGAAGTCTCGCCGTAAAAAAGGCCGTTCTCTGGGGCGATTGCCCAGGAAAGCCGGGCGGCATAAGACGGCAACCCAATGGGAGATTTTGACGGCCTGTTGCCCACGCCACAGCTAAAATGACCGTATGGCCTCCGGGTTCCTGGATTTCGCCGTCGGCGGCAACGAATTCGTCATCTACGTCCCCCGCAAACCGGTGGCCGCACCGGCCCCGGCTATCTTGTTCCTGCACGGCAGGGGCGAATCGGGCACGGACGGAATCAAACAAACGGCGATCGGGTTGGGAAACGCCATCCGCATGGCCGCGGCCGATTGGCCATTCCTGGTCGTCATGCCCCAAAAGCCCGACTTCGACCTGCTTTGGCCTAATTACACCGATCGCATTGACGAATGCCTCCGATTTGCCGAATCCCGTTTCAAAATCGACCCGCACCGGCGCTACATCACGGGGCTATCCCAAGGTGGCAACGGAACGTTTGAACTTGCAGGATCCTTGGCATGGCAATTTGCCGCGGCCGCCCCAGTTTGCGGGTGGATCGATTCCGAAGGAGCCGCCGCCAAGATCGCGCACATCCCGGTCTGGGTGTTCCATGGCGATGCCGACACCGCCGTCCCCATTGCCAAAGGCCGAGCCGCTGTTGAATCGATCCGTTTGGCCGGCGGCAACGCCAAACTCACCGAATATCCGGGCGTCGGGCACAATTCATGGGACAACGCCTACCAAAAAGAGTCGCTTGGGGCCTGGTTCCTTGAGCACAGCCTGGATTAACGCCGCAATCCCGCGAACGGAGGGTTAACCGTCGGCCTTCACGCCAAAGAGCCGGCGTCGTCCGCCGCCATTGTTTGATGCGGCAACGGGGGCCTCACGCACTGGTTCGGGCTTGGGCGCCGGTTTGGCGGCCGGTTTTTCTTTTTTCGGCTTCTTATCTTTCTTTTTTTCAGCTTTTGGTTCTTTCTTAGCCTCAGATCCAGCCGGGGGCACTGGGGCGGCCTCGGGGGCAGAGGAAGGCTTAGGAACAGCAACAGGTTTAGGTTCAGCAGCGGGTGCTTCCGCCAAAGTGCTCCTCAAAAGCCATGCCGATTTGTCGTGGGCTTGCACGCGGCGAACCAAAATGTCCTGGCTGCCGGGATCGCCCGCCTTTTCCAAGGCCGCGATGTCGGCCAGGAGCCCAGATGCCAAGGCTTCGTTGGCAGAAACCAAGTCGCCGAGCATCTCTGAAGCATTCCCTTTCACTCCCTCGGCCAATCGCGTGAGCTTCAAATATTCGGCCATTGTTGCCGGGGCCGGTGCGCCCAGCGCGCGGATGCGTTCGGCCAATTCGTCTTGAGCCGCGAACAAGTCCTCATACTGGCTTTCGGTCAATTTGTGGACGCCATAAAAATCCCCACCCGACACATTCCAGTGGACACCTTGGGTTTTCACCGTCAAAACCGCCGTGTCTGCCAAAACCCGCGCCAAAATCTGCGCTGCTGCCCGCTTGTCCATGTCGCCCACAGTCTATCATACGGGCCCTTTTGGCTGCGCATCCCCGACTTGAGGACGTAGACATTCGGGTACATTCCAGCCGATGATCGCCCGCCTGCGCGGTGAAGTCCTCGAAGCCGGGGGGAGTCCCATCGTCGTTTTGTGCCACGGTGTCGGCTACGAAGTCCACGTCCCCCACTCGGTTCTTGTCGAGCACGCCTTGCCCGGCGAACCGATCGACCTCTACACCCGGTTGGTGATCCGGGAAGACGAGCACACCCTGTACGGATTTGGGAACGCAAGGCAAAGGGCCTTGTTCGAGATGCTCCGGGAAGTCAAAGGATGCGGGGCGAAAATCTCACTCGCCCTCATTAGCACTTTGGGCGAAGGCGGTGCCGTCGAAGCCATCGCCAGCCAAAACTCCAAGTCGCTAGCCACCACCCCCGGGATCGGCACAAGATTGGCCGAGAGGATCATCTTGGAACTCAAAGAAAAAGTTCTCGAACTCCACTCGGCAATCGGTGGGCACGATGCCCATATCCCGGCAAAACCCCTGCCCCAAGATGACCCATTGGCCGAGGCCCTGCTCGCCCTCGGCTACCGGCGTCAAGAATTTGAAGAGGCCGCCGCCCAGGCCCGCGAAGCCACCGGCGACCTTGGCGAGCAAGTCCGCCACGCCCTGAGGAGCCTGAAGAAATGAGCCGAAACGATCAGATTGCACCCGACCGGCTCCCCGGTGAAGATGAATACTCCCTGCGACCCCGACGTCTCAGCGAATTTATTGGGCAGGAAGGCGTCAAGTCGAACCTCAGCATCTTCCTGCAAGCCGCCCGCCAACGCGAAGAACCGCTCGACCATCTCTTGCTCTATGGCCCGCCCGGATTGGGCAAAACCACCCTCGCCCACATCGTCGCGGTCGAAATGGAGGCCGTCATCCACATCACCTCGGGTCCTGCCATTGTCCGCCCCGGCGACCTCGTCGGCATCCTCACCAACCTCGAGCCCGGCGCAGTGTTGTTCATCGACGAAATCCACCGCCTCAGCCGCCAAGTCGAAGAGATTCTCTACCCTGCCATGGAAGACCGCAAGGTCGATATCATGATTGGGCAAGGGCCGGCCGCCCGCTCCATCCGGCTGGATGTGCCCCCGTTCACCGTTGTCGGGGCAACTACCCGCCAAGGCAACCTCACCGGCCCCCTCCGCGACCGCTTCGGCATCGTCATGAACTTCGGCTTCTACGAACCTGACGCCCTGGAACTCATCATCCGCCGAAGCGCAACTATCCTCGGCATCGAAGTCGACCAGCCGGGCGGACAGACCATTGCCCGCCGCTCTCGGGGTACCCCCCGCATCGCCAACCGCCTGCTCCGCCGAATCCGCGACTTTGCCCAAGTCGACGGTCATGGCACCGTCACCGAACCCGTCGCCGACCGCGCACTTGCTGCCCTCGGCATCGACCACCTGGGGCTAGACGGCCTCGACCGCGCCGTGCTCAAAAGCATCATCGAAAAGTACAAAGGCGGCCCGGTCGGCCTGGAAACCATCGCCGCTTCCACCGGCGAGGATTCTGGCACCATCGAAGATGTTTGCGAACCGTTCCTTCTCCAATGCGGACTCCTCGCCCGCACCCCCCGAGGGCGTGTCGCCACCGACCACGCTTTCCGACACCTCGGCCTCACCCCACCCAAAAAGTCCGCCGACCTCACCCTCCCCCTTGAGGACTGATCCATGCGGCCCGATGACCGCCGCTGGATCAAGCGGAACTTCGCACTCCGCCCCTACGAAGCGGCCCGGCAATGGCTTGCCCTGAACTCCGACCAACCCGTCACCATCCGCGAAGCCGCGCAGATCGCGGGATATTCGCCCAGCCACTTCACCCGGGCATTTACCGAATCCTACGGTGAAAGCCCGCGCGACTACCTGGCCCGACTGAGGATCGAAAAAGCCGTGCGGTTGCTCGCCGGGTCAAAGATCTCTGTCCAAGAAGCCGCCAGCGAAGTCGGGTTCGGCTCTCTCCCAACATTCTGCAACCGGTTCAAAGCCCTGACCGGCCAAACCCCGGCGGAGTTCCAACGCGCCGCCCTCGCCCATTCCCGCGAGACGGGCCAGCCCGCCAACCCCGTCATTCCGACCTGCCTCTCCGGATCTTTTTCTCCGCCCAAAATCAGCAAACCGGAATAACCGCTGCCGATCTGGGCTCAGGCATCATGGAGGGCGACATGGTTACAAAACTTTCCCACGCCACCATTTGGGTGCTCGACCACGAAATTGCCTACGACTTCTATGTGAACAAACTCGGGTTTGAGGTTCGCACCGACGCCAAGATGGACAACGGCTTCCGCTGGCTCACGGTCGGCCCCAAAACCCAGCCCGACCTCGAAATTGTCCTCATGAAACTCGAACCCGGGATGGCCTTGAACGAAGAGCAAGCGGCCACCCTCAAAGGACTCATCGAATCGGGCGCCCTCGGCGCCGGAGTCTTTGAATGCGACGATTGCGACGCCACCTACGAGGAACTCGTGGGAAAAGGGGTTGAGTTCAAATCGCCCCCGACCCAACAGTTCTATGGCAAAGAAGCACTCATGAAAGACCCGTTCGGCAACTGGTTCAGCATGACTTCGCACTAGGCATCTCGAAAACCCACCCCGGCCGGCCCAAGGCCGCGCCCTCGTCCCCGCTCCACGGGGACTCTGCCCCGGCCGGGGGGTTCCTGAATCCCTGAGACGACGGGAGCCCTCATTCCCGCGCAGGGCGGGAAGCGGGATAACCCGAACCGAAATCCCGGATTATCCAAAAGGCTAACCTTGACCCTTCCCAGTCCTGGGGAGGGCTATGGTGGGGTCGAGCGCGGAGGCAACCACCTTCGCGAAATCACTAAACCCCGAGGTCGATTCCGAGCTTGCCGTAAAGCCGCCGTTCCAAACGCTCCCGCACCACCTCGTCGGAAATCAGTTCGAGAACTTCAGCCGCAAACGCATACACCAAAATCGCATCCGCCTCGGCTTTGGGGATGCCCCGCGAGCGCATGTAGAACCGAAACGTCTCTTCGATCTGCCCGACTGTCGCCCCGTGCGTGCATTTCACGTCGTCGGCGAAAATCTCCAGCTGGGGCTTGGAATTGATCGTCGCGTTCGGGGAGAGCAGCAGGGCCTGGTTGGTCTGCTTGGCATCGGTCTTTTGGGCGTCCTGGTGGACGAAGATCTTGCCGTTGAAGACCACCGTGGCATCGTCATCGACGATCTGCTTGTAGATCTCAAAGCTGTTGCAGTTCGGCAAGGCGTGGTCGAGCTTGGTGTGGTTGTCGATGACTTGCGAGCCGTTTGCCACGACAACGCCATCCAAGCGCGTCGTGATGTGCTCGCCGCCCAAGACAATATTCTGGTCCAGCCGCGCCAAAGAACCGCCGAACGCCACGTTATAGCTCCGGTATTCGCTTTCGCCAGCCTGTGCGGTTTGCCAAAGCGCGATGTGCATGTTCGTGACCGCTTCATCTTGGAGCCGCACATGTTCGATGTTGGCGTGCTTGCCCACGATGACTTCCGTCACCGGGATCGTCAGGTTTGCCGAAGGGCCATCGGACGTGTAATGCTCCACAATCTTGGCGGTCGAGCCGTCTTCGGCCACCACCAAAATGCGGGGGGCAACCACCATCCCCTGGCCTGAGGTCACATGCACGACCTCGATCACCGGCTCAACCGCCGTTCCTGCCTTGAGGTGCAAAAAGAGCCCATCGACGAAAACCGCCGTGTTCAAGGCCGCAAACGTGAAGCCTTCCAACGTCGCTACCGAACCTAAAAGACCCTCGATCCCCGGCCGCTCATAAACCGCGTCTCTCAGGCTCATCGCCGTCAAACCAGGCTGCGCCGGGATTTCGCTCAGGTTCCGATCCAAACGGCCGTTGACCATAACAAGCCGGATCGGTGAATCGGAGTAGCGGCCCAGTTCGGATTCAAAGACAGCCGGCCCGGGTTCGCCAGGCTGCCAATCGACGGAAGCTACCGGGCGCAAAGCTGTGTACTTCCACTCTTCTTGGCGCATGGTGGGCACTCCCGATTCCCGGTGGATCGCGGCGCCCTTTTCGCGCAAGGCCGCCAGCCAGCCCGGCTCCTGTTCTCGGGCGACCAAGTCGATGACCGACGCCAGGCTGCTTTCGTAGACGAGGGGTTTGGACACGATCAATTCACCGCCAATTCGTCAAGCCAACCGTAACCTTTGTCCTCAAGTTCCAGGGCCAGCTCTTTGCCCCCGCTCTTGACGATTCGCCCTTCTTTGAGGATGTGAACATAGTCCGGGACAATGTAGTTGAGGAGCCGCTGGTAGTGCGTGACCACGACAAAGGCCCGCTCGGGCGAGCGGAGCGCGTTCACCCCGTCTGCCACCGTCTTCAGGGCGTCGATATCTAGTCCGGAATCCGTTTCATCCAAAACGCACAGCGCCGGTTCCAAAACCGCCATTTGGAAGATCTCGTTTCGTTTCTTCTCCCCGCCGCTGAACCCCTCGTTCACGCTCCGGGTCAACAAGTCGTCTTTCAAGCCGAGCAACTTCACCTTTTCGCGGATGAACGACATGAATTGCAGGGAACCGATCTCTTCTTCCCCATTTGCCACTCGTTTGGCGTTCACCGCCGCCCGCAGGAAATAGGTGTTGCTCACGCCGGGGATCTCGACCGGGTACTGGAACGCCATGAAAACACCTTTGTGCGCCCGGTCTTCCGGTTCCATCTCCGTCAGGTCTTCTCCCTGGTAGGTGATCGAACCCTCTGTGACTTCGTAATCCTCTCGGCCGGCCAGGATGTTGGCCAGGGTGCTCTTCCCGCTGCCGTTCGGACCCATGATCGCGTGCACCTCGCCCGCCTTCACCGAAAGGTCAATCCCCTTCAAGATCTCTTTCCCGTCTTCGGCAACGCAGGCGTGCAGATTCTTAATTTCCAACATTTGCGTAGAGCAGTTTACGACCTGCCGATTGGGCCACTGAGCCCGAACCCCCATCAAACCTTACAAAATTGTCATGTTTCAGGCCCTTTGCCCGGAACTTTCGCGGAGTCGCCACCTGCCCAGGCTAAATTTCACGCTCGCCCTTGCCGAACATTTTCCTTGACGGGCCCGCCAGAGGCCCGCATGTTTCAGCAACCAGGGAAAACAAGCTGAAAGAGGGTATGGGCGCTCCACAACGGGGCGCCATTTTTTTTGTTCCAGCCAGCCAAATGGGCATTCCGCTCGTTCGCCCTGAAAAACATTGGCTCCGGGCCGGGGATCGCGTATCGTTTTCCATATGACCAAACTCGCTTGGCCCGCCGCCCTTGCCCTGGGGTTCACTCTCGGATCGGTGGCGACCCATCAATCCGCCCCCACCACTCCGGATAACGCGGAGCTCGCGGAGATGTACAGAATCGACCAGGCTGACAGGGCGGGCGATCTATCCAAACTGGATTGGAAGGCGATTGCCGAACACGATGATGCCCACCAAAAGCGGGTTGCCGAAATGCTCGGCCAAGACCTGGTGAAAACCCCAAGGGACTACTACCACGCCGCCATGGTCTTCCAACATGCCAGCACTCCCCAAGGCTACAAAATGGCCCACGAATTGGCCATGATCTCGGCCGCAAAAGGGGAACCGGACGCCAAGTGGCTCTGCGCCGCCTCATGGGACCGGTTGCTCCGCAGCCTCAAGCAAAACCAGAGGTTTGCCACCCAATATTCGTCAAAAAATATGAAATCATTTGAACTCGACCCGGTCGACCCCGAGCCCACAGATTCCATGCGCAAAGCCCTGGATTGCCCGACCTTGCAAGAAGCCAAGCGACGCGCCAAAGATTTCTGAGCCGCCCGCCCCCGCAAGCCAACGGGTAATCTCGCCCCTATGCTTCTGGAAGGCAAGAAAGGACTTGTCCTCAACGTCACCAACCAAAATTCCATCGGTTGGGGCATCGTCCAAGCCCTCCACGCCCAAGGGGCCACCATCGGGATTGGGGCCCAAAACGAGCGAACGCTGCCCAAAGTCGAAAAACTGATCGAGGGAATGGATCGCATCGACACGTTCGTCTGCGACTTCACCTCCGACGACGACCTCAAAAAACTCCGCGACCAAGTCCACCAGAAGTACGGGAAAATCGACTTTTACGTCCACAGCGCGGCATTTGCCAACAAAGAAGACTTGGAGGGCCGGTTCATCGACACGTCTCGAGCCGGCTTCGCCCTCGCCTTGGATATCTCCGCCTATTCGTTGGTGGCCAGTTGCAAAGCCCTGGAAGACTTGTTCGTCGACGATGCCAGCATCGTCACCATCAGCTACATCGGCTCAACCCGGGCCGCCGGGAATTACAACATCATGGGGGTCGCCAAGGCCGCATTGGAATCCGCCGTCCGCTACCTGGCGGTCGACCTGGGAGAGCGGGGGATCCGCGTCAACACCATGAGCCCCGGCCCCATCAACACGGTCAGTGCCCGGGGGGTCAAAGGCCTCCTGGATATGCTCAAACTCATGGAAGAGCGCACCCCCCTCAAACGGCCATATGGCCAAGATGAATGCGGGCTCAGTGCCGTCTACCTGTGCAGCGACCTCAGCAAAGGCGTCACCGGGCAAATCCTTTTCATCGATAGCGGCTACAACTTCCAAGGGTTCTGATGCCACTGCTCACCGTCCCCAACTGGTCTCTGGGACGCGAGCGGTCGGTACTCAGGGAGGCGTTCGACTACTTGACCGCCCAGCCGGTCACCGTCCATTACGCCGAAGCCGACATCGACCACAACCGCACGGTCACCGCGTTTTCCGGGACACCGGAAAACGTCCGCGAGGCCCTTCTCGGACTCGCCGCAATATTCCTCCCCTGTATCGACCTCCAACGCCATAGTGGCGTCCACCCCCGGATCGGCGGGCTCGATGTCTGCCCCTTTGTGCCCCTCCCCCCCCTCCGGTCCCCAGGGGACGAAAACTTCAGCCAAGACCCCCCCGGGCATGATGCTGGCAACGCCGGAGATCTCAACCGGTACATTGCCAGTGTCGCCCAAACCCTGGCCGAAACCTTTCAGATCCCCATTTTCCTCTACGAGCATTCCGCCCCCGGCCGGGATCTGCCAAACCTCCGCAAAGGCGGGTTCGGAAGCCTCCTCGATCGGACTCTCTCCCCCGATTTCGGCCCAAACCGCGCCCACCCCCACCTCGGCGCAACCGTCCTGGGCTGGCGGGATTTTCTTGTTGCCCTCAACGTCAATTTCCCAGACGCCCCCGGGGCGGTCGAGACCATGCGCCTCATCGCCTCTCAAATCCGGGACAAGCGACGGAACGGTGATCCGCTCTTTCAAGGCGTCCGGGCCCTCGGGCTCTCCCTGCAGGCCCAGGGGCTCTGCCAGCTCAGCATGAACATCACTAAACCCGACGCCGCCGACTTCGACTCCATCGTGGCGTTTATCGAAGAAAAGGCCGCCAAACACGGCATCGGCGACGGCTACACCCAACTCATCGGGGTCATCCGCGACACAGATGTTGAACGTTCAGTCAAAATTTTCCCCCGGGTCGAGCAAATTGTCCCGACCCGGCAAGCCACCCACTGGTCGGAGGATTGGCAGTGACCTACCGCTTCGATATCGGGTTTTTGGGCGGAGGGCAGCTGGCCCGGATGTCCATCATGGCCGCCCAACGCATGGGATTCCATTGCCTCAGCCTCGATCCCGGCCGGGTGACCCCCGCAAGCCAAGTCGCCCCATCGCTCGAGGGCGCCCTGGACGACCCCGAGAAGGTAGCCCACTTCATTCACCAGTGCCAATTCGTCACGCTCGAAAACGAGTTCATCCCCGCCCAAGCCATCCGCCAGGCCCTCATCATTGCCGACCGGGAGCCCGGTTGCCTCACCCCGGGGCTCGGCACCTTGGCGACCATTCAAGACAAACTCCTCCAACGCCAGGCGTATCTGACCCATGGGGCACCGAGCCCGCTGGCCGTGGCTTTAGAAGGTGATTTTTCGACCGCCTTTGAACAAATCGGGTTCCCGATGGTGCTCAAGGCCCGGTTTGGCGGATACGACGGCAAAGGCACCCGATACGCCCGCAACCCGGAGGAGTTTGCAACCCACCGGGAACTCGTCGCCGGGGGCAACTGGATGGCTGAACAGTTCGTGCCGTTCACCCGCGAACTCGCCGTCATGGTCTACCGCTCCAAAACCCAGACCGGGTGCTTCCCCACCATGGAGACCATCCAGGTCAACCACGTGTGCGACCAAGTGTTTCCGAGCGGAACCGATGCCTCCGCCGCCGCCATTGCCGCTGTCGAAGCCGTCCAGGGTTACGGCCTGTTCGGAGTGGAGCTGTTCGAAACCGGGTCTGGCGAATTCTTGGTCAACGAAATCGCGCCCCGGCCCCACAACACCGGCCACTACACCCTGGATTGGGGTGGAGTCAGCCAGTTTGAACAACACGTGCGCCTTGCCACCGGGCTCACCTGTGCCCAACCGATTGGGCAAGAAGCCTGCATGGCCAACGTATTGGGCCCGAGCGCGATGGGTTCCACGGGCGAAACCGGCACCGACTGGCTCACCCGGGCCCGCGCCGCACTCTATGCCGCGGAACCTGCCGCCCACCTCCATTGGTACGGCAAGGAAGAATCCCGGCCCGGCCGGAAAATGGCCCACATCAACGCCGTCGGCCCCGATTGCCGCGCCCGCGCGCTCCGGGCCCGAGAAGCGTTTCTTGCGACTTGGACCCAAAACTCTCCGAGCTAGCCTGCTTGGCCGAACCGGGACCCCAACCGGTAAGAGGGCCGCACCGGGTATCTTTTAGCGCTTGCGAATCCTGGGTTCGAGTGAACCTGGTTCGGGACGGTTTTCCACATGGCTACGTTGCAACTCACCACCCGCGAAGACGCCTCATCGGCCGGCACCCGCCGATTGCGCCGAGACGGTGTCCTCCCCATGGCGCTCATCGCCAAAGGCGGCGAGACCAAAAAGGTCCAGGCCGACCGCATGGACACCAAACACCTGTTCCACGACATCACCGGCGTCGCCATCTTCGATGTCGCCATCGACGGCGGTTCGCCAACACGGGTCATCATGAAGGACGTGCAACGCGACCCCGTCAGCCGCCGGGTCAGCCACCTCACCGTCATGGAAATTGCCGAAGACGACATCGTGAAGGTCTTCATCCCTGTCGTGGTGGAAGGCACCCCCAACGCGGTCGCCAAACGCGCCGCCACCCTCATGGTGCCCATGAACCAAATCGAAATCAAAGCCCGCGTCAAAGACCTGCCGGAACAGATCCTGGTCGACGCCAGCAAAATGAAGCAAAACGACAAAATTGTCGTCGGCGACCTGAGTCTCGGGGAAGGCGTCGAATTCCTGGCCTCTGACCAAACTGTCCTCGCCTCCACCAAACAACTCCGCGGGATGGCCGCCCTGGAAGAAGGCGGCGAAGAATCCCCGGCTGAAGAAGGCGGGGAAGCCGCTGCCGAAGAAGCATCAGCCGAGTAGCCTGTCCCTGGATCGGCCCAACCTCCCCTGGCCCAAAGCCGGGGGAGGTTTTTTGTTCCCGTACCCCCTCCCAATTCCCACTTTTTGGAAACCGGTTTAGGCTCCGCTGACTCCGGGATAGGTCATTCCATCCGCCTCACCCACAGGCACTTTAAATACAGGCTTTGCGGGAACTCGGCCACGGCGGGATGATCCCGATCCTGAAGGGTTACCGCCTCCAATGCCACTTTGACCCCGCAATCCCCCGCCGCCAACTGGACGACATCCCAGCAATCCTCAATCCCCATCTGCCAGGTGCAAGCGCAAACCACAACCCGCCCGCCGGGATTCAAATGCGGCAAGGCATCATGGACTAACTTCCATATTCCCCATTTCAGCGAATCCCGCTTATCCCGGGTTTTGGCGATGGCCGGCGGATCCAAGATGATCCAGTTGTAACCCCCCTCGGCAGACTCCGCAAGGTAATCGAACGCATTGGCCTGCACAAACTCCACTGTGAGGCCGTTCAACTGGGCGTTCGCCTGCCCGCACAACACGGGCAGTTGCTTGATATCCACACCCAGGCAATCCGCCCCCGCCGATGCCGCCGCCAAGCTGAACCCCCCGGTGTAACAAAAAAGGTCTAAAACCCGGTCGCCTTGCCGGACTTGCTTGGCCAGGTGGGCGCGTGAGTTCCGCTGATCCAAAAAGTGGCCCGTCTTTAAACCGTCTTTGGCCGGGACCAGATACCGCAGGCCACGCTCGCGGATTTCAATCCGCTCTGGAGTCTCTCCCGCCAATTGGCCCGAAAACTCTTCCATGCCCTCCTCCTTCCGGCCTTGCATGTCCGAGCGTTCAAAAACGCTTTCGCATCGCTCGGCCAGGATGGGCAGCCAAACAGGCTTGAGCTTTTCCATTCCCAGGTTCCGGACTTGCACCACGGCATGGCCGGCAAAAAAATCGACAATCAAGCCAGGGAGGCCATCTGCCTCACCATGCGCCCATCGAAAGGCATCGGATTCAAGATCTATGGTCTGACGATAATCCCAGGCGCGGTCGAGACGGTCGCGGAAAAACGCCCCGTCCACCCCGCCATCGCCTAAGCGCAAGATCTTCACGGGATAGCGCGCGCCCGGGTTTACCAGCCCCATGCCGAGCCGAGTGCCGTCGGCCCCGCACAGTTCGGCCAAAGACCCCGGCGCCACGTCCGATTCCCACCGGACATCGCTCCGCTGGAGCCACGGGTAGCCCCGTTGGAGTTTGCGGATAGCGCTGCCTTTGACCGTGACGACCGACATAATTCAAGCACAGTCTATCCGCCCGTGAACGGATGGCCCCCCTCAACCGATCATGGTAATATATGCGGATTCCGGACAGGTGGCTGAGTGGACGAAAGCGCCCGCCTGCTAAGTGGGTAGGGGAGCAATCCTCTCTCGGGTTCGAATCCCGACCTGTCCGCCAGTTTTCTTACCGAGGGCCAACCATGTTCAAGCTCCTCCCAGCCGCGATCCTCGCCACCGCCCTGTTCGGCGTGGCCCATGCGCAAGGGTTCGACCAATACATGGCCCTCCGCAAGCAATACGGGATCACCCAGGCCTCCACACCCGCTGCCCTCACCTCGTTTGTCGGGGAAAAAACTCTGGAAGTGCGCGGCGTCGTCCGAGGCATCATCGGATCGGCCAAGGGCCAGTTGCTCGTCCTGGAAAACCCCGATTCCAACCGCGAGATCTACATCAACGCCACCGATGCCCCGGCTTGGCTCAAAACGTCCAACACCACTGCAAGGCTCATCATCAAAGCCAAACGCGATTCTGAAAGCGCTGCGCTGGAAACGATGCTCCTCGCCGCCAGCGCCGAAGGGCCCGTCGCCGAATTCGAAGCCAGGGAAATCGAAAAGGCCCGCAAAAAGGCTGAAGAAGAAGCCAAGCGGCAAGCTGACCGGAACAGCCGCAATGCAACGGCTCCTTCCGATCGGGGAGGGCGGCCGCCCAAAATGCCGGGCAACCTGCCAGACCTCAAAACCAATCCCCTGCAGGACGGTCCGCAACTCTCGGCCGACTTCTTGGCCCTCGTTGCCCCGTACACGGATTTCATCCTCAAGCAAAACCGCAAACTCTCGCCCGCCCAGGCCCAACACATCGCGGAGACCATCCTCGCCTACAGTGCTCATTACGGGGTTGACCCCCGGCTGGTCATGGCACTTGTTTTGTGCGAGTCGAATTTCGACCCCAACTCCACCAGCGGGGCAGGAGCCCAAGGGCTCGGCCAACTCATGCCCGGCACCGCCCGGGGGCTCGGCGTCGGCAACAGCTACGACACCGAAGAAAACCTCTACGGCACCGTCAAGCTCCTTCGCGGCAACCTGGACAAATACACCGCCAAAACCGGCGACTCGTTCGAAGGTTTGGTCCTGGCTTTGGCCGCGTATAACGCCGGCCCGGGGGCCGTATCCAAGCATGGCGGCGTTCCGCCCTACCGCGAAACGCAGAACTACGTCCGCAAGGTCATTGCGACATACAAAAAGCTCTGCGGAGAGTGATCAGCCGCCCGATTGGCGCCCTTCGATCGAGGCCAGCAGGCACGCCCCAGCCAACACCATGCGCCGATCCAACTGGTCTGGCGGCTGGAAGCAATCGATCGCCAGGTGGTAGGTGAACGGGTTGAAGTTCTGCTTCAAATCCGCAACCCTCATTTCCCCCACCAACATGTCGTAATTCTGGGGGATCAAATTTGTGAGCAGGCGCCGCACCAACGCCATCCACAACTGGTCTTCGATCAGAACCGCTACCGGCTGATCCATGGCGTTCATCACCGTCCATTCGTCGCGCGCCAACGAAGCCCAGCCCTTCCGCTGGAACGCACCGATCTTCTGCCCAGTTCGCGCATCCATCACGTCATAGGCGGCCGAAAAATCGATGATCTGACGGGCGAAAATCCCGACCAACTCGGTTTGAAAACCCGGCCCGCCAAATATCCGGATGTCTTCTTTGAGCTTGAATCCCTTTTTTTGCGCCTGCAACACCTGTTGCCCGCCGGAATCATAAATATCGAACGTCGCGCCGATCATCTTCAGCAACTGGCGCTTGAGATAATAGTGGCTCCCCGCAAACGGGTCGATTTCAGAAGGCACAAGCGGCGGCATCGACATAACCGCCGGATTCTAACCCGGAAACCCAATCAATTACAATCGAAAATTTGGTGGAGGCGCCGGGAATTGAACCCGGTTCCAAAACTGTCGTCCCTAAAGCGTCCACGAGCGTCCCCTTCTTTTTGTGTCTCGGCGCGGGCCAATCCCGAAGGTTAGGCTGGCTTCGCACCCAGTCCGGTTGATCTAGCCTTTGGGGTACGGACAGAACCCTTCCAGGCGATCCCTTATTTGCGACGTCTAACTAGGCGGGAAGGGAACCCTACTAGCCGACGAGCTGCGTCAATTAGGCAGCGTAAGCGAAGTTGTTATCTTCGGCAGTTGTTTTTTTGCCGTTTGTTTACGAGGCCAACGGCACCTCGGCTCGCAACCTTAAAGCGATCCAGCTCTGTCGAAGCCTGACGCCCCCAGTTGTCTATCCATTATAACGTCGGGAGCTCCGCCGCGTTCCATAGCCCTAGCCGAGTTGATCAGAACTCAAGGTGGAGAAAACATTCTAGTTTCTCAAACAAACCTTAATATTTGTTTCGTAAACTCGAATGGCTATGCCGACTAAAGTGTACGAAACCCGCATCCGGGCCTCCGTGCAAAGCGTCTGGGACTTCCTGGCTTCCCCCCTTTCGCTGAGGCTCCTCACACCCCCCGACCAAGAAATGGAGATCGTCTCCAAAGACAACCAACTCCGAGAAGGGGTAGTGCAAGAATTCAAAACCAAGCAACTCGGCATTTGGGTCACTTGGAAAATCAGGGTCACCAAAGTCTCAGCCCCCCGCGCCTACACCTATTCCGGCATCAAGACCCCGTTCAAGGAATTCACCCACCACGTCGACCTCATCGACGATTGCGGCGAATCCATCGTGAGGGAAACCGTTCATTACGAACTCAAGGGCGGGGCAATCGGGAACCTGGTCAACGCGGTCAGTTCCGATGAGCGGCTTGACAAATACTTCAAATTTCGGCAACGGACCCTGCGCAACCACATGGAAACCAGCAAAGCCGCCATCAACGCCGAACTTTTTGAAAAAGAAACGGAATATGTCAGCGACTTCGCCCTAGACGAGCAGAAACCCGTCGGCTAATCCATCAGCGATTCCAGGCCGGTCAAAAACCCGTTCCGCCCTTGGATTTTGCGGATGGCCAGCAAGACCCCGGGCATGAAACCGGCCCGGTCGACCGAATCGTGCCGCACCGAAAGCCGCTCGCCAGGGCCGCCGAACAGCACTTCTTGGCTGGCCACGTAGCCGGGCAACCTCACGGAATGCACACGCACCCCTTTGACATCCCCGCCACGGGCCCCATCTGCCTTTTGGACTTCCCCTTGTAGGCGGCGCGGCGCATTCTCCCCCCGGGCGGTAGCAATCCGTTCTGCCGTGTGCCATGCGGTTCCGCTCGGTGCATCCAGCTTTTGCTCGTGGTGCAACTCAATCACCTCGACTTGAGGGAAAAAGGCCGCGGCCCTCTCGGCAAACTGCATCATCAACACCGCACCGATTGCAAAATTGGGCACCAGGATCGCCGGGGTCCCGGAATCTTCGACCGCCATTTGGATCGAACGGAGGTCTTGGGAACCCAAGCCGCTAGTGCCAATCACCACCGCACAATTGCGTTTCAAAGCGCTTATGGCATGGTCGGCCGCACCCGCCAAATGGGTGAACTCGACCAACACGTCGGGGTGGCATCCGTCCAGCATTGCTCCGAGTTTTTGGCTGATCGGGACATCTGGCAAATCGGGGCCCAACGCCGCTGTCGAGGCGAAGTCGCTTGTCCGGTCATAGGCTCCGACGAGTTCCATATCCGGGGCACCGGAGACGGCTTTAACCACTTCCCGGCCCATGCGCCCGCAGGCCCCCGCCACCGCAACGCGCGTCACTTTGCCCTCCGGGTCATTTTCCCATTCGGGGTTTCCACCACATAGGGGTCACCGGATTCGTCCAAGTAAGCCTTGGCATCGCCCATGGTCACATAATGCGCTTTCACCGTTTTGCCCGCCCAAGTCACTTCCCGGGTTCCCAGATACGTGCAATTGATCTCCTTCCACGTCTGGCTGCCGATATCGAAACGGGAATAATTTCGCTGGCCACCTGAGGCCACCTGATCCCGGATGAACCAAAACTCGGGCAGGGCGGCAATCGATTTTCCGCTCGGATAGGCAACCAGGTCGTTGACCGTTTTGCCTCCTTGGTCGACCTTGACATTCGCACCCGATTCATCGAATGTCACCACAATCGATTGCGTGGCAGAATTCCCCTTGAGCGAAGTCCGCTGCAACATCCTCACAGGTTTCCCCTCCTTGTCGTAGGTCGATTCTTGCAAAACGCTGACCTCACGGCCAGCCGATTCCTTGAGCAACATCCCCAGGCGAACGTATTTCGATCCGTCCGGCAAAACTTTGTTGACCAATGTCGCCGACCCCTTGAGGTTCCCGGCGACAACGTCCATCACAACTTCCCCCGCTTGGGCTGCCGTCGCTGATCCGATTGCCAAAACACAGGCGATTACTTTCATACCGTTTCCATGATCTGTTTCGCCGCGCGGACCCCGGCCGAATAAGCTTGGTGGATCCGGGCTCCGCTCAAACCGTCACCCGCAACCAAAATCTTAGCCCCTTCTGGGTTTGCCGATTCAAACCCCACCGTGTTCGCCGCATGGCTGTACCGCCACCGCTTCACCTGAGCTTCAATGAAATCGGGCCGGGAAATGTGCAGCACGCGCCGGACATCCACCCATGTCTCAGCCAAGATGTCCTCGTCCGGTCGCTCAAAGCTGTAACGGCTGTACCGCGCGCTCATCTGGGCCAAGACAGCCGATTTCCCCTTTGGGGCCCGGAACCCGCCCGGAACCTTCACATGCTCTAAGCTGAGCCACGTCAACGGCTGCGACTGGTCCGGGTCGATCAAGGCATGATACGGGCGGTCCAATTCTTCATCGACGCAAAACATCACGCTCAAACATTGCCGGTATTGGGAACCGGCAAAGGTGCGCCGGTCGTTCGCCGATGCCAACAGGGCTTCGGCCTGGGGCAAAGGGGGGGTCAATACGACGTGGCTGAAGGCCTCCCCCCCGATCCGGTAATGGTGGTCCGATTTTTCGAGCGATTGGACTTGGGTCTCCAACCGGACGTCCAATCCATCCGCCAACAGCTTCGCCAAGGTGTTGTTGCCTTGCCGGTAGGAAAACCTCCTCAGCTTGCCCCCTTCCGGATCGACCGGGGTCACCCGGTCGCCCGAAGCCATATGGATCGGGCGGTCGATTTCCACCAGTTCCTCCCGGGGAAGGCTGTCCAAAATCACCTGTTCCAGCTCCGTCCCCCGCGGTGAGATAATGGTCGCGCCATGGTCAAACACGTATGGCCCGATCCGGCGGGTGGCAACGCGCCCACCTAGCCCCCGGGATTTTTCAAAAACCACCGTGGCAATCCCCGCCGCATGGAGGGTTCTGGCCGCCCCGAGCCCGGCCATGCCGGCCCCAACGACCGCAACCCTCACGCCCCGACCGGCTCCCGGTCCGGACTCAGCACATGGGCGGCGGCCTGCTGGCCGCTCAGAACCGCCCCATCAAGCCCGGCATAGGTCGTGTGTTCGCCGGCAACCACCAAGCCCGGTTCTGGGGTTTGGGGCGTCAGGAACCGTTCAAACCCTGCTGGTTGCGGCATTTGGGCGCGGGGGATCCGATCCACACGCAAGGGCCGCCAGGAGTCCACCTTCTGGTCTTTAAACCACCCGCTCAGTTCATATTGGACTGATTTCGCCAGGTTCAAATCAGTGCCCCGTGGGCGACCCAGCACCGTCGCCGCCACCAAGTGCTGACCAGCCGGGGCAAGCTCCCGGCTCGCATTCGTGAGGCAGGCGACATGGTTGACCAAGCCGGTATCTGTACCGTTCAGCATCAGAATCGACTCGTGCCAAGGGCGCTCGGCCGCCGCAAAGTGCACGGTCGCGCAAGATTTGAATGTCCACGGAGTACCGATCCCACTCAAGCGGCAGCTCTCGGGCTGATCCACTGCCAAAACGACCGATTCCGCCGCCAACGTTTCGCCAGAATCCAAAACGACACCCGCCACCCGCCCCGCATCGCGGTGCAACGCAACCGCCCGCGCGCCCATACGCAGCGAACCAGGGTCGACCCCCTCCAAAATCTGCTCGGGGATGGCCTGCATACCCAGGGCCGGGATCGTCGCCGGAGAACGGTCGAGCATCTGCCAATAAAACGCAAATGGACGGCAACTCACGTCAAGTGACCGATCCAAAAAGACCCCACCGAAGAACGGGCGCACAAACCGATCGATCGCTGATGCGCTGACCTTGCGGGCAGCCAAGAATTGCCCGAGCGGCACATCCTCCATCGCCCAAATGTCCGATTCCGACATCTTGTCCAGATCGGCCCCTAACTGGTAGAACCGCATCAGGTCGTTCACCGAGACCCAACCGCCGAACGCCGACTGCAGGATGTGCTCACGGTGCACCTCGCGCATTTTGCGGCCGTCAAAAACCAGGCAGCCCGGTTCAAAGTCTTTCAGCCGCAAACGCCCGAGGTCGAGTTCCAGGCGGGCATTGGGATAAGCCTCGAAGTAAACCTGGAAGCCCCGGTCCAGCAAAAAACCGTCCACGCGGTCTGTGCGCACGCGGCCCCCCGGCGCATCCGCACCATCAATGACCACGACATCCAGACCCGCCTGCTGCAACCGCCGGGCGCAGACCAACCCCGCCAGACCGGCGCCCACCACAACCACAGGTTTTTGCATTCAAACCAAATTTACCTGGTTCGGTTTTTTCGTCCGTGGAGGATTCCTTCAACCAAGAGGCCCCCGGCCCTAGTAAACTTGCCGGACCAACCGAGGAGTGAACACGATGAACCGCCCCCTTGCCATCCTTGCCGCCGCTGCAATCGCCGCCACAGGTTCTGCCGACTGGGTCTTCGGTTCTGGCCGCTACAACGGTATGGGCCGTGCCGGATTGGCCCTTCCTGGCGATTACATCTATTCCGGGCGCCTCAACCCCGCCATGTACGGGTTAGCCCCGTCCAGCTTCCGATTCCAGGTTCCCCGGTTCTCGTTTCGGCTCGATGGAGTTGGGTTCAATGATGTCCAAGACTTTTTTGGCGATGTCAACGGCGGGGGGCTAGATAACGACAAATTGGCCGAAGCCGCCCGCCGGCTCGGAGATGGGGATTTCCAATTCGGGGCGGGGACCGGGCTCGGATTTTTGTTCAACGGGTTCGCCTTGGATTTTGAAGGGGACGCCGTTGTTGCCGGCCTCCCCAACGCGGCCCTCCAAACTTGGGTCGGTTCAGGCGCCCAGGGCAATGTTCCGCTCGCGTCGCGCCTCGACGCCTATGGGCTCGGGGGATACCAGATTGGGGTCGGATACGGCCGGAGGCTCAACACCCCCGGCGACATGGATCTTTCCATTGGGGCAAGGGCCAAATTCGTCCGCAGCTATTTCACCCACCGCTTTGCCGATGCCAACAGCATCCAAAACAACACCGCCGGGGCCCTCAGCCCAGAAATGGGGGGCAAGGACGTCCTCGATGAAAGTGGGTTCGGTTTGGATCTCGGGCTGGTGGCAAGCACCTCTAAAGATCGGGGTTACTTTGCCGGCTTGACGGTTGAAAATCTGATCGTTCCCAAAACCACGTTCGACGCCCTCGCCCCCAACCTCTCTACCAACACCGTCCGGCCCTACTCGCGCACCGTCAACACCGGGTTTGGCTACCTGGCACCCGGCAAGTTTGTCTTCGCAGCGGATTTCGTCGATGTGTTCAACGGTGCGGCCCAACAGGAACTCCGGGTCGGATCCGAACTCACGCTCGGCCGTTTCGCCCTCCGGGGAGGATATGAATCTCGCTCGGGGTTCACCGCCGGGGCGGGTTTCGGGGGTTTTAACATCGCCTTTGGCGGGAATTCCAGCGCGGCCCTTTCTTATGCGCTCCGGTTCTGAACCCAAAATCCGGCAATAGTCCCTCCAGGGAACGGAACGGGGCACCAGCCTGTTATTGTCACCGGGCAGGACGGTCTTTTCGCTCGGGCACCCTGGTTCCCAACCTATGGGTCCTACGGATGCATCCTGGGTAACGAGTCGCCCGTCCCTAACATTTGTGGGGGTGTCTGCCAAAAATGCAGGTGTCCCAGCAAAACCACACTGGAGACAAAAAGAACAATGAAAACATCGAAACTCTTCCTGATGGCCATCGTTGCCCTCATGGTCGGCGCTTTCGCACTCGTCGGTTGCGAACAACCCGCTGCCGATGCCGGTAAGACCGAAGACGCCGCGACCACCGGCTCCACCGATACCGCAGGCAAGCCCGAAGCCCCCGCTACCACTCCCGATGGCGGCGCAACAACCACGCCGGACGAGCACAGCATGGGCGGCGAAACCGCTAAGCCCGAAGGCGAAGCCAAGCCGGAAGGCGAAGCTAAACCCGAAGGCGAAGCCAAACCGGAAGGCGAAGCCAAACCCGAAGGCGGAGCCAAGCCCGAAGGTGAAACCAAAACCGAAGGCCACTAAACCCTCAGGTCATTAAACAAAAGGTGTGCCCCCCGTGCCGTGCATGGGGGGCACACCTTTTTACCCAAATCCGCCAACCAGACCATAATGGAGCATGCGGGTTTTTTCTTCCGTGGCCGTTGCGGCCTTCCTCATCGTCGCGGGGTGTTCGCCAAGCGCACCACCCAAACCAAAGTCGAAGCCGATCAAAGTCGGGGCCGGGGATGCGTTCCTCAAAGACCTCGTCGACTCGGCATGCGGGGCCAATTGCGTCTTTGTCCAATCTGATGGGGCCGAATTCAAAGTCACTTGGGAAAGCAACCGGGGGCCAAAACCGGACGAGAACACGCTAACCGTCGCCACCGGGTTTAGCGGCGGGCGCAGCGGCGGGGCAAACGGGTGGCAAAACTTGGAAACATGGTCGCAAGCGGTCGCCAAACTTGGGCCGATGCTTGCCAAACTCCGGCCAGAAGTCGCAAAGGAGGTCGAAGAGCGGGCCGCCAAAGCCGCCGCCGATATGATGGAAACGGAAACCCAATTCAAAGCCGCCTTGGCCGGTTGCAAAGGGCCGCTCATCACCGGCAACGCCAAACTCGGGCCATTTGCCGAACACTATGGGCTCACGGCAAACGTCAAAGCGGCCGAGTTCAAAGGAGATAAGCCGCCCAAGGCTCTGTTCATCGAAGGAGGCGAGGACCCCAGCCCTGTCAAAGCTCTGCAAAAGCAGCTCAATGCCAAAGGTGCCGATATCAAAATTGCTGGCGAGCTCTTTTCAGACCGGCTGGCCCCAGGGCAAACCGTCACAGAAACGCTCCGCCACAACGTGGAAGCCGTTGCCGCCGGCCTCAAATAACCTCCGAGCAGGCCATGATGTAGAATCGCCCGCATGACCCGGCGGGCGATTTATCCCGGCTCGTTCGACCCTCCGACCATCGGACACATCGATATCGTCGAACGAGGGGCCGCCATGTTCGACGAGCTTGTCGTCGCCATCGGGAACAACACCGAAAAATCCCCCTACCTCCCCCTAGACCAAAGACTGGGCGCCCTCAGGGAATCCACGGCCCACATCCCCAACGTCAAAGTCGCCTCGTTCGACGGATTGCTAGTGGATTACGCCAAACAGGAAAGGGCCCGCATCATCCTCCGGGGGCTCCGGGCCATCAGCGACTACGATTACGAACTCAGGATTGGGCTCGCCAACCGCAAACTGAACCCGGAAGTCGAAACCGTCTTCCTCATCGCGCGAGAGGAATTCAGCTTCCTCGCCAGCTCCGTCGTGCGCGAAGTCGCGCGGCTCGGAGGGGATTATCGGCAATTCGTCCCCCCTTCCGTTGTCCCACTCATCGAACGTAGACTCGCAGAAACACGTGGGCCGTGAACCGATCACCATCCCCCATCCGTGTTAAAATGTAACCCCGCCAAGGCGGAACATGACCATGTCGATCCGAAAAGACTATTCCATTGACGTCATTAGGCTCCTTGAGAACCTCAAACGGGACATCGACAGCAAACGCGCAATCGGGCGGATCGTCTTTGGACTCGATAAAGTCGATCTCGGCTTCCAGGTCGAGCAAATCAAAGCCCTCATGCCCAGGGATCTCAAAGACGCCGCTTCCCTGAGCCGGGAAACCGAAAGGATGCTGGCCAGTGCTGAAGAAGAATCGGCCGCAACCTTGGAATCAGCCCGGGCCCAAGCGCAAAAAATGGTCGAAGAGGCCGAAAATCACGCCGCCCTCATCATCCAACAGGCCGAACTCAAAGCCCAACAGCTTGTCGCTGAAGACGAAATCTCCAGGATTGCCAAAGCCCAAGCCGACGAAGTGCGGCGATCGGCCGAAAAGGACGCCCGCGAAATGAAACGTGGGGCCGACCACTACGCCGCCGATGTGCTTACCAACCTCGAAAACGTCGTCGGAAGAGTGCTCAGCACGGTGGAAAAAGGCAAGCGCGAGCTAGAACAGCAAATCGCACCCCTTGAATCCAGCCACGCGGTCGTCGAGGTCGAGCGAGAACGCGCCAAAGTCTGACCCGTGGACAACCTGAGCCCCGCTGCCGCCTATCTGACTGTCGGGATCGGGGGGGCGGCTGGGAGCATGGCCCGCTTTGCCGTCGCCCAAGCATTTCTCAAATTCAAGCCAGATAACCCGTTTTTGGCCGTGGCGGTCGTTAACCTCGTCGGCTCGCTCCTCATCGGATTGGTTGCCGGCCATTATGCGCAGAAAAATGCGGTGGAATACCTGCTCCTGGTCGTCGGGTTCCTCGGGGGGTTCACGACGTTCAGCAGCTTCTCACTTGATCTTTTCGCAATGATCCAACGGCACCTCTATGCGCAAGCCGCCCTCTTTGCCGCCAGCCAGGTTGTGCTGGGGATCGGCGGCGCCGCCCTCGGGTTCGCTGTCACTTCACGGCCGGGTTAGACCTGTTCGGGGCTGGCCGAATCTTTCTTTTCCCGTTTCCGCTTTCGGCGCTTCCACTTCTCAAACTCCTGCACGTTGTCGCTGGATTCCCCCGCAACAAAGGAAAAAAGGTGGATGGCAATGGCGATTCCCCATCCCATCAATGGCCAGTAAGCCCAATTCAAACCGTCCCCGTTCATCAAGTCGATTGCCACCAAAAAGGCGTTGACCGCCAAATAGGAACCCACGTGAGAAATGAGGTCGCCCCGCTGGCTGCGGCGGAACTGCTTCCACAATTGGCGTTCGTTTTCTTCCCGCTCGGCCAAGGTGCGCTCCCCCTTGACTTTCTGCCGATAGGCCTCCTCGGCCGCCGCTACTTGCTCCGGGGTCAAACCGATCTCTTCGGCCGTTGTCATCAGGCGGGTTCGTAGGCTTTCGGATTCTGTCCCGGTCTGCTGCACCGCCAGCCGCAAAATCGCCTCGATGTCTTCGTCTGTTTTCAGATGCTCGTCGGCCATTTTCTGTCGAGGTTACCGGCCCCATCCGCCAAATGGGTTGCCATCCGGACCGTTCATCGTCCCGGTCTCGCGGAACCGCCGGCCCTTGCGCACCGCCTTCACCGCGAACACCATCGGAACCCACATGAACCAGCCAAAGTTGAACCCGCTGCTCCCGCTGGCAACCACGATGAACCCGATGGCCAAGGCGGCAAACAATCCTTGGGTTGCCATGGATCGCCAAAAACGCGCCCGGGACTCCTTTTGTTCGCGCTGCCTTGCGGCTTCTTCGGCCTCTTGAGCTGCCAAGGCTTCCCTTTTGGCCCGATATTCTTCTTCCGCCTCTTGCAACTGCTCTTCGCTGATCCCCAACTCACGGGCGGTGCTGGTCAATCGCTGACGCAGCAGATCACCATCGACAGATGATTTTTCCATCGCGAGCTTGAGGATCTCTTCGACATCCTCGTCTGAGCGCAGGTGCTCTCCGGGCATTGCAACAAGTTTACGCTTTATGCATGGGCCGGGTTCAAAAATAAGGGCCGGGCCGATCTTCATTCAGACCGGCCCGGCGCTATCGAGGGCACGCCGCCCAGCTTATCGCAGGGCTTTTTCGCCCTTGCCGCCGCCCTTGGGTGCGCGGGAGCGTTGATAGTCGCCCAGCGGGTCGGGGTTCGACTTGCTGGAGGCAGCCGGGCTCGCCGCATTGCCGCGGTTCGAGGCATTGACCTCATGGGCTGTCAGGATGAACACGATCTCAGTCTTGTCCTTGCTGTTGTCGGTGCGCTGGAACAGAGCCCCCACGATCGGCAAGTCTTTCAAGAGCGGGATGCCGCTGACGCGTTTCCGGTCTTGCTCCAAGATCAATCCACCCACGGCGAGTGTTTCGCCGGAGTGCATGTTCACAACCATGCTCGTCAGGCGGTCGCTCGTTTGCGGCAATTGGCCGCCACCCGGAACCGGCGTGAAACCGGTGAGGATGTTGAAGTTTTGATCCAGGTTCAACGTGATCTGGCCGTCGCCGCCGATGCGGGCGCCGATCTTGAACGTCACGCCGACCTGCACTTCATCCGTCTCGACCGTCGTCCCGGTTTGGGTCGCCTGGATCGTCTTGATGTAGCGGACCGTGTCGCCGACGAACAAGTTCGCCGTCCGGCCATCGCTGACCAAGGCGTTCGGCCGGGCGATCAGGTTGCGGCCGCCATTGAGCTTGTCGATCGATGCCAAGAAGGTCGCGCTATCGTTGGCATTGAACTGAATGCCGCCCGAAACCGTGCCCGGGCTGGCCGCGGTGTCGCCGGCACCCTGGTTGCTGCGGAACGGGTTGAGCCGCCCACCGGTGATCAGGTTCCAGTCGATCCCAAGCCGCAGGGCTTCGTTTTGGGTCAATTCCAGGACCCGCAGTTCCAAAGCGATCTGCTTCGGAGCGACATCCACCATCGCCAGGTAGGCCTTGGCTTCATCGATCTGCGAGCGGGTGCCCCGGAGGACGATCTTCATCGGCTCGATGCCGGTGATGGTCTTTTCACTCGAAGAGGTCGAGGATTGGCTTTCGCTACCGCCGTTGGCTTGGCCAGCCGCACCGGCTGCACCAGAGCCCTGGCCCGTGCTGTTTTTGCTCGTTTCAGAACTCGTGCTCTTGCCGGACATGCCCGGGGTGACCGGGTTCGGCATCAAGCTCACCTGCAGACCCTTGAACCGGGACTTCAGATCGAGTTCGGCCAACGTCGGTTCGATGTACATCAGTTCGACGACTTCCCACTGCTTTTCCAAACCGGCAAGGTCTTCTTCGTAGGATTTGCCCATAACCGAGCACAGTTCTTTGTCCAAGGCCTTGGCAAAGTTTTCAAGCTTGGCCACATCTTCTTTAGGCCCAATCATCAGCAAGGTCATCGTCGAAGCCTCGCCCTTGGTCGTGCCTTCCAAAATGCTTTCTTGGATGCTGAACTCGGCGGCGCGCGGATGCTCGCTCACCAAGCGGTCAATCATCATCTTGATCCGGCCCGTCTCGCCGCTCTGCACCGGCACGACGACGGTCGCCATGTCGGCCTTGCGGTTGAAAGAACTGGAATCGGCGATCCGCTGGTCAAGCTCGCGGATGTAGTTATCCACTTCGGTGACCCGCTCCGGATCGCCGACGACCATCAGGTAGTAAACGCGGCCCGTCGAGGTCGGCTTAGCCGGTTGAGTTTTCCCATCCGCATCTTTGGTGCCGCCGTTGTCCAAAGCGACGCCCGGAAGGTCGTTCGCCGTCGGAACAATCACCTCATAGAAGCCCTTGGGGCCAGCCGGGGAAAGGGCTTTTTCTACTGCTTCCTTGATCTTTTGCGCTTGGCCGCTGATCAGGTTGACGACGCGGGTTTCATACCGGCCGCCCATCCGTTCCATGACCTGGCGCATCGCGGCACTGAAGTTCTCGGCCGGAGTCACGATGTAGGTGTTGCCTACCTTGGCATAACGCAAGTTGGCGATGGCGGTGACATAAGTCAAGGCTTCGTCAAGCGAAACCCGGTTCAACGAAATCGTCACGCGGACCGGCTTGTCGTTCGGGCTCACTTCGGGCGAGCTCACGATGTTCACTCCCGATTGGATCGAAAGCGCTTTCAAAATTTGGATGATGTCCGTGCTGACAAAGTCCAGGCTCACCATCTGTGCGGCGGGGATCCCGGCTGTCACTGCCGCCGATTGGTTAGCAGAGGTTGTCTCCGTCCGGGTTTGATAAGAAGCCTGCGCCGTTTGGCTTTGGGCCAACGGGCTTCCCGGAACCGGGGTCGGGGCACCGGCTTCGCCGGGCATTGGCAGGGCGTCGCCGGTCGGCAATTTGGGAACCGCAGGCGTCTTGTCCGCAACGGGTTGGCTCACCGGCGCAACCGGTTTGGAAACTTTCGGCGCAACCGCCGGGGTTCCAAACTGGATTGCCCAACCACCCTTGGCCGCAACGACCGTGGGAGTGAACGCACCGTTTGTGCGGAAGGCCACGCGGACTTTGGGCGGATTGGCCGAATACCAACCGTAAGTGACGGTGGCCACTCCGGCGGAATCGACCGCAAAAGAGCCCTTGGCCGTGCGGAGGTTGGCCGCAAATTCGACGATCGTCGTCTTGCGGGCGGGAATGGCGATGACCGTCGGCTTCGCCAGATCTGTACCCTTCACCAAAACGGTGTGGGTGCCGTCGGAGCCCTTGTGAAAGGTCACCGACTGGATATCGGACCGTGCCTGGGCCAGGCTCGCCGTAGCGGCAAGGCCGAGGGCCACAATCCATGTGAGTGTCTTAGTCATTGCGTGCTTCCTCGTCAATCGTGAGCGTGTGCTCTTTTCCTTTGTGGGAGACCCGGACTTTGCCCTTTTCAATGGCAACGACCTTGGTGTCCCCGTCGATCGAACCGCCCAGCGGCACCAGTTTCTGGTTCCCCGAGCCATCTTCGAAAACTGCCATGGGCTTGGCGCCCAACAAAATCCCTTTCACCCGGTACATCGGTGTGGCAACCATCGGCGCACCCGCCGGGCCGGATTGGCCCGGGGCCGGCAGAGAACCCCTCATCGGATCCATCGGCTGATAGCCAGAGTTCGTGCCCGGGCGGACCGGTGCCTCAACCTTGGGGTTTTTCGGCGGTGTCGGTTGCGCCGGCGGCGGGGCCGGAACGTTCATTGCATAGGTGCTGGGAACCAAGAACGGATCCCGCGGCACAAACGGGGTTGCCGAGAGCGCCCCCGGATTCTCTGGGGTTGCACCCGTGGCGGTATCGGCCGTCGCCGCACCTTGGTCGCCGGTTGCCGGAACAGGGTTTGTGCCAGTTCCTTCCGGAGTGCCGCCCGTTGCCGGCAGAGACTTGCCGGTTTGCCCGGCCTCGGAGCCAGAATCGGTCGCTGCCCCAGCTTCGGCTGAACCAGTGGACCCGCCTTTGGGGGCCCTGTCGGTATGGGTCGATGCCACGACGCTGCCGCCGCCAGAACCGCCACCCATAAAACTAAACGCCCCGACGGCCACAAGGACCAAGCCTAGCGCCCCCAGGATGAGGATCTTCTTTTTGTCGTTGTTCATAGGGCACCTTCCTTTGAGGGTGTGTTCGTATGCAAGTCGGAGCTTTTCGCGCCGGGAGCCGGTGCCGCATGCGTGCCGGAACCGTTGCCGGTGCCCGGAGCCTGCGTGCCGGTGCCGTTTGGCGAGGTGCCGCTCGAGGTGGTGTCGTTCGGGGTGGTCGGCTGTTCCGATCCCGCCGCGCCATTGGCCGCACCCGGTTGCGCCGGAGTGTCCGAGACCTGGGCCGGGTCAACCGGCAGGCCGTTCTCATCCAGCTGCTGCTTGAAAACATAAGCCCGCAACCGGATCGTCGCATCCAGCAAACCGGTACCAGTTGCCTTCGCATCTTGCCGGGGTTGCATGGAAATTGTGCTCACCGCCAAAATCTTGGGGAATCCCTTCAAAGCCGAAATGAACTCCAACAGGGCGCGATAAGTCCCCTGGCCCGTGATGTCGATCTCAACGCTTTCGTAAGCTTCTTCGCCCTTCTTGGCCTTGGGGTCAACAGAGGCCTGCACGATAGGGCGGATTCCGGCGATCTTGACGTTCTTAGAAGCCCCGAGGGACTCCAGTTCCTTCAGCAAGGTCGGGATATAGGCCGTTTCCGGCAAAGATTTCTCCAGGTGATCCAACTCCATGCGGGCCGCTTGGAGATCCTGCTGGCTTTTGGCCAAATCGGCGTTCACTTGGTCGGCATCCGGCAACTTCGACCTCAAGTCGCTCAGCCGGGCTTCCGCCTCGGATCGCGCGCCGAACTGCCAGTAGGTCAATCCGCCACCGATCAAGATGACGACCAACGCCAACAAGATCACAGTCTTCAAAGAATCGTTTTTCATTTCTGCTTCACCTCTTTGGCATCGTCTTCTTGTTTGGTGCCCTTCATATCGGCGGTGACCTCGAATTCGACCAATTGGCCCTTTTCAGTCACCCGGGGCTGCGTGTATTTCAGTGTCGGGTGCTCCAATTCGCTGCAAAGGCCCAACCGGTATTGGAAGTCCCCGACGAACTCTTGCTTGGTGCTGACCCCATTAAACGTCACGACCATCGGGGTGGCGATATCCTGTTTGAAAGCCTTCACACTTGTCAGCCAGGTGTCGCCCGGGGTGTTGGTCGTCAAGTACGCCAAAACGTTTTCCCACTTGGTGGAATCCTTGCGGGCCGCGTTCAGGGTCTCGATTCGGGGCTGGTAAGCCTCCAACGCCTCCTGGTTCTTGTCCAACTCCTCAAGGGTCGGTTTCAGCTCGTCGGCCTTTTGTTGCAAGGCGACGGCCTCAAGGTTGAGCCGCGTCGTGTCCAAAAACAGCGTGACGGCGGCCAAAAAGAGCAAGGCGCCGAGGCCGCCCGTGCCCAAAATCGCAAACTGCACCTGCTTTTGCTGCGCCCGCGCAACCAGGCGCTGTTCTTGGATGAGGTTGATCGATGGCATGGTTCTAACTCCTTAAGCCGCCTTCATGAAGGCGCGCATGGCAAGTCCGGTGGCAACCGACCACTCCAGGCCTTTGCCTGGCGGCAAGTCGCCGATGGGGATGAATTTCGGGTTGTCGTAGATCCCGGTCGTGATCACTTCGGCGCCGAGCTTGCTCGACATGTATTCGCCAAGGCCGCGGAGCTTGGCGCCCCCGCCTGTCAGCAAAATGTGGGTCACGGGGTTCGATTTCGCCCCTTCCGCCTGTTGGGTCTGGAAGTAGCCGATCGACCGGCGGATCTCACGGGCCAAGTCGTCGACATGGCCTTGGACCACCTTCAGCGGCGGGTTGTCCGTCAGCGGGTTCGCCGCCAACGGCGTGAAATCAAGCTGCGATTTTCCGATCTCAGCCTGCTCATCATTCAGTTGGAAATAGCTCTTCAGGGCATCCGTCATCGCCTGGCCGGCGGCAACGATGGTCCGCGTCATCATGAACTTCCCGTCGCTGACCACGCTCACCGTGGTCGCGGCAGCCCCGACGTCCACAATCGCCACCGTCATGTTGTGCAAAACCGAATTCTCGTCGGCTTCAATCAAGCTCCGGTAGATCGCAAACGCCTCGATATCCACAATGTCGACTTCAAGGTCGGCACGCTCTACCGCGCGCTTCTTGCTTTCAACCACTTCCCGCGGGGCGGCGACGATCATCACGTCCAATTGGCCGTCTTCCGTCTCGCCCAGGATTTCAAATTCGATATAGCTGTCCTCAATCGAGGAAGGGACATAGTGGCCCGCTTCGTAGCGGATCGACTTTCGCAGCATTTGCGGTGTCATCTTTGCCGTCTTGATCATCCGCACAATCACCGATGCCCCAGAAACGGCGACAACGGCCGAAGAGGCCGAAATCTTGAACTCCCGCAAGGCACCTTTAATCGCAATGCCCACAACGTCCGGGTCGATCACCACGCCGTCTTTCACCGAATCGCTCGGCGTGGGGATCATCCCCTGGCGCGACACTTTCCAACCGTGGCCAACCTTTTCGAGTTGAACCAGGTTGATGGTCTTGTGGCCGATATCAATGCCCACGTAGCTGCGTTTTTTGAAGGGGTTAAGCGACATCGTCGATCTCCTCTTGGCCATGCTGGTTCAGCATCAGCCAGTCGTCCAAGTTCGGCTTGGGGAACCGCCACCGGCCATCGATCAAGATGCCGGGGATCTCGCCTTCTTCGGCGAGCTTCATCAAAGTGTCTTTGCCAATCCGGAGATAGGCGGCCGCCTCGCGGGCCGTCATCACCGTGTGCTGGCCAGCCATGATCGCCCGGAACATCCCGGACATCTGCTCTGCACTCAAAAAGAGCTCAAGCCGCACCACGTTGCCAGCAAGCACCGAAGCCGATGCCGGCGCCGGCAGGCCATCGGCACAGAACCCCAACTGAGGCACGCCGGAATTCGGCTGAAGGTCATAAGCGTCCGGTTGGACCGCGGCTTGCGGTTCCCCGTGGACTTTGCGGATCGCATCGGCAAAATTCATGCGGCGGCTCCAAAGTCGTTGGCAATCTCGTTGATCAAGAATCCATCGACAAACTTTTCTTTGCGGGCCATCGCCATCAACATCGCGTTGTCGGCCAGTTGGATCGCAACCCGGGGCGCCCCGTTGCTCAGCCGATGGATCTCATGGATCGCCTCCGGCGTGAACGGGCTCCGGTCACCAGAAAATCCGGCGACGCGCAGGCGGAACAGAATCAGTTCGCCGGTGTCCAAAATGTCCAGCGGTTTAATCAGGTGCTTCACCGCCAACCGCTGCTCCAGTGCCGGAACCTTTTTCAATTTCGGCAGCAACTCCTTTTGGCCCAGCAGAACCAGGCTCAACAGGAACTGGTCGTTCATCTGACAATTCAGCAGCAGGCGCAACTCTTCAAAACTGTTGCTCGAGCGAATCAAGTGCGCCTCGTCGATCATCAGAACAACGCGGCGACCCCGATCGTAATTCTCGATCAAGGTCAGGTGGAGCTGCTGAACAAGCACTTGGCGGTTGCGCGAAGTCGTCTCCACATCCAACTGGGAGAGGATCTCTTGCAGCATCTGGGTCGGGGTCAGGATCGGGTTGACAATGAGCACGATCCGGTATTGCACCGGGTCGAGCATCTCAAGCAGCTTCCGGCTGATCGTCGTCTTCCCAAGCCCGATCTCGCCGCAGAGCATCGCCGCCCCTTTGTTGCGGGCAATGGCGTAATGCAGCATCATCAACGCATCTTCGTGAGAGCGGCTCATATAGAGGAACCGCGGATCTGGCGTCAATGTGAATGGTGCTTCGTTAAGTCCCCAGTACTGCTCGTACATTCCGATAACCTTCTCCGGTCGATCTGACCCAGGTATTTCTATCGGCCCGACTCAATCGGATTCTTAGGGGGATGGATGAGGTTTGAGCCGCAACAACCTAGAAAATTCCTCGAATGCACCGTTGCGGCCCCGGCACGGATGCCGGATTCAATGGAAAGAAGGGGGCATTGAGTTCAGCGGTGGGCCGGTGGCGGCGAGCCCCGGATTCCTTTGTACTCGTTGCGGTACTTCTCAAGAAGCTCGTAATACTTCTTCCGTTGCGCTTCTGGCAACGAATCGATCGGGCCGGATTTGCCCGAAGGCTGCGTCAACATTGTGAACGTGCCGCCGGGAACCTCATAGACCCCAAAGTGGACCGTCAGCTCCACAGTCAGCTGCTGGGTGGCCGCCACGCCGTTCATTACCGGAGGCGTGTAGCCGCTATCCGGCGGGAACGCTTCCATCGATGCCTGCTGCATCGCCAAATCATCCAGCGATTGGAACTGGGTGAACGTAAAGGTTTGACCGCCAGAACTGTACGTGCGCTCCACCACATAACCTTCCCTCACACGGGCCCGCAAGTGGAAACTTGGAGGTTGGGCCTGCCCAAAGGTCAAAAACACCGAGGGCTCATGGTTCCACGCCACATCGGGGATCCCGCCCGGCAACGGCTCCAAGGCCTGCCTGTCCGGCCGGGGCCTCGGCTCGTTCGCCATCTGGGCATCAGAGTTCGCCACCGTGTCGGCAAACAACTTGCGGATTGCGGGCGGGGCCGTGAGCACGTCCACCGTCAGTCCTTCTGGAGAAAACACCTGCTTGCGCTGCTGGGGGCCCAACGCGGCATAGCTAAAGAGCAAGAAATCGCTCCACTCGTAAGGCTGGATGTAGCTGCTTTGGTCATATTGGCCGGTCAGCGAGAGCGCGGCCGGCACAAAGAGCATCGCCTGAACCCGCTGGCTCAGCGAACCCACGCCGTCCGCCAAGTCATCAAACGTGAGCCGGCCATTGGCCATGGCGCGCCGGGCCACCTGCGCAATGGCCGGGCGCGAGACCAGGAACTGATAGATCCAAGATGGCATCGGCTTGGAGATAACCAAACTGTTCCGTGACGGCTCCATCGCCCCAAAAGGAGATTGCATCAGCAGGGCCGCAAAGGCCTGGCCCGCGGTCACCTTTTCCAGGCCCGTCAGGGCCTGCGTCGGCATCAGCACCTCGCAAATCACCTCGTTGCCCGTTTGATCCGCCCCGAAATCGAAAATCCGGCTGACGACGCCAGAGAACGGCTCGTGCTCGTCCACATGGGCGAGCCATTCGATATCTTTCGCGACGGCTTCCGATGCAGCCCGATTCCCGCCAAACATGGCGTTGATCCGCCGGATCTCGTCCCGTTCATCCCCCGAGAGTTTCATCTCCTGGGTCAAATCTTTCGTCGCTTCCGCCACCCTTTCCTGCATGGAGGCAAACCCTTCCATGTCAAGACCCGTGAGTTGGGTTTGATAGGCCGCGATCCCTCCCCCATCTTTGTCATACATGCTGAAGGTAACCATGTACATATAAGGCATCCGGCGAATGGAAAGCGTCATGGCGGCCACCGGCCGCGCCAACCCGCCGGCTACGGCCTGCAACTGGCTCATCGGAAGCCGGTTGCTGTCCATCACCATCCCAAAGCTTTCCATGTTCTCCGTCGCTTCAACGACCTCGTTCCGGATCTGCATCGCGGCATTCAAACTTTGGAGCTCGGCGGCAGGCTTGCCTGGCCACGGGCGTTGCATCCGCGTTGGTTGGGTCGAGTACACCACCCGTTCAAAATCTCGGATCCCCAACAAGTTCTGCACCCCTACCCCTCGCAGTGCGACCGCTGCCGCAACCGCCGCCGGATCGAGGTTTGCGAAATCCGTCCACTTCTTGAAGTCCGGGCTCGAAGCGGAAAACGTTCCCGATTGCATCGCCTTTTGGATCCGCGCCAGTTCCGGGATTGCCTCTTCGATGTCAGCCCGGGTCGGCATTTTTGTCGGCTTGGAATCCAGCTCCTTTTGCAACCCCGGGCCATTCACCAACCCGACGGGTTGCACCGTTGGCGAAACCATCAGGGTCAGCGCCCCGTTTTTGTCCGAGACTTTGACCCCGGCCGCCTGTTCCAATAAATCGTAAAGCTCAGCGAATGTCCGGTTCTTCAAGTGAATGTAGACCATCCGGTCACGGACTTCCGGCACCACGAACACAGGTTTGCCAACCTCTTCGTGAAGCCAATCCGCCAACTGGTGCACCGGCATCACAGGGAACATAAAATCCCGCCGGACTTCCTGCACCGGGTGGAAGAGGAGTGTCGCAAGGATCGTTGTCAGCATCGATTTCACCCAGTGCCGGCCAGCCGCCGAGCCTATTGACTTATTACCGCGCGAACCCTCTCAGAGGTTCAGTTTTTTTCGACTTTCAGGGAGCTGAACTGGTCTCCTGTCAATCGGTAAACCGGTTGGATCAACAGCCGCGAATCGTAGAACGGACTCCGCTGGAAGAACCAGTCCAGCCGTGCCGACGGGTTTGCCGCAAATTGGGGATCCTTCAGAGCCTCTTCAAACGCCGCCTTTACCGCGGGGTCTTCGAGCATCTTTTTCGCGACCGGCTCCATGGCGTAAGCCTCCGCATATTCTTTCTGCTCAAAAAAGTTGTTGAAGAAGCCCCAGTTGGCGAAGCTCTCGCCCGACTGCGGTTCCAAAAGCTGGGCCGCCAACCTGACCAAAGGTTGCCCGACCGGGACGATCACGCTCCCCTCGGGGACGTCGACGGTGCGGCGGACTTCCACAACCTTGTAGCGGGGCATGGTGCGGCCCTCGAAAGTCTCCGTGCCCAGGGCGACATTTTCGAACCGGTAGGCGGTGAGTTCGACCCTGCCCGGCCGCGCGGGAACCATCACAATCTTGTGGAGAGCCAACCGCTCGATGACATCGGTCATCGGAGCCGGCACCAGCCAGCCTGCCGGCGCTTTGACCGTCAGCCCCGGTTCATATTGGTCGCGGATCACCGTCGGTGTATCCACCTTCTCCTTGGTCCAATGCGGGATCTCGCCCCCGCTCACCTCACTCTGATAAGGCGCAAACTTGAATCCCCGGAAGGTGAACGGCCGGGTCTTGCCGGAATTGCGCGCGGTCAACACAATGTCATCGCCTTCTTCCACTGCCTGCCCCAGCATGTCGGCCATCCGGCCCGCCTCCATCAGCGCCTGGCCATGCTTGCCAACCCATTCCAACGTCAGCCGGTTCGCTTCCAACGTAGCCATTACCCGGTCCCGGTAAGGCTTCAAAACATGGGTCTCAACCAACATCGAAGGCCGGTTACGGGCCGCCCAATATCCCGTCGAATACCGGATCCCAAACGTGCCCACGGTCAGCCCCCGCTCGGGGTGACGCTCGTCGAAGCCGCCGAAGTAAGGAGCGGTCAAGAACCCTGCCTTGTCCAACTTGGGCATCACGTCGTCGACGAAATTCTGCGAAACGGCGACCACCCGATCATCCATCGTCGGGTTCCTCGGCACGTCGTATTGGACCGTGTATTGCCAATCCCCGCCGTCGGTTGTGTGATTGTCCACATAAAAATCGGGGGCCAGGTCGTTGACAAAGTCGACCAGATTGCGCATTTCTAGGGCGTCCAATTTGCCCCAATCCCGGTTCAGGTTGATGTTTTGCCCCGTCACTCGCCACCCCATTTCCCGAGGGCCGTTCTGGTTGGCTCGGTTAAAGGGCGACATGCGCTCGTGGGCATCCACGCTCAAAACAGGGATGAACGCAAAGCTGGCCTTGTCCAACAAATCGCCCCAAAAAGGTTCATCCGGCGCGCCATCGGGGTGGAGCAACCGGCGCGCCAAAATCAAGTCGGCATCCTTTCCTTCGATCTCTCCGCTGTGGATGCCGTTGTTGATGAAAAGCAGCGGCTTTTTCCGTTCTTTGGGCAGCAAAACATTGCTATCTGTGCTGACCACCACCACCAACATCTCCCGGCCTTCCGGCGATTTGCCGATCGGGAAGACATGGGTGTTGGGCTGCAGGCGCAACTGGTCGCAAAATGCCAGGGCCTCGGCATAGCGACCCGTCTCGGCGTATTCCGTCCGCTCGCATGTCAAGGTCCAATCGAAGTCTGCCCGCACCATCCCCAGAGCCAAGGCCGCCGTCACCATCCTTCCATTATCCCCCCAATCGGCCGGCCCCGGATCAGGCGAGCCGTTTGCAAAACCCCAAGTAAACTCCGGACATGACTCCCACCGTTCTGGCGGCAGCAATGATCACCCAAGCCTGGCCCTATCCCCCAACCAAAACCGTTGACCAAAAGGACACCTACCACGGAATCACCGTCGCTGACCCCTACCGCTGGCTGGAACAACCCATCTCCACGCCCGAAGTCAAAGCATGGGCCTATGCAGAATCCGAACTGACCAACCGCTACCTTGCCCAAATCCCCAACCGGCAAACGCTGCTTGGCGAACTCATGCGCCGTGTCAACTATGAACGGTACGGCGTGCCCACTACCAAAGGTCAACGCACGTTCTACACCTACAACACCGGGTTGCAACCCCAAGATGTGATCTATGTCGTGGACAAACCGGGTGCCGAACCCAGGATCCTCCTTGACCCCAACAATCTCAGCAAAGACGGCACCGTCGCCCTCACCGCAACCGATTACGACAACTCAGGAAACCGGATGCTCTATGCCGTGGCGGCTTCCGGGTCGGACTGGTTGGAATGGCACATGTTGGATGTGGCCACCGGCAAGGAAATCGGTGACCCCGTCAAATGGGGCAAATTCGGAGTCGGCACCATCAACGCGGACGGCACCGGCTTCTATTACCTGCGGTTCCCCGAACCAAAGGGCGACACCGCTTTCACGGCTGCCAACGAAAACGCCGCCATCTATTTCCACAGCACGGGAACCCCGCAATCTCAAGACCAACTGATCTATAAAGATCCGGATAACCCGCAACGGTTCTTCTCGCCGGTCTTTGACGATGCCAAAAAAGAGCTCTTCCTTTATGTGGAAGATCCCGGTTCCACCAACAACCGCATCTGGTGGGTTCACCACCAAGGGGCCTCGGTCAAGATCGACAAGATCCTCGACGCCAACGACGCCAACTATTCGCCACTCGGCGTTCGCGGATCTGATCTCTATGTCCAGACCAACAAGGGGGCCCCGACCGGCAAAATCGCAACCATGCCGCTCTCGGGCGGCACACTCCGCGATGTCGTACCGGCGCGCAAAGAAGCCATCGAGGGCGCATCCCTCAGCCTCAGTCGGATCACCGTCCAATACATGAGGGATGCCCACGCCCTCGTTTCGACCTTTGACCTGCAAGGGAAGCCGGCCGGTGACGTCCCGCTCCCGGGGCTGGGGGCCGTTGCCGGATTTGCCGGCGACCCGGAAAACGATGACACCTATTACAGCTATGCAGACTTCACCACGCCCGTCGTGATCTACAAGTACAATTCCAAGACCAATCAGTCAACAATTTACAAAAAGCCCGAACTCCCGCTCGACCCCGAAAAGTACACGGCCAAGCAAGTTTTTGTCACCAGTAACGACGGAACCAAAGTGCCGATGACTATCGTCCACCGCAAGGATTTGAAACTGACTGGTCAAAATCCGACTCTCATGTATGCCTATGGCGGTTTTGGCCTAAGCCAGACCCCCTGGTTCAGCACCTCCCGCACGGTTTGGATGGACATGGGCGGAATTTGGTGCCTGGCCAACATCCGCGGCGGGGCTGAATATGGCAAGGAATGGCACGAAGCGGCCACCAAAGTCCGGCGACAAAACGCTTACGATGACTTCATCGCATGCGGCGAATACCTGGTTGCTAACGGTTACACCACCAACAAGCACCTGGCCATCCAGGGCGGATCCAACGGCGGGCTGCTCGTCGGGGCCACCATGGCCCAAAGGCCCGACCTTTGCGGGGTCGCCATCCCAGAAGTCGGGGTCATGGACATGCTCCGGTTCAACAAGTTCACCATCGGTTCGGCATGGGAGGGCGATTATGGGTCGCCGGAAAACCAAGACGAGTTCTTTGCCCTCTACCGGATCAGCCCCTACCACAACCTCAAGCCCAACACCAACTACCCGGCAACGCTGGTGACAACTGCCGACACGGATGACCGTGTCGTTCCCGCCCACTCATTCAAATTTGCCGCCCGGTTGCAGGCCTGCCAAGCCGGCCCGGCCCCCTGCCTCATCCGGATCGAATCCTCGGCCGGCCACGGCGGCGGCAAACCAATTCAAAAGGCGCTGGAAGAAGTCGCGGATATCTACGCGTTCATCCTCCACAACATGGATACCGCCATACCGGCCAAGTTCTAAAAAAATCTGGAGGGGTGGAATCTCTCCACCCCTCCAGACTAACCGAATCAGTGAGAGCGGTTAGCTCTTCTTGCGTCGGCGGGCAGCGATGCCAGCGGCGGCAACGGCGAGCAGGCTCATCGTCGCCGGTTCGGGAACCGCTTGGCCCCGAATTTGGAAGACCGCGTCGCCACCGAGCGGGCCAGCGCCGCCATCGACGAAAGCCGGGGCAAAGGCGCCACCAGCCAGCGACTGTTGGGCGTTTTGACCGTTGACGGCTTGGCCGGTCGGGATTGCCGGGGCCCACGGGCCGCTGTTGGCCGTGCTGCCAACAAAGTTGAACTTAAGGAAGTAGGTTCCCGCGCTCAGGTTGATGTTCAAGCCACTGACTTCAACCAACTGCAAGCGGCGGTTTGCATCGCTGGTTACACCTGTGGCCACCCGGTAGGTGTTGGTGAGAGTCGTGGTGACGGTTGCCGCCGGATTGACCGTGACCGAAGTCAGGTCGGAATCGATGGCAAAGTTGACACCGGTGATCGTCGCCGTCGTAGCGCCGGTTTGGTAAGACCAGAACCGCAGCCCCGTGATGTTCCAACCACCCGCGCCGACGGTGAAGTCATCGGCCATCACGTTGGTGTTGGCCGCTTGCGCGCCCCAACCAAACAGCGTTTCGGTTCCGGAGAGTTGGCTCAGGTCGGCACCAGCAATGGCACCGGTTCCGCCGCCAGCAACGTTGACGACATTGCTTTGATCCCAAAGGACTTGTGCGAAGGAGACAGGGCCGAGGGCGGCCATTGCAAGCAGGGTTATTCCTTTCATTTTTTCCTCTTCTGTTCAAGCGCGACCGAAAGTGCCGCGGAACTTCAACACCACTATAGCTAAACTGAGCATGGAATTTCTTAATATTGCGAAAGCAAGTACTATTACTGGCCGTAATACCGTTCTCACTATTGGCATTGCAGTCACGTTGCAGACATTTGGCCCATCAATAGGCAACCGGCATTCCTTGAGTGGTGCCGGTTGCCCGTTTGACATTTGCCTAAGACTTATTCCAGACCATAGATTCCGGCATATTTTGCCCGGATCCGCCGCAAGTAGGGCTCGGCATCCAGCCCGCCGCCCGTGACCCGCTGCAAAAGCTCCTGGGGCGGATATTTGGAGCCCATCCGGTAAACCTTCTCCCGGAGCCAACCCAAAATCGGGGCAAAATCGCCCTTCTCCATCAGCGCATCCGTATCGCCCAAGTCAGATTCCAAGAGTTCCCATAGTTGGTAGCTCAAAATGTTCCCCATTGAATAGGTGGGGAAGTAACCGAGCATCCCCCCGCTCCAATGGACATCTTGCAGGCATCCCTTGGCGTCCGAATCCGGGACGATGCCCAAATAGGTTTTGTACCGGTCGTTCCATTCCGTTGGGATGTCGGCAACCTTGATCGAGCCATCCATCATCCCTTTTTCCAGCTCGTACCTGACCATGATGTGCAGGTTGTAAGTGACCTCGTCGGCCTCTACCCGGATCAGCGTGGGCCGGCTCCGGTTAACCGCCCGGTAGAACGTTTCTAGATCAACCGATCCCAATTGCGGGAACGCCGCCTGCAAGTCCGCGTAATAGTGCTTCCAAAACGGCAGGCTTCGTCCCACGATGTTTTCCCATGTCCGCGACTGGCTCTCGTGCCAGCCCAAACTGACCCCGCCGGCAAGCGGCGTCCGATCCCACTCGTCTGGACTCCCTTGCTCGTAATGGCCATGCCCCGCCTCGTGCAAACTCCCGAAAATGGCGCTCGGAAGGTAATCCAAAAACCGGGTGGTCAAACGGACATCGCCAATCGCGAAGTTTGTGCAGAACGGGTGCGGGGCCGTATCCAAACGGCCGCGGTCCATGCGGAAACCAATCCCTTCGATCAATTTGAGACTGAACGATCTCTGTGCGGACTCGTCCCAATCCCCGTAAAGGAACGAATCATCGGGCTGGCTGGGGCTGTTCTTGATTTCAGACACCAGATCCGTCAACGGCTGGCGGATCGAATCGAACATCGCATCCCAAAACTTCCGGGTCGCCCCTTGCTCGAACTGGTCGGTCACTGCGTCATAGGGGTGGTCTTCATATCCCAGGCACTCGGCAATCTTCCGACTGATATCGACCGTTTGTTCCAAAATAGGCTGGAACGATTTGTAATCGTTGTTCTTGCGGGCCTTGACCCAAACCTCGTGCCCGACCGCCGCCAGCTTGGCCTGCTCGGCCACCAGGTCTCCCGGGATCTTGGTCTTGATGTCCATCTGCCGACGCACAACCCGCACCATTGCAGAATCGTCGTCGTCGCCGCCGCTCACTTCTGATTCGGCCGATTCCAACGCCCGTTGAGTTTCTTCGGCAACAAACAGGCTATGGGCCATCTCGCTCAGCAAGCCCACGTGCTCGCTCCGCGCACCGGCCCCGCCTTCCGGCATCAAGCACTGTTGATCCCACTCCATCAGGGCGGTGGCCGCGCCCAAGGCGTTCACTTGGGCCATTCGGGCCTTCAAAGATTCCAAACCTGAACTCATGGCGGCAGATTACTCGGGACCCGCGAACTTTGCATGAAACCATGTCCCGACATCCATCAGACTTGGCGTATGGTGCCCATTTCTTTCGGCGATTTCGAGCGGGTCGAACTCCGGGTCGGAACGATCCTGGCCGCCGAACCCTTCCCGCAGGCCCGCAAGCCCGCCTACAAACTCACCATCGACTTCGGCCCCGAATTCGGCACCAGGCGCAGCTCCGCCCAAATCACCCGCCACTACACGCCGCAAGACCTGGTGGGCACCCAAGTCGTGGCCGTCTTGAACTTCCCGCCCAAGCAGATCGGGCCGTTCGTGTCGGAGTGTTTGGTCACCGGGTTCGCCGATGCAGAAGGCGCCGTTATCCTGGCCCGGCCAGAGCGGCCCGTCCCCAACGGAACCAAGCTGTTCTGACTAGGGCCGCCCCTCAGCCGATCCGGCGAGGCGTGAAACTCGTGCCGCAACCGCAAGAGCGTTCCGCATTCGGATTCTCAAAACGGAAGCCGCCACCCATCAGATTTCCCGTGTAAACCAAGGCTGCGCCCTCCAAGAACTTTGCCGACTTGGCATCAAGGCGGACGGCAAAACCTTCCCCTTCAAAGACAAAATCGCCGTCGCGGGGAACAGTGTCCAGCATGAAGAGATATTCCAGACCCGAGCAACCGCCACCTTTGACTCCGATGCGCAAAAACGAACCCTCCGTCCCCTTTCGGGCCAAGAGCCGCACAATTTGCGCAGCCGCTTCCGGCGCAATGACAACCGGGAAATCCGGCACCGGCGTCACGCCCCCTCGCGGCTGGGCCGCGAAACCGAGAGGTGGATAGCCGGGGCTTCCACCGATCCATCCAAAAGATCCTGAACCGTATACCGCCCCAAGACCCCGTCTACCGCCTGTTGGACACCCGTCCAAAGCGGCCTTAAAGCGCAGTCGGTTTCATGGACGCAGGCCGCTTGGATCCCGGTATGGCGCGCACAAAATTCCTCGCCAAAAAGTCGCCCGCCCAACGGGGAGAGCACATCGCGCAAAACCATTTCTCTGGGCTTCATTGCCAGCTGGTAGCCGCCCTGCTGACCCCGCGTGCTGGTGACAAAGCCGGACCGGCGCAGGATTCCCAAGATTTTTGCCACGTGGCTCGCCGTCAGGCCTTCCACTTCGCTGATCTCGGGGATCGTCATCGATGCCCCGGGGCCGCGCCGGGCCAACGAGACCAGGCAACGCAGGCCGTACTCTTCTTGTGCACTGAACTTCATCGCTTAAGCCTCAAAACAACCCCAATTCCAGCCGGATGTGCTCCGGCATGCGGTCGATCGTATAGGGGGGATCCCACACCAACTCCACCGTGGCATCCGTGACCCCCGGCGTGTTGCGCGCGGCATCTTCTGCCTGGCCCGGCAAAATCCCGGCAACCGGGCAAGCCGGGCTTGTGAGGGTCATCGTGATCGCCACCTCACCGAATTGGTCGACGTGGATGCCGTAAATCAAGCCCAAGTCATAGATGTTCACGGGCAGCTCGGGGTCATAGACCTGGCGGAGGGATTCGATCACCTCCCCTTCCAACATGGCGCGTTCAATCGAATTCAAAGCCTTCCGGCCGGTTTCGGGAGGGGGGATCGGTTCAGGCACCGGCTTCTCCTGCACCCAAGGCATCTTTGACCGCATGCCACGCCAGGGTTGCGCATTTGACCCGGTTCGGGTAGTTTTTCACGCCGGTCAGGGCTTCCAATTCGCCAAGCCCTCCGCTCGGGGCACCTTCCACTGTCACGGCCTGTTGGAATTGGGTGAACAGATCCCGGACTTCAGCAACCGACTTCCCACGGATCATTTGCGTCATCAGGCTGGCGCTCGCCATGCAGATCGCGCAGCCCGACCCCTTGAAACGGATCTCTTCCACCCGGTCGCCGCGCACGGCCAAACTCACCAAAACCCGGTCGCCGCAAAGCGTGTTGAATCCTTCCGCCACATGGGTCGGATCTTGGAGGTCGCCAAAGTTCCGGGGTTTCCGGCCGTGATCCAAAATCACGTCTTGGTACAGGTCGTTCAGCATCAAGCGAATATCCCCCGCGTAGCGAGAACCCCTTCAATCAGGACTTTTAAGTCCACATCAGTATTATACGCCGCGAAGCTCGCCCGGACCGTCCCCGGGATGCCAAGCCGGTCCATCAGCGGCATGCAACAGTGGTGGCCCGTCCGCACGGCCACCCCATGGCGATCCAAAACGGTTCCCACATCATGGGGATGCGCGAATTCCGTCACGAAACTCACAACCGCTGCCTTTTCTCCCCCTTCCGCCACCAAACGCACTCCGGGGATCTCGCGCAATGCCTTGCGGCACGCTTCCGCCAATTCATTTTCGTGGCAGGCAATGGCTTCAACCCCATTTTCGACCATCCAGTCCAAAGCCCGGCTAAACCCGATCGCCCCATCGACGTGCGGGGTTCCCGGTTCAAACCGGTTCGGAATGGTGTTGAACGTCGTCCCGTCAAAACTCACCGATCGAATCATATCCCCGCCGCCCTGGAACGGGGGCATCGAGTCAAGCAGTTCCCGCCGGCCGTAGAGTGCCCCCATCCCCATCGGCCCATAGACCTTGTGCGAGCTCATGGCGTAAAAGTCGGCGCCGAGGGCTTGCACGTCGACCTGCACATGGGCTAGAGCCTGGGCACCGTCAACGACTGCGACCGCCCCAACATCATGCGCCATCCGGGCGATTTCGGCGACCGGGTTGACCCGGCCCGTCGCATTGCAGACATGTTTGACCCCGACCACCTTGACCGGTCCGGAAAGCATCCGCTGAAGGGCCCCCAGGTCGATCTGGCAATCGTCATCGATGGGGATTGGTTTGACCTGCGCGCCAACCCGGTTGGCGGCCAACTGCCACGGCACGATGTTGGCGTGGTGCTCCATCGTGCTCAACAAGATCTCGTCCCCTGGCCCGAGATTGGCCGCTCCCCAAGAGTGGGCGACGAGGTTTAGGCTCTCCGTGCATCCTTTGGTCCAGATGATTTCTGCCGACTCTTTGGCATTGACAAACGTCCGCACGCGGTCGCGGGCCGATTCAAAGGCATCGGTCGCCTCCTGGCTCAATGTGTGCACCCCGCGGTGCACGTTTGCGTTGCAACTGCGCGAAAAAGCGTCCATCGCCGCCAGCACACAATCTGGCCGCTGCATCGTCGCCGCATTATCTAAATAGGCAAGCGCCCGGCCATGAACCTGCCTTTCCAAAATCGGGAATTGGGGATGCAGATCTTTTCCGACCACATTCCGTTTCTACCGGTTTTGAACCCCGTGGACGCTTCAGGTCCCGGCAGGGGGCAAATTGCAACTGACATTTGCCCTTTTTCAACACATTTTTCCACATATGGGGAAAACTCCGGCCAACACTGGTATTATTCCCGCTGGCATTAGTTCGGGCATCGAATGGTGAGAACCCGAATTGATCCAAAGAGGATTCATCTTGCCATTGCGCGCGTTCATTTTCAGCGCCCAAGGCCGGCAAAAAAATGAATACCGGGGCTCCGGGGTCGCCGTCTTCAGCGACGACCGGGATGTGGCCGCAAAGGGTCGGGGATTGGGACAACCCGATTTGGTCAACGGCTCGGTGTTCCATTTCGCAGGCCACGGGTGGGAAGAAGCCCTGGAAGGCTTTGCGCAATCCCTGTCACACGGTGAGATATCCACATGTGCCGCCGTGCGCTACTGCTCCGATGAACCTGTGGAGCCATGGCGGGCCCTGTCTCTCGGCGACCTGCTCACCCAGATTTCCGGCAAATGGTTTGAAGACCTATTGGACGACAACCGGCTCATTGCCCACTTCCAGCCGATCTACAGCCTTAAATCTTGCCGGACCATCGGCTTTGAAGCCCTGGCGCGCGGAGTCGAGCACGACGGGCTCCGATCCGGGTTCGAACTCTCATCCACCGCCAACCGGTTGGGAATGGGAAAGATCTTTGACCAACGCGCCCGGCTTGCCGCCTGCGACGGTTTGAACGGACTCGTCCATCCGGATGAGTCGATCTTCCTCAACTTGGCGCCCGCCGAATACGGCACCGGTTGCGATGAAATCCATATGACGGTCTTTGCGTTGCGGAACGCTGGCGTCGCCCCCGCGCAAGTCGTTTTCGAATTCATTGAATCCGAAGGGTTCCCAGGCGAATCCGCCCTCCTCAACTTGGTGGCTTGCATTCGGGAATCCGGGGCCCGCATCGCCCTCGACGATTTTGGATCTGGGCACAGCACCATCGCCACCGCAGAAATCGTCCGGCCTGACATCGTCAAATTCGACCGGTCACTGATCCAATCCGCCGATTGCGAAGCCAAGGAAGCCGTTTGCACGTCGCTCGTGGCCTTTTGCCGGGCTCTGGGATCCCAAACCGTTGCCGAAGGGATCGAAACCCTCCCGCAGCTAGCCTTTGCGGAACGGTGCGGGTTCGATTGCGTCCAAGGGTGGCTGATCGGGCGACCCGCCGCTGTCCCCTTCCGGCCGAACCTCGAACTCCAACAGAGCCTGATCGACTACTGAGCCCAAGACCAATCGTCGAGACGGTTCTGGGGTACCCGGAGCCCCGGGCCGACCAATGTCCGGAGCACGCCTGGCCGCATCGAAAACTCCAACACGTCGAACCATGATTCCTCGCCGTCGATGACCACCGGCAATTGGGGATTGGTCTGCAACACCAAACGGTCTGTCTTCATCCAATCGACCTCCTCGGTTTCGGTGTGCTTGCCGGCCAACGCCAAAACCGACGCCCCGATCATATGGCCCACATCGATCGGCTTCACCGCGTAAACGTCGAATTGGCCGTCGGTCACCGTTGCATCCGGACTGGCCAAAAACGGGCCCGCATGCGTGCGGCCATTGCACACCACCACCTGGATCATCTCGCCGCTGATCGTTTCGCGTTCCCCCACGATCTCCACCTCGAACGGTTTTGCCTTGCGGATGGCGGAAACGACTGCCGGGCCGTAACTGGCCTTGCCCAAAATCCCCTTTCCCTGCAGCCCCCGGGCGATGTCGGTGGTCAGACCCACGGTCGCCACGGTCAAAAACGGGCGACCGCTGCAAACCCCCATGTCTAGCCGGGCGACCCGGCCCTGGGCCAAGGTTTGCGCCGCGCCCGCCAAGTCCTGCGGGATGCCAGACTCCCGAGCGAATTGATTGCCCGTCCCCAATGGCATCACTCCAAACACGGTTTTGGATCCGGCGAAAAGCCCGGCTACACTGCCCAGCGTTCCGTCTCCGCCCCCGACGATGACGGCTTTGGCCCCGCCTGCGACCCGTGATTCCACCAAGGCCCGCATTTCTTCGAAGCTGGAACAGAGGCGCGACTCGGCCAATTCCAGGCCCGCCGCCAACAAGGCGCCTTCGGCCGACGGGAACTCCGATTGGGACCGCCGTGACCCTTCATTGGCATAAAAGAACACCCCGCCCATAAGCCAGATTATCCATACGCCGCCAAACTGCGAACATTTCCGGCGTCCAAAACATTAGGACGGACATGAAGGCACTCCTCATCGCTTCCCTTGCCGCACTCGCCGGGTTCGGCCTTTACGCCACCCAAAACCGGGCCCAATCCAATGGGGAACCCGAAAAGATCGGCGGAATCCCTGTGACCAACAAGTCGCCCCAACGCAAGGACAAAGTTGTTAAGACCGATGCCCAATGGAAAGCCCAACTCACCGATCAGCAATACCGGATTTTGCGCGCCAAGGGCACCGAGGCTGCCTTTTGTGGCGGTCACCTAAACAACCACGAAGAAGGCGTCTTCTCGTGCGTCGGTTGCGGGCTTCCTTTGTTCAAATCGGATGCCAAATTTGAATCCGGCACCGGATGGCCCAGCTTTTTCCAACCCTATAACCAAGAAAACATCTGGCTCAAAGCCGACGACAGTTACGGCATGCACCGGATCGAAGTCCTTTGCGCCCGGTGCGATGGACACCTCGGACACGTTTTCGATGACGGACCGAGCGACAAAACGGGGCTCCGGTATTGCATCAACGGAGACATCCTGACGTTCAAAAAATCCGGAAACTGATTTTTGGCCGCTTCGTCGGGCACAATGCAAAAATGTTGCGTGCCCGAATTTTCGTGGCGTTGGCGGCCCTCGCCGCCTTGGCAGTCCCCGTTGCCGCCCAAAACCCCCAGGATCAGTACCAAAAGTACGAGTACATGATCCCAATGCGGGACGGGGCAAAGCTCTACACCGCCGTCTATGTGCCCAAAAGCCTGACCGGCCAATCGCCGATCCTGCTGGAAAGGACGCCCTATTCCGCCGGGCCATACGGGCCCACCGCCTACCGGGGCGGCCACCGGGGATCGCAAAAGTTCAAAGATGCCCAATACATCTTTGCCTATCAGGACGTGCGGGGGCACTACATGTCCGAGGGCACCTTCGTTGATGTCCGGCCCCAGCTCAGCCAGACCTTCCAGCACAACGGGATCGAACCCAACCCCCACGACATCGATGAAAGCACCGACACCTACGATACTGTAGACTACTTGATCCAAAATGTGCCGCACACCAACGGCCGGGTCGGAATCTGGGGAATCAGCTATCCCGGGGGCTATGCCGCACTTGGCGCCCTGTGCGGGCATCCGGCCCTGGTGGCCGCCAGCCCCCAAGCCCCAACGGCCGATTGGTTCCTCGGTGACGACTTCCACCACAACGGCGCATTCATGCTCCAGGATTTCATTTCCTTTTACAGCGGTTTCGGCGTCGTGCAAGATAAACCCGGCCCCACTCGGCCGCCGGGCATCCCGATCAACATCAATGGGGACGCCTACAAATACTTCCTGGATCTCGGCGGCCTTGCCAATGTCGAGACCAAGCTCTACAAGGGTCAAATCCCGTTTTGGCAAGACGGCATCCGCAACGACACCTACAACGACTTTTGGCAGGCCCGTTCCATCCATTCGCACCTCATTAACGTCAAACCCGCGTGCCTTTGGGTGGGCGGGTTCTATGACGCCGAAGACTGCTATGGTCCGATGGCCTGCTACAAAGCGATGGAACTCACCGGCCGCCAACCCAACAACTGGCTGGTGATGGGCCCCTGGTACCACGGCATGTGGGCCAGCGGCGCCGGACAAAAATTCCATGTGCACGACTGGGGCTCAAACACCAGCACCTATTTCCAGGACGAAATCGAGTTCCCGTTCTTCGATGCCTTCCTGCGGGGAGACCGCAAGTATTCGCGTCCCAAAGCCACCGTTTTCGATAGCGGGGCAAAGGTTTGGAAAACGTTTGACACATGGCCGCCAACGCAGTCCAAACTGGCCAACCACTACCTGGATCCAGCCGGAAAGTTGACCGAGACCAAACGGTCTCAAATTGGCAAGTTGAGTTATGTCAGCGACCCCGCCAACCCGGTTCCTTACCAAGGGGGCACCCTGACCAGGCGCACCCGGGAATACATGCTCGATGACCAAAAGTTCGCCATCGGCCGGCCCGACGTCCTCACATTCACCACCGATGCGCTCACCGCCGACTACGCCGTGGCGGGCAACGTCCAGGCCGAGATTTTCACCCAGATCTCCGGTACCGACTGCGATTTCGTCGTCAAGGTCATCGACGTGTTCCCTGCCAACGACCCGGTCAACCCCAACTTCCACATGCTCGTCCGGGGTGAAGTCATGCGTTCCAAATTCCGCAATAGCTTCAGCAACCCCCAACCCATGGATCCAGACCGGATCGAAAGGGTGCCCTTTAGCCTGCCCGACATCTGCCACACCTTCAAAAAAGGCCACCGCATCGAAGTCCAGGTGCAGTCCAGCTGGTTCCCGCTGGTCGACCGGAATCCCGGGAAGTTTATGAACATCTTCACGGCGACGGACGCCGACTTCCAAAAGTGCAACATCGCCGTGTTCATGGGAGGGGATTCGCCCAGTCGGATCCGGCTCGGCAAAACCGATTGACGGCCATCAGGCCCGGGCGGCGGCGCGCGCTTCTTTGCTCACCCGGCTGAACAGCGTGTGGATCTGCCGGGCCTCTTCGTCCGTCACAACTTTTTCCCAGCATTCCAAAAGGGCGGTCTGTACGATTTCGCACGCCTTGTGCCGGGCGGCAATGCCTTCCGGAGTTACCACGGCGAACCATCCGCGGCGGTCATCGGGAAACGGCTCACGGCGCACCAACCCCTGTTCTTCCAAACGGTCAACCATCCGGGTCAGGCCACTCCGGCTGAACATCACCGTGTCGGCCAACTCGCTCATCCGAAGCCGATGGCCATCCGCTTCTTCCAAGGTCGAAAGCACATCATAGACTTCCAGCGGCACTTCGTGCGCTTGTCTCAGGCGCCTATCCAACTCTTTCGTAATCGAAGATTGCGCTTCCAGTAATGTTCGCCATGCTAGGCGGTGATTTTCCGAAATGATGTGAGGCATTTTTCTCTCAGGACCGTTTGAGTAGGCAAAACCCGCAATTGTTCCATGCCTGGTATCAGTTACGGGCCAAATTCTCTATCCGACGCAGCCACTGGCTCAACATTCCATTTGCAACTAATTTTCACCGCAGTTTTCAGACTCAGCGAAGTCATTGAATCGGAAACATGAACAAATATTTATGAAGATCAATTGTTCCAAAAACAACCACCTTGACCAGCTGGAACATCATGCCGGGCACCCATCCTGACGGGCTGGGGCCAGCGGCGTTGCAATGCGGTCAAAGATTACAAAACCAGCGCGCTGGCGCCATCTCGCCGCTGCCCCGCAACCGCCAAGGGCATTTAACCCACGGAGTGTTCCAGAGAAACCGCCAAAAGCTTTTGGGCCTCCACGGCAAACTCCATGGGCAGCTCGCGGAACACATCTTTGCAGAACCCGCTGACGATCATGTTCACGGCGTCTTCCTCGCTGATCCCGCGCTGGGCCAAGTAAAACAGCTGATCCTCGCCGATTTTGGATGTTGTCGCTTCGTGCTCCATCATCGCCGTGTTGTTCTTGACTTCAATATAGGGGAACGTGTGCGCGCCGCACCGGTCGCCCATCAGCATCGAATCGCAAACGGAATAGTTCCGGGCGCCCGCCGCGCCGGGATTGATCTTGACCAGGCCGCGATAGGTGTTCTGCCCGTTGCCTGCGCTGATCCCTTTGCTCACGATCGTCGAGCGCGTGTTCTTGCCAATGTGCACCATCTTGGTTCCGGTGTCGGCTTGCTGCTTGCCTGCCGTCAACGCGACCGAATAAAACTCGCCGACGCTGGAATCCCCTTTCAGGATCACGCTTGGGTACTTCCAAGTGATGCTGGAACCGGTTTCCACCTGAGTCCAAGTCACCTTGGAGCGGTCGCCTTCGGCCCGGGCCCGTTTGGTGACGAAATTGAAAATTCCGCCCTTGCCCTCTTTGTCGCCGGGATACCAGTTTTGGACTGTTGAGTATTTAATCTCCGCATCCGCGTCGGCCCAAAGCTCAACCACGGCCGCATGCAGTTGGTTTTCGTCCCGCTTTGGAGCCGTGCACCCTTCCAAATAACTTACCTTGGCCCCTTCTTCACACACGATCAATGTCCGTTCGAACTGGCCAGTGTTCTGCTCATTGATGCGGAAGTACGTGCTCAGCTCCATGGGGCAGGTCACCCCTTTCGGCACAAAGACAAACGAACCATCCGTGAACACCGCCGAATTCAGGGTCGCATAGAAGTTGTCCGTATAGGGGACAACCTGCCCCAGGTACTTCTTCACGAGCTCAGAGTGCTCCTTGACCGCCTCGCTGATCGGCATAAAGATCACGCCCGCCTCTTTCAACTTCTCCTTGAATGTGGTGGCCACGCTGACACTGTCGAAAACCGCATCGACCGCGACATTGGCCAGCATCATCTGCTCTTGCAGGGGAATGCCCAATTTGTTGAAGGTCGCGATCAGCTCGGGATCAGCTTCATCGAGCGAATTCAACTTCGGCATCTTTTTTGGCGCGCTGAAATAGCTGATTGATTGCAGATCCGGCTGTTGGTAGCCCACGTTCGGCCACTGCGGGTATTCCATCGTCTGCAGGTGGCGGTACGCCTTGAGCCGGAAATCCAAGAGCCATTCAGGTTCGCCCTTTTTGGCGCTGATGAACCGGATCACATCCTCATTGAGCCCCGGCGGAAGCGTGTCGCTTTCGACATTGCTAACGAATCCCCATTTGTACTCGCGCTCCGCGTAATGCTCCAAAAGGGCGTCGTCGTTCTCGAATTCAATGGCGGTGGCTTCCGGGTTTTCCAACATCGGACAAATGCATCCTGTGGGAGGGGAGATCCCCGTCCCACGACCAAAGTGTACTTTATGGTCCGGATTGGGCCGGGGCAGACGCCCCGGCCCAATCCCGCTTAGGGCAGGACCCGGAACCGCACCCGGTCGACCCGGGTTGTGAACTGGGTGGCCGGCGGGCCGCTGACGACCAGGATCACTTGAAGCTGGCCACTGGGCCCGACATAGATCGAGGGGTTGTTGAGGTCGATCTGGATCACGCCGTCGGTAGCCCCGAGAGTCCCGGTTCCCAGCAGATTAGTTTTGGACGTCGTGACGCCCGGCACGTAGACCGCATAGGAAACCCCAGACAAGCTGGACGACCCTTCGATTTCGATCCTGACCTTGGAGGGGTTGACAACCCCAATCACCGTCTCATAGACCGCCTTGGAGGCTTGGCGGTCGATCCGGTCGATTTGCCAGGTCTGCCGGATGTCATCCGAGTTCAGGATCTCCGGCAAACCGCCCGAGATGTTTGTCGCATTCAGCAAGTTGAATGCGGTCGCGGCAAAGTCCGTCGTGGCCTTGATGGTGACAGTCGCCGAAGCCGAAGCCCCCATGGAAGCCGTGACCAAGGCGTTTTCGTCCACAGCCACCTCATCGGTGGTGTAGGCCACCTGCGCCGAACTTTGCCCAGCCGGAATGAACACCGTTGCCGGCACGTGGAGTTTCGGCGAACCCGAAGCCAGCGGCACAGTCACGCCGCCTGCCGGGGCCGGTCGGTCGATCGTCACCGTGACAGAACCGCCATCGCCGCCCATGACCGAAGTCGGGCTAACGGAAACACCGGTGACAACCGCAGGAACCAACTTGATCCGCCACATGCCCCGGCCAAACGTCGCCGCCGTCAGGTATCCGGTCGCCGCGTTGGCCTTGAGCCGGCTCACTTGGGTGTTGGGCAGCCCAAGCGGGCGGGTCATGTCGGTATAAGACCCGCCCGAGTTCGCCGTTGTGAAAACCCCGACGTCGGTCGCGATGTACCAGCGCGTTTCAGGTTGCCACGGATCCCGCGCGATGGAGTTCGCCGCCAGGTTGGGCAGGCCCGTCGCCCCGCTGCCGCTGACGTCGGTCAACGTCGGGGTGGGGGTGTCCGTGCCGGTGATCCGGTACAGGTGGGGGCCGGAACCGCCAACCGCAACCAAGATGTCGTTTTTGTTGTTCGGGTTCACCGAGATGTCCAAAATGGAGCGGTTAGTGAATCCGATCAGGTTGTCCAACCTCGTCCAAGACGCCCCGAAGTTGCGGCTCATGTAGAGGTCGCCGTCGCTGGCACCCGTGTAGATGATGTTCGAATCCCCGGGGGCGATGCCGACCGCGCGGATCTGGCCAGAAGTCGAAAGGGCGGTGCCGCCCAACCGGGCCGACCAAGTCCCCGTGCCTTCTTTGTAACGCCACAGGTAGTTGGTGTTGATGTAGACGTTGGTTTGGTCGTTGGGATCCAGCCACAGGTCGCCGATGAACGGGACACTATCGCTGCCAAAACTCGGCGCAAAGCTGGAAGAGCTCGCCCAGGCGTTGGTCGTGCGCTCCAACCCGTGGAATTGGCTGGAATGGTATTGGATGTTCGGGTTCGTCTGGTTGATCCCGCAACCGGCCCCGTCACCCGCCCCGGGGTTGCCCCATTGCAGGAGGTTGCCAAATGAGTGGGGCGATGAGTTGTCTTGAGTCCCGCCCATGGCGTAGTCGCCGTTGGTCGGGTGGGTGGCCAAGGTGTAGAACTGGGTGATCCCCAAGTTCTTGTTCAGCCGGATCCACGAATACGTGTCGCTAGCCGGGTTATAGACAAAATCAAACGCCCCCCCGTCCGTTGTGATCACCGCATGGTTCGGATTGGTCGGGTCGACCGCGCAGTTGTGGTTGTCTTGGTGGACAATCGCCGTGTTGGTGTAAGCCGCCGTGTAGTTGCTGCCGCCGATGTTGCGCCAAGTCGAACCGCCGTTGACCGAAAGCACCACGTCGATCAGCCCGACAAAGACCATGTCTTGGCCGTTCACGGAAGACGTTTTGATGTAGTAGTCGTACCAACCTTGGCTCCAGTTATAGGTGGATGTTCCACCGGTGCCGTTGGGGAATCCGGCCGTCACATCGGTCCAGGTTGCCCCCGCATCAATCGTTTTGTAGATCTTCCGGTTGGTGGTCGAAAGCAGATAGGCGGTATCCGGGTTGATCTTGGAAGCCGCAATGTGCAGCGGATTGACGCTGCCCGAAACCGGCGAGGTGACGCTTGTCCAAGTCGCTCCGTGGTCGTTGGACTTAACAATCGTCGCCGTACCCCCGGCAACGGCCCAAACCGTACGGGTTCCGTCGCCCCGCAACGCGCCGAAATCGACATAGCTCCAATCCTGATCGGTCGTGACGACCTCAGTCCAGTTTTGGCCAGAATCCGTTGAGCGGTAGACGCCGCGCGTTGCACCGCCCGTGCGCCCGGCCACCGCCAAAACCACGTTTGGCGTGTCGGGGTCAAAGGCCAAGCCCGGGATGTAGGATGAACCCATGTTCAAACCCGTCCGGACCCACGTCGCTCCGGCATCCGTGCTGCGCATCACACCGATCCCCGTCACATCTCCGCCATAAAAGTCGCCCGTCCCGGCAAGCACGATGTCTGGGTTGTTCGGATGCACCGCCAAGGAACTGACACCCATCAGGGGCCAGCCATCCGATGTTGTCGACCAATTTACGCCGCCATCGGTGGTTTTCCAAACCCCGCCATTGGAGCCGCCGATGTAAAACGTTTGCGGGTCGAGCGGATTGAAGGCCACCGCGTTCGCCCGACCGTTGACCGGGCTCAACCCAAAGTAGATCCGGTAAGGGGCCGCCAGGTCGCGCGGGCCCATGAACTCCCACATCCCCGCATAATCTTCAGTTGGGCCGCCGCCCGAATTCTTGCCCGAAAGGCCAAAGCTCGGGTTGAAGTTCCATGCCTCTTTGACCCGTGTGCCCTGAGGCTCCCGGGTCAAGGCCGAGGAATAGGTTCGACGGTCGGCGATTTCCGTGTAGCCCGAATAGTCGATTTCATCGTTGGGATAAGCGCGGTCGTGCTTCCATTGGAGATAGGCTTCCAGGTAGTCGAGCCCGGGGACTTCGAACATGCCTTCCCCTTCTTCGCTTTCGAGCTCCTGGCCCGTGGCTTCGGCCCATTCAATATACGCCTCGCGGTACTCCTCAACGATTTGCTTTGCTTCGCCGAGGGGGCGGTGCAAGATGCCTTCCCCCGGGAGGCGGGGGGCCAGCGGTTCGGCCTTGGCCACGCTTTTGCGAGCAGAAATCGCCTCAAGCTGACCCTCCAAATGATCCGGCGAATCCAGCCGCAGAACAAAGCCGTTGCCAGAAACGGAGACGACTTTCCCCCGCCCCGCCGCAAGGGCAGTAGCCGACGACACGACGTCCGTGCCCGGTTTTAACTGAACACGGACATCGACAGAAACGAATTGAGCCCGGGAGAAGCCGAGTGCGGCCAAAGCAAGAACCGACAACACCGAAGGCAACCGACGCAGAGTGCAACCAACCATCACAAAATCCTCCCCTCCCCAAATTAGGGATGGGATCGACTTCTATATTAACTGGGGAACCGCCCCGTTGCAAAGGGGGACGAGAAAGGTTAATCAAATCCGGTAATTCCCCCACGGCATCCCCCTCTGGGGAGTCCGAACCCCCAAACCAGACAAATTAGGGTACACACGCCGCCAAGGGCGAAAACCCCGAGCACAGTCCGCCATGGCCACCGTCGCACAAGAAAACCTCGTCACCGTCACCATCAACGATGTCGAAATCCAGGTGCCGAACGGAGAACTCATCGTCGAAAGCGTCAAACGCCTCGGCCTCGAAGTCCCCATTTTCTGCTACCACCCCCGGATGAAGCCCGTCGGGATGTGCCGGATGTGCCTGGTGGAAGTCGGATTCAAGCAGGCCGACGGGTCTGTGCGGAAAATGCCCAAGCCGCAGGCCGCCTGCACCTTGCCCGCCAGCGACAACATGGTGGTCTACACCGACACCGCCCAAGTCCACAAAGACCGCAAAGGCGTCCTTGAATTCCTGCTCGTCAACCACCCGCTGGATTGCCCGATCTGCGACCGGGGCGGGGAATGCCCCCTCCAAAACAACACGATCGCCTATGGGCCATCGACATCGCGGTTCCTTGAAATCAAGCGGCACGCCCCAAAGGCGTTCCCCCTCAGCCAATACGTCACCCTAGATCTTGAACGCTGCATCCAGTGCGGCCGGTGCGTGCGGTTCACTGAAGAGATCAGCGGCGACGCCCAGCTCGCATTCCGGTTCCGTGGGGCGGAAATGCAACCCTCCACGTTCCAACTCACCGATTTTGAATCCAAATTTAGCGGGAACGTCATCGAAATCTGTCCCGTCGGCGCACTCACCAGTTCCCACTACCGGTTTCGGGCACGACCCTGGGATTTGGAAACCGCACCGGGAATCTGCACGGTTACGCCCTGCGGCACAAACGTCTGGTTCGACCACCGGGCAGGCAAATTCGTCCGGATCAACGGGCGCACCAACGAGGAGGTCAACGAGGAGTGGACGGCCGACCGGTGCAAATTCGGCCATGATTTCTACAATAACCCGACTCGGGTCATGGCCCCGAACATGCGCGATGGCGATGGGTTCCGGTTGGCAACGTGGGGGGAAATCAACCAATCGGTCGCCTCGCTCTTGGAGGGGGCCGGCAATTCGGCCGCCCTGCTGGCAAGCCAAAAAGTCTCGAACGAAGGCCTCTTTGCCGCCAAAAAGCTGTTCGACCTCATCGGGTCGACCAATGTGGATTCACGGTCCACCGGCGATTACATGGATGCATCAGCCCGGCCGGCCAACCGGTTCGGGGCTCCCGCACCCGCTCCCATCGCGGAATTGGAACGCCAGGACTCCGTCTTGGTGTTCGGCACATCTCCCGCCGATGAGCAGCCCATGTCGTTCCTGCGTATCCGCAAAGGCTGGTTCCAGCGCGGCATGAAAGTCGTCGTGGCTCACCACGGCCCCACAGATGCCGACTCGTTCGCCCATGTTGTGCTGCGCTACAACCCCGGCACCGAAAACTACGCCGCCGCCGCCTTGGCCTCGGCGATGGGTGTCGAAGCCGCAAAGGATGTCGATTTTGCTAAGTCGTGCACCAAATCTGGTTTGAATGAATCCGACGTCCGGGCCGCCGCCGAAGCCCTGAAAGGCAAAGTGACGATCCTGACAACCCACACCTTGCCGACTACCAATCCTGGCGTGGAGGCGCTCACCATTTTAACGGGGACGGCAGGTTCCCTTGGCCATAGCTTCAATTACATGGGTCTTGAGTGCAACTCCGAAGGGGCAGCCCGCCTCGGCCTCGTCCCGGCATCCGACGACCACAACACCAAGTCGATCCTGGAGAACTGCGCTCAAGGCAAAATCAAAACGCTCGTGCTCCTCGATTTCGACCCCATCGACGATTGCCCGTTCCCCGAACTCGCCGTCAAAGCGCTGGAAGCAGTCGAGAACCTCATTCTCATCTGCGCCGTTCCCGGCTCAAGCGCCGCCTATGCCACCCACATCCTCCCGATGGCTCTGCCCGCCGAACAGGATGGGACCTACACCTCCGCTGAATCGCGGATCCAAAGGATGAAACAGGCCATCGCCGCACCTGGCGAAACCAAAGCCCCGTGGCGGATTTTCACAGAACTTTCCCTCAGGATCCAGCCAGGCACCCCACCCTTCAACCCCGCCGAGATCATGGGCCAGATCGCCATCGGGCATCCAGAATTCGCCGGGGCCGAATACGGCAGACTCCCGGCAACCGGGTTCTTGCTCCCACCTGCGGCCAAGCCGTTCGACGCCAAGGCATTCGCCGGGAGCTTCCCCAAACCCGCTTAGCCGGGAGGGGTAAAGTGAGGCTCACGTGGTCGCCGAGTGGTTCTATTGGCTGAATGAGAACAACCCCCTGCTATTGGGGCTGATCCGCGTCCTTTTCGTTATCGTTGCCATCCTTGGCCTCGTCCCTCCGTTGATCTGGTGGGAGCGGCGACTCTTGAGCTGGATGCAGGATCGCATTGGGCCCAACCGGTCGGGCACGATCACCTTTAGAGACAATTTCCCCATCAAGGGTCTTGCCGGAAAGCAGGTTCGGACGTTTGGGCTCATCCAACCGCTGTTGGACGGCGTGAAGCTGTTTTTCAAAGAAGACATCACCCCCACCGCCATCGACCGGAAAATCTATTTCATTGCCCCGGCACTGGCGCTGTTCCCCGCCTTCACGATTGCGGCAACCTTGCCCTGGGGGCCCAGCCACGGGCTCTACGGCCTGCTGACCCCTATCGCCGATGTCGAAATCGGCGTGCTGTACGTCTTGGCGATCTCGTCGCTCGGCGCCTACGGGATCGTCTTGGCCGGATACGCCAGCAACAACAAGTATTCGCTCATGGGGGGGCTCCGCGCATCGGCCCAACTCATCAGCTACGAACTGGCCATGGCCATGGCCGTCGCGGGGATCGTCTTGGCAACCGGCAGCATGAAGCTCACCGAAGTCGTCAAGGCGCAAGAACAAGAACTGTGGGGCGCGGTCCCCTGGCTCCAAAACTGGTACATCTTCACGCCCTTTGGGTTCATCGCTGCCGTCATCTTTATGATCGCCATCATTGCGGAAACCAACCGCGCCCCCTTTGACCTGCCCGAAGCGGAAAACGAACTCATCGCCGGTTACCACACGGAATACAGCTCCATGAAGTTCGCGGTCTTCTTTATGGGGGAATATGCCGCGATGTTTGTGTTCGGCGGGGTGTTCAGCGCCCTGTTCCTTGGGGGCTACAACATTGCCCCCATTAACTGGGGGTACCTGGCCACCAATAACGTGTTTGGCATGGCCGGGTTATGGAACGCAATGGCCGGGGCCAACTATTGGCTCGCGCCAACGGTGTTCCTGGCCAAGTGCTTTGGCGGCATCACCTTCTTCATCTGGTTGCGCGCCACCTTGCCAAGGCTCCGATATGACCAGCTCATGAGCCTGGGATGGAAAACCCTTTTACCGCTGGGGGTCGCCAATTTCATCGTCGTCGGCCTCTGGATCATCGGCACCGAGATGTACGGAACCGCCGGGGGGTGGGCGGCCGCCATCGCCGCGATCGTCCTAGGCTACATCCTCTACCTCAACCTCATCGGCACCAAAAAAGCCCAGGCGGCCTTGCCCAAGCGCACGGTCACCCTGGTCAAGGCCCAACCGGCCCGCGCGGCCGCTATGGCCCCCGAACCCAACCCTGCGGAGGCGCCCTAGCCTCAAAGCCATCCCCGGCGGCTGGGAACGCGAAACGGGGAACGACATGATGGACAGACACAACGAGAACAATCGAGGAGGGGTGCAGGCGTGACGCTCAATCAGGCTGCATTCATCGTGCTCGCCCTCACCGCGCTCCTGGGGGCCGCCGGAGTGGTGTTCCTCAAAAGCCCGGTGCGAGCCGCGCTTGCCCTCGTCGTCAATTTCTTCACTCTCGGGCTGGTCTATTTCATGCTCGGCAGCCAAATGCTCGGGATCACCCAGATCATGGTGTACGCCGGGGCCATCATGGTCCTGTTCCTCTTCGTGATCATGATCCTTAAGTCGCAACCCGGCCAAGATGGCGAGGACGTCGTTTTGTGGCGCGACCCCCGGTTTGCTTTTGGCTTGATCGGCACCGCAACCACCGTCGCCCTCATCTACAACTTCGTCATCCGACCGACCCAGTCGCTTTACGGCCTCGATTTCGACCGCTCTTACGGAACGCCGCAAGCCATCGGCAATGCCTTCTTCACAACCTATGTGTTCCCGTTCGAAGTCATCTCGATCCTCCTCTTGATCGGGGTGGTCGGGTCGATCTTGCTGGCCAAGAGGAAGTTCTAATCTATGGTGAATTACCTCCCCCTGGCCGACGTCCACAGCGAAATCCCGCTCGGCGCATTCCTCGGGCTCAGCCTGGCCATGTTCGCCCTCGGAGCGCTCGGCGTACTCATCCGCAAGAACCCCGTCGTCGTTTTCATGTGCATCGAGCTCATGCTCAACGCCGTCAATCTCAGCTTCCTTGCCTTTGCCGCCTACCCCAACCCGGCAATCGCGGGTTTGGATCCCGCCAAAAGCGCGATGTCCGGACAAGCGATGGTCATGATCGTCATGGCCATCGCCGCAGCCGAAGTCGCCGTCGGGCTCGGCATCATCATGGCCATCTTCCGCTATCGCAACCAAGTGGACGTCGACGAAATGAACTCAATGCGAGGTTAACCGGAGAAAATGGATCAAGAAGTCTATAAATCGGTCTGGTGGGTGCTCGCCCTGCCCGTCTTCGGGTTCCTCATCCAAGCCTTCACCGGCAAGATCATCATCGACAACCTCGGCCCCAAAATTGGGCGCAAAGTGATGGGCGCCATCGCCGTGTTGCCGATCGCCGCCGCCTTCGCCCTCGGTGCCCAGATCACGGCGGCCTTGGTCAAATCGCCAGAAGAATCGCGGGTTCACATCCTCACCCTCTTCCAATGGATCACCGTCGGCAACCTCAGCATCCCGTTCGAAGTCCGGGTTGACCCCCTGAGCATGACCATGGTGCTCATTATCACCGGCATCGGGTCGCTTATTCACCTTTACGCCACTGGATACATGGCCGAAGAGCCAGACTTCCCCCGGTTTTTCACCTACCTCAACCTGTTTGTTGCCGCCATGCTCATCCTGGTGCTTGGCAACAACCTGGCCCTGTTGTTTGTGGGTTGGGAAGGCGTCGGCGTCTGCTCTTACCTGCTGATCGGCTTTTGGTACAAGGATAAAGCCAACAGCTTTGCCAGCAACAAAGCGTTCATCGTCAACCGTGTTGGCGACTGGGGTCTGACCCTCGGGATGTTCACACTTGCCTTGATGGCCTCGCAAACGCTGGGGCCGCTTGGCGGCGACCCGCGCTGGCTCAGTTACGACGTGCTTTTGCCGAATGCGCAGGCGTTGGCTTCCGGATTCGACCCCGCGTTCCTAACGGCCGCCTGCATCTTGCTTTTCATCGGTGCGATGGGCAAATCGGCGCAGTTCCCGCTCTACATCTGGTTGCCCGACGCCATGGCCGGCCCAACCCCGGTTTCGGCATTGATCCACGCCGCAACAATGGTCACCTCCGGGGTGTTCTTGCTCAACCGGATGAGCCCGTTCTTCGCCCTTTCCCCAACTGCAGGGGCCGTTGTGGCGATCACGGGGGCCATCACGGCGCTCCTCGGGGCGGTCATCGCCTTCGGCCAAACCGACATCAAAAAAGTCCTCGCCTATTCAACAGTTTCGCAGCTCGGCTATATGTTCATCGCCTGCGGAGTCGGCGCGTATTGGGTCGGCTTGTTCCATGTCGCGACCCATGCCTTTTTCAAAGCTCTGCTGTTCCTTGGTTCCGGGGCGGTAATCCACGCCATGGCCCACAACCAAGACATGCGAAACTACGGGAAACTACTCAAGTACCTGCCCATCACCGGGGCGACCATGCTCGTTGGGTGGCTTGCCATCGCCGGGCTCCCGTTCATGAGCGGGGCATTTTCCAAAGAAGAGATCCTCCTCAGCTCGTTCAACTCCCACCTGAACATGGGCGGGGTGCCCGTCGGGACGGTCGTTTTCGGGGTTGCCCTCTTCGTCGCCATCCTCACCGCCCTCTACATGTCGCGCATGACCTACATGACCTTTTTCAGCGGAAGCGAACGGTGGAGGTTGATCCCCGCCCACGGCGGCCATGGTCACGACAGCCACCACGGGCATGACGGCCACCATCAAGATCACCACCAAGACCACCACCACGGGCCGGATGTCCATGACTTCTACTACGATGATGTGGAACTCGCCGCCATTGAAGCCGCAACCCCGCACGACCACCACCACGAACTCGACGAAAACCACGAGCCCCACGAGGTTCCGCCATCCATGTGGATCCCGCTGGCCGTGCTCGCTGTCCTCAGCATCGTCGGTGGCGGATGGCTCTTCTTCGGCGTGAACCTCGCCGAATGGCTCCACAGTGGAGGGGTCGTCGTCGACCACCACGAACATATCGAGTCCATCGGTGCGTTCGTCACCGAAACCCTCCAGAGGCCGATCTTTTGGATGGCGACGGCCGCATTCGCCGTCGGCGTCGCCGGCGGATGGCTCATCTATGGCAAAAAACTCCCCGAAGACGACGGCATGGACACGGCCAAGTGGAAAGGCTGGCGCAAAGCCGCCGCCAAACATTTTGGAATCGACAACGCCCTCACCCAGGGTTCGATCCGCGGCGGCGACGCCCTGGCCAAAGCCACATGGGGCGTTGATCGCTACCTGGTCGACGGGATAGTCAATGCCACTGGCTACATCTCCTCTGGGATCGGCAGAATGGTCGGCCGCCTCCAAACCGGATATGTCCGGGGGTATGCCACCGTGATGACAGTGGGGGTTGCCGCCCTCATCGTCTACTTCGTCTACGCCATGGTCAACCTTAACGGGGGTGCCCGCTAATGGGCCCGATCACACTCACCATCCTCATCCCGCTCATCGGGATGGTCTTGCTCCTCTTGGTGCCCGAGCGGTTCGACAAAGCCATCAAATGGCTTACCGTCTTGTTCACTGGCTCGGCATTCCTCAGTTCCCTGGGCCTCCTCAACCTCTTCCACTCTGGGACGTTCCACTTCCAACTCGTGGAATCCGCACCCTGGATCCCGGCCTGGGGGATCCAATACAAAGTCGGCATCGACGGCATCAGCATCTGGCTGTTCATGCTCACCACACTGCTGACCCTGTTGGCAACGGTTTTCAGCTTCTATATCGACAAACGGCCGCGCATCTACTTTGCGATGATGCTCCTGCTGGAGGCCGCCATGCTTGGCGTGTTCGTGAGCATGGACATGATCCTGTTCTATTCGTTCTTTGAACTCACGCTCATCCCCATGGCCGTGATGATCTTCATCTGGGGCGGCAGCAACCGCAACTATGCGGCCATCAAGTTTTTCCTCTACACGTTTGCTGCGTCGATTTTCATGCTCCTCGGCATGATCGCCTTGGCCAAACGCCACGAAGCCCTCACCGGCACCATGAGCTTCGATATCACGGCCATCCAGTCGTTGGTGGCCAGCGGGGAATTCTGGCAAGGCACCGGCAACCTCCAAATGATTCTTTTTTGGGCGATGACGGTGGCCCTGTTGGTCAAATGCCCGATGTTCCCGTTCCACACCTGGTTGCCCGATGCCCACACCGAAGCACCCACTGCCGGCTCTGTGATCTTGGCCGGGGTTCTGCTGAAAATGGGGACGTACGGACTTCTGCGGTTCTCGTTGCCGTTCTTCCCCGAAGCCGCCCAAGCCGCCGTGTGGCCGCTCATGGCCCTCAGCGTCATCGGCATCATCTATGGGGCTGCAGTGGCCGCTGTCCAACCTGATGTTAAAAAACTGGTTGCCTATAGCTCCGTGGCCCACATGGGGTTTGTCGTTTTCGGCATCTTCAGCCTCAACCAAGCGGGCATGATTGGCGGCGCCTACCAACAACTCAACCACGGTATCAGCACCGGGGCCCTCTTCTTGCTTATCGGGCTCATTTACGAGCGGACGCACACCCGCGCTTTCAAAGACTACGGCGGGCTCAAAGCGCAAATGCCGGTATTCAGCGCGCTGTTCCTTATCGTCATGCTCTCCAGCGTCGGGCTTCCCGGCATGAACGGGTTCGTCGGAGAGTTCTTGGCCCTCTATGGCGGGTTCATGGCGGCTGTCCAGGGCCAATTCGGCCTGGGCATGGCGTTCCCGCTTTTGGCCGGGACGGGGGTCATCCTTGCCGCCGCCTACCTGCTGCACATGTTCCGGCAAGTGTTCTACGGCCCTCTCAACCCCAACCTAGCTCGTCTCAAAGACCTCAAACCGTGGGAAGTCGGGCTCGTTGGCATCTTCATCATCTTCATCTTTTGGGGCGGCCTCTACCCCAACACCTTTTTGAAACCGATGGAGCGCAGCATCGGCGCCGTGCGGATGATGGCCCTCAACAAACCCGGGGAGCGGCCGGATTGGGCCGACCAAGCCCATGAAGTCGATGCTCAAGGAAATCTCGTCACCGTCAACGGGCGCACGCCCGATGGCGACATCGACGAAGCAAACGGATACCAGATCGTCGCGCCTGCCGACTTCTATTCACAAAAATGACCGCCCGCGACCGAACCCTGGCCGCCATCCAAGGCGGAGAACCCGACCGGATTCCTGAAGTCGGCACAGACATTTTGGCCGTCCCCGTCGACCGGCTTGCGGACGCGCGCCGGAACAACCCCGATGCCGTCATCCTGGCAATCGTCCACTCCCCACTCACCCGGGCGCGGATCCGGAACCAACAGATCTTCGACCTGCTGGAATCAGATCCAGAATCTGGCAATACTGAGCTCGACGGACTCGTCATGGCATCCCAAATCCAAATCAACGATGCCATCCACGGTGGGGCGGATGGGGTGTGTTACGTGATCGAAGGCGCCTACCCCTCCGCCAGCACCCCAATGCAATACGGCGGGTTCCTGCTGGAACGCGACCGGGCTCTCCTCTCTTCGGCCAACCCGGCCCCGGCCAACATGGTGCTCATCGCCGGGGAGGACGAACCGTACATCGACTTTGTCAGCGACCTGCCGGCCGCAATCTTCGCATGGGATGCCCGTTCGAGCTGGACTCCAACCCAAGTGCGCGGACTGCGCTCGGGCGCCCTCGCCGCCAATAGCTCGGATGCCGACATCCTGCTCACCGACCGCGCGCTCCAAGATATCCTCGGCGCCCAAGGGGCCACCTGCCTATGAACCAAGTCCCGCATATCGATTGGCTCCTCGTTTTGCCCGTCCTCGTCGTGATCGGCACCGGGCTGGTTGCGCTCGGGATCGAAATGCTCCGGCCCAAGCAGAACAATAACGCCATCGTCGGCGTTTCGCTGCTGGGGTTGGCCGCGGCGTTCGCCGCCAGCCTGGGGCACCTCGGGGCAACGCCCAAGTCCACATTCACCGGCATGGTCTACCGCGACCAATTTGGGACCCTGCTGGAACTCGTCTTGATCGGGGCAGCTGCCCTTAGCTTCCTCTTTAGCGAAGGCTATCTCCGGCAGCGGCGCATCGCCTATGGCGAATTCTATCCGCTGGCACTGTGGTCACTCTCCGGCGCCATGATGATGGTCACAACCCAAAACCTCTTGATGCTGTTTGTGGGTTTGGAAGTGCTCTCCATCTCGCTCTACGTCCTTTCCGGCATGGCCAGGGGGGATGACCGGTCCGAAGAAAGCGCCCTCAAATACTTCCTTCTCGGCGCGTTTGCCTCGGCATTCTTGCTATTCGGTATCGCTTTCATCTACGGGGCATCCGGCCGCATCGACCTGGAAGGGTTCCGCATCGCTTCTGGCACCGGGCAGACCATGGCCTTTTTCGGCCTCGGTCTCATCCTGGTCGGACTCGGGTTCAAAGCCGCCCTCGTCCCGTTCCATCAATGGACTCCCGACGTTTACCAAGGGGCCCCGACCAACGTCACGGCCTTTATGAGCGTGGTCAGCAAGGCGGCCGCATTCGGGGCGATCGTCCGCGTTCTACTCGCCGCCGAGGGTTTGCAACCGCTCTGGTTCCCGGCCGTTAGCGCCATCGCCATCCTCACCATGACCGTCGGCAACCTGGTCGCTCTCGTCCAAAAGGATGCCAAAAGGGCCCTCGGTTATTCCAGCGTGGCCCATGCCGGATACATCCTGGTCGGCGTCCTCGCCCACGCCAAAAACCCCGATTCTGTCAGCCTTTCCAGTGTGGTTTTCTACCTGGTGGCTTATGCCGCCATGACCATTGGGGCATTCGCCATGGTCTCGTTGACGGCCCACCACGGCAAAGAAGGCACCCGAACCCAAGACCTCAACGGCATGTGGCGTAAATCGCCCTATGCTGCCGGGGTTCTCTTCATCTGCCTGATCTCGCTAGTCGGGGTTCCGCCGACGGCCGGATTCTTTGGCAAGTGGGCGATTTTCAATGCCGCCCTCAGCGCCGGGCTCGCCCCGCTGGCCATCGCCCTGGCCGTGAACAGTGCCATCAGTGCCTTCTACTACTGGCAGATTGCAAAGGCCGCGTTTGTGGACGACGAACCGGCCCTCCAAACCGAATTCGCACCCCTTAATGGAGGCCTGAAACTAACGGGCGCGGTGTGCGCGCTCGCCTCGCTCCTCATGGCGTTTTTCGCTTCCCCGATCCTGGCCGCCGCCGATTCGGCAGGCAGGGATTCCCAATCTGCAATCCAAGACCCCGCAGGCACCATCCGATGATGAAACTCGGCATTTCTATGTACAGCTACGTCGCGGCCGTCCGCGCCGGCAAGCTCAACCTCGAATCGTTCATCCACACGGCCGCCGACCTGGGAGCACCCGGGGTCGAGCTCCTGGACTTCTTCTACACGTCCGAAGATTGGGCCCCAGAACGCCAAACCGCCCTCAAATCACTCCGGTCAACCGGTCTCGTCTGTGGTGTGTTCAGCGTCGGCAACAACTTTGCCCAAGCTGATCCAGCCGCCCGAGACAACGCACTGAAAATTATTGAACGCGGGGTGGACGAAGCCCTCCACTACGGGGCAGAGGTCGTCCGCGTCTTTGCCGGCGATGTCTACAACGACCCGTCCGTCAGCCTGGATCAGGCCTTCCTCTGGATTGTCGACGGGCTGTGTGCCGCGGCCGATTACGCCAATTCCCAAGGCATCAAACTGGCTCTGGAAAACCACGGCAAGCTCGCCGGGCGCGGGGATCAGATCAATGACATCATCGCGCAAGTCCGCACCCGCACGGGTCACAATGCCTTAGGGGCAAACCCCGACACCGGCAACTTCTTGCTGGTCAACCAGCCAGGGCACGAAGGGGTTGCCGAAGTCGCGGCCAACGCCTATATGTGCCATTTCAAAGACTTTGTGGCCCAGCCCGGCGGGCATTACAAAGGCATCGACGGAGCGGAATACGCCGGAACCGTGATCGGCGAAGGCACGGTGGATCTTGCCGCCTCGCTCGCCGCCCTCAAAAACGTTGGATTCTCCGGCTGGGTCAACCTGGAATACGAAGGCGACACTGATCCCATGACCGGAGTCCCCGCCAGTTTTGCCAATGCCAAGCGATTTCTCGATAGCGTGAACGGCTAAAGGCTCGCCACGATCCGGCGAACTTCATTAAGCTGCGCTTCCAAATCCATCACCTCTGGGCGCGGCACGTGCAAAAATCCGATCCTCTTCTCCGGGAACCGCGACAAACCTCGGAAAAAAAGGTAGTTGCACAAGTATCCCCCGGCATCAACGGTCAAGACGGCACGATCCGATTCAAATGATTTGTCGAACATCGTCCCGGCAAGCTGCGGGGGGTGCAAGGGGTCGATTCGGCCCGGCCCGGCAATCACCCCATGGACATCCTCGCCCGGCCCGCACGAATTTTTAGCCACGGTTTCAAGGTGCATCCGCTGCGCTGCCCCGTGGACGCCGATCATGAGCCACGCATCAAACGTGTCCGGGTCGAGCCCATCCAAAAAGGCGTCCACATCCGCATAGCCCACCGCCAGAACGGTGCCCCCCATGCGCTCTGCCAGCCAGGCGCTCGGGTTTTCATCGATGTCTCGGAACGCCCCAAAACCCGTAACCAGCAATCCTGACGTCATGGCTGCCAAGATACCGCCGAAAATAGACGGTGATGGATCCTCTCGGCATCGTGGTCTTTGGCATCGTGGCGGCGCTTTTCCTGTTTGGCGCCGTGTTTGCCGTCCCTAAAGCCAAAGAGCGAATGGCTGAACTCGAAAAGCGCCAACTCGACATTGCCGGATTGGCCCGCGCCGCGGGATACCGGTTTGAAAAGAATGAGAAAGGCGACATCGATTGGGTCATGTCTAACGGAGATTGGCAGTTGGAATACGATTCCGACCGCTCTTCGGAATCGAGCTCTCCGTGCCTCCGGTTCAAATCAACGCGCAAAGTGCCCAAAGACCGGCAATTTATCGTCCTCAGCGACTTCTCCCATAAATCGCTGACCAACCCAACCGCGCGCAAACTCCTCGGAGGATTTTGCAAAACCTTGGACAGGTACGGGATCAAGGGCTCGAACTTCCCCATCGACGATCTCTTGGCCCTCATCGACCGGGGCAACATCCACCTGCTCACCCACACCAATCGCGAGGCTCTCAAAGTGGCCGCCTATTCGGCCAAAGCCGCTGCGGACATCAAGAATGGCGACGTCGTTGGACATGTCGCCGCCCTGTTCCGGCAAGAATCGACCACTGTCCAAGAGGCATTGCCCCGCATCTTGGCCCTCGAAACTGGGGTCGAAGTCAAATCCTATGTCAGCCACCCAACCAGTGACCAAGTCAAAAACATCTTGGCCGCGGGCGAATCCATCCTCCGTTACGCCGCCTGAACCTGGCCCCAAACGGCTAAGATCACAGGATGGATCGCCGAGAATTCCTCGCGCTCACAACAATCGCCGCCGCCGGATCCGCCATGGCAAAAACCGACCGGGCCCCCGTGGCGGATCCGGGCCCCAAAAGACCGGAACCCCTCAACCCCGGGGACCGGGTTGCCGTTGTCGCACCCGCCTCCCCTGTCGAGTCGGCCGAGGACCTCGAAGGATTTTTCAAGCGTGTCCGCGACTTAGGTCTGGAACCCGTGCCAGCCCCCAACCTGGAAAAGAAGTATGGGTTCTTTGGGGGGACCGACCAAGAACGAGCCGACGACTTGAACTGGGCTTTTGCCAATCCTGAAGTCAAGGGCATCTTGCCCGTGCGCGGGGGATACGGGTGTTCGCGGCTCCTCCACCTGCTGGATTACAAATTGATCAAGAAGAACCCCAAGGCCCTGTGCGGTTACAGCGACATCACGGCCCTCCACCTGGCTCTCAGCCAAAAGGCCGGCTTGGTCACCTACCACGGGCCGGTGCTGGCCAGTTCGGAATCTGCCTTCTCAGACGGATACCTCCGCCAGGCGCTGTTCGGGTCCGGGCCCGTGGAATTCAAGAACCCCGGTTGGGAATACCTCAACCCCGAACACCCCGAAGTCCCGCCGTCATACGAGATCCGCGCCCTCTCCCCTGGGCGAACTTCCGGCAGGTTGGCGGGAGGGAACCTGACCTTGCTCGCCGCCCTGTGCGGAACCCCATATCAACTTGAAGGCAAGAATAAGATCGTCTTTTTCGAGGACGTCAAAGAGGCGCCTTACCGCATCGACCGTATGCTGACGCAACTCATCCACAGCGGTTGCTTCAAGGGCGCACGCGGCATCGTCGCGGGGCAGTTCACCGATTGCGACCCGGAAGAACCAAAAGATGGGGAGTGGCTCGTTGCCGATGTCCTGAAAGACCGGCTTGCCCCTCTCGGCATCCCGGTCATGACGGGGGCCGCCATTGGGCACATCACCCACAAATGGACGGTTCCCGTGGGGGTGGTGGCCGAACTGGATGCCGATGAAGGAACCTTTAGAATTCCCTAGCCAAACACCGAGTGGAAAAAATCAGCCATGACAAACCTGTCCATTTTTGTTGGCATCGGTTCCCTCGTGCTTTTGATCGGGATTTGGGCCATTGCCCGTTCAATCAAAAGAAAAAACCAGCTGAATGCCCAAGTGGCCGACCTCAAAGACTTTGCCGACGAAAAGGGATATTTGTTTTCACTGAGCGATCTCGGCAGCACGACCTGGTCGATATCGAGTTCGAATTGGCGGATCTGGTTTGTTGCCGATTCCAACAATAGCCCTCCCGACGCGCATCTCCACTTGACGGCAACCAACCTGCCCCCCGGATGCGATTTCGCCGTTCTTTGCAATCACGCCGACAAGGCGGCCCGGAGCCCGGCATCCCAGTTCATGCAAAACATGGCGGGATCCACGATCACTTATAGCTCAACAGAAAAAGGAGTGATCCCGGTGGAATTCACCCGTGAGATTGTTTCTGCGAGCCACTCAGGTCAGTTGGGCACTTCGGAAAAGCCATACCTCAAAGCCTTTGCAAGGAATGCCAATGAACTGAGCAAAATCGTCAGGGGCTCATTGGGCGGACTAGTAGACGCCATCAACGCTAACGAACAGCGCGTTGAATTCACGCCCTATCCCCATATCGCCAAATGCGGATCGAACTTAGAAGTTGTCGCGTACCTGCGCGATCCGGGCCGCAATGAGGTCGAAGCCCTCATCCGCATCTATGATGCGGTCGCCGGACTCACCAAGGTCTGACCGGGGCCATTAGGAGCCTTCGGTCGAATTGCCCAACCTTTTTTCCAAAGCGTCCAGTTGGGAATCCAGATCGTCCGTTTGCGTTGTTTGCACGTTTTGGATGGTCGGTGCGCCCAGTCCGAGCTTTTCTTCGAGCTTTTTGAGCTCTTCCTCAGCGGCGATGTCCATGGTGGCGTCCTCCATCTCTAACATCTTGCCGTGGATCGATCCCGCCATCATTTCATTGCGGGCACCGGCTTCGGCTTGCTTGTCGCGGATCTTGTCCCGGGCCGAAGCAAAGGATCCTTCGTATTCATTTTCAAACGTCAACCCTTCCAGGGCCCGCCCGATGCTGTCTTGGATTTGGGCTTGCTTCCATTGGGCTTTAAGGGCCAAAGCCTCGGCCGTCTTCTTCCGGACTTCTTCTTCCTGCCGTTTGATGGCGATTTTGACTTGGTCGACCGTCTCGGCCGCTTGCGCCAAAGTGGTTCTCAACGTTTCGATCGTGGCATCGTTGCTGGCCTTTTCCCGAAGGAACTGCTTGGCCAACTCGCGGTTGCCTTGCCGCAGGGCGGTCGCCGCCTGCTGCTCCAACTGGTTGGCCTTTTTGGTCGCCTCGTCCAGCATCTGCTGCAGGCGATTGCGTTGCGTGATGGCCTGAACCGCCTTTTCGCGGTTAGCCGTCAGGGCGCCCTGCATATCGCGTTTGGCCTGATCCAGCATGATCTCTGGATCTTCCAATTTGTCCATCGTGCGGCCAAACAGCGCGCGCAGCCAAGCAAAAAACCGCTTCATGAATGCCTGAACCCCGCACCGTGCGGGTGATCGCAATTATACACGGCACTTTTCGTGCCGGGTTGCGCCAACCCGGACCTGCGCGAACCTGCAATGAGCCACAATCCCTGGTGAGGGAGAGATTCTCCCCTTAATATTGTTACAAAGTTGAAGAAGTTGGTACACACGATGCCGGAACAACAGTGCCCGATCTGCCACCGGAGCTTGCATGAATCCGAATCTGTCCCAATGTCCGCATTGGGCAGCAGCCTGCGGAAGTCGATCCTCCGCCAAAATCCAGATGTCGCCGAAAGCGATCATCTTTGCCTCACCTGCTTTGAGGCAGCCCGGGCGGCATCGTTTGCCCACCAACTCAAGAAGAACCAGAGGGAGCTCAGCAACTTAGAACGCGAAGTGCTGAAGAAAATCACTGACCGCGAAATCGTCGCGGTTGACCCCACGCCCCCGGATTCCCCGCTGACAACCGGCCAACGGGTCGCCGACCGCGTGGCCGCCTTCGGCGGTTCTTGGACGTTCATCCTCACCTTTTTGGGGATCCTCGTGGTCTGGATCACCTTCAACGTCGTCGCCGCCACCCTCCGGTTCGACCCTTACCCCTTCATCCTGCTTAACCTTGTCCTCAGCTGTATTGCCGCGCTTCAAGCCCCCATCATCATGATGAGCCAGAACCGGCAGGAGGAAAAAGACCGCGAGCGAGCCCGCAACGACTATATGGTCAACCTCAAGGCCGAACTGGAAGTCAGGGCCCTGCACGACAAAATCGACCACCTCCTCCGATCCCAAATGCATACCCTGATGGAGTTTCAAGAGGCACAGCTGGAAATCCTGCAACGGCTCGCCCGTCAAAATGGCAAACCATAACCTATGCTCTGTGCCTTCCTCCTCGCCCTGGCCAATGCCAGCATCAATGCCACACGGGTCTACCACGGCTCGGCATACAACGATGCCACCCTGGAAAGCACCAACCCGTTCTGGGTCGCCGCCAGCACCCAAGTCGCAAAAATGGATATCGAAACCGGTGGCATCATGTTGCCGATCGGAAGCCCAGCCGTGTTGCGGCACGGTCCGGCCGACAAGAAGGAACTCGCCCTCACCTTCGACGATGGCCCGCACGGCCACTTCACCCCCAAACTTCTCGACCTGCTGGATCGCTACCGGGTTAAAGCGACATTCTTCGTGATCGGGAAAATGGCCTACAAAGACCCGGCGCTCCTGGCCGAAATTGCCCGCCGGGGGCACCTGGTTGCCAACCACACCTTCAGCCACGCCAACCTGAGGCGACAATCCCTTTCCGACATTGAGACCGAATACCTGGCGGCCAACAACTTGATTGCTGCGGTGACCGGACAAACCCCCCGGTTCTGCCGACCGCCCGGGGGAGACCGGGATGGACTCACGACCAGGGCCGCCCAATTGCTCGGAATGACGACCGTGCTCTGGACCGCCGACCCGCTCGATTATTCCAACCCAGGAGTCGATGTCCTCATGGCGCGGCTCCGCCCAAAAGTGGCCAACGGCGGCATCATCTTGCTCCACGACGGCCCCGTGCAAACATTGCCGCTCCTGGAAATCCTCATCCCCGAAATGCAGGCCAAGGGATACACCTTTGTTCGACTGGACAAGTGGATTTGACGTTGCCCAGCGGGGCCAGACGGCCACATCGCACCGGCATTCAGCATCCCAAAGAACACACCGGCTGGACCCGCCCGGGTCCGGCAACCCCCTAGGTATAATCCCGCCGGTTCGCCGCCGTGGCTTTCCCATCAGCCACAAACGCGGCGCGGAGGATTTCAACACCTTATGTCGAACGTCGGCACCGTCGTGCAAGTTACCGGACCCGTTGTGGACTGCCGCTTCAGCAATGAAGCCCTTCCCGAAATCTACAACGCCCTGACCATCAAAGACGAAAAACGGGGGATCGACCTCACCGTCGAAGTCGCCCTCCACCTTGGGGACGACATGGTTCGCGCCATTGCCCTCAGCTCAACCGACGGACTCGTCCGCGGCATGGGCGCGGTCGACACCGGCGGCCCCGTACAAGTCCCGGTCGGCGAAAAATGCCTGGGCCGCGTTTTCAACCTGCTCGGCCAAGCCATCGACGGCGGAGATCAAGTCACCGACACCCCCACCTACCCGATCCACCGGACACCCCCCGAATTTAGCCAACAAAACGTTAAAGTCGAACTCCTCCAAACCGGGCTCAAAGTCATCGACCTGCTCATCCCCTTCAACAAAGGCGGGAAGATCGGGCTCTTCGGCGGTGCCGGCCTCGGCAAAACCGTCCTTATCCAAGAACTCATTCGGAACATCGCCGTTGAAGCCTCCGGCGTTTCCATGTTCGCCGGGGTTGGCGAACGCACCCGCGAAGGCAACGACCTTTGGCGCGAAATGAAGGAAACCACCTTCACCGACGTCGATGGCTCCACCAAGCGCGTCATCGACAAAACCGCCATGGTCTTTGGCCAGATGAACGAGCCGCCCGGAGCCCGCCTCCGGGTCGCCCTGTCCGCCATGGCCATGGCCGAATATTTCCGCGACGAAGTCGGCACCGACGTTCTTGTCTTCGTCGACAACATTTTCCGGTTCGTCCAAGCCGGTTCTGAAGTCTCGGCCCTCCTCGGCCGCATGCCCAGCGCCGTCGGCTACCAGCCGACCCTCGCAACGGAAATGGGCCTTCTGCAAGAACGGATCACCTCCACCACCAAAGGATCCATCACTTCGGTGCAAGCGGTGTACGTTCCCGCTGACGACCCATCCGACCCCGCGCCGGCCACCACATTCAGCCACTTGGACGCCTACGTCTACCTGGAGCGCTCCATCGCTTCCAAGGGTCTCTACCCGGCCGTTGACCCACTCGCTTCGACCTCCAAAAACCTCGACCCGCGCATTGTCGGCGAACGGCACTACAAAGTCGCCCGCGAAGTTCAACAGATCCTGCAACGCTACCGCGAACTGCAAGACATCATCGCCATCCTCGGGATCGACGAGCTCAGCGACGACGACAAACTCATCGTGGCCCGCGCCCGCAAGGTCGAACGGTTCATGTCCCAGCCCAACTTTGTGGCCGAGCAGTTCACCGGCAACCCCGGTCGCTACGTCACCATCGAAGACACCGTGGACGCCTTTGAAAAGCTCTGCGGCGGCGAATTGGACGACATCCCCGAACAAGCCTTCCTCTATTGCGGCGGCCTGGACGACGTTTACGCCAAAGCCAAAAAACTGCAGGAGGCCTAAACCTTGGCCAACTTCACGCTCTCCGTGGTCGCACCTGACCGCACCGTTTTTGAAGGCGAAGTCAAAAATGCCGTCGTGCCCGCTGTTCTGGGGTACCTCGGCATTTGGGCTGGGCACGAACCCAGCCTCGTCGCCCTCAAAGCCGGGCTCATCCACTACACCGATTCCAATGGCCAAGACCACTGGATCAGCGTCGGGGGTGGGTTTCTGGAGACATCGGGGGCCGGTGTCATCGTCTTGGCCCAAGATGTCACTCTTAGCGGGGAAGTCGACCTTACCTCGGCAGAAGCCACCCTGGAAGAAGCCCGCCGCACCTTGCGGGGCGAATCGACCGGGATGACCCTGCAAGAAGCCATGGCTGAATATGAAAAGGCCCTGGCGAGGCGCGAACTGGCCGTCCGAAAATAACCACGGGAACCAACCGGACGCTCAGAACGTCGGGAACCGTACCGATCCATCCCATGGCGCCCTCGATCCTGCTCGCGATCTCTATCGGACAGCTCCCAACCGAGCCGTGCGCCCACGCCTTTTCGCCACAGGAGGCCGACCGGATCGTCACCTTTTGGAACCAAGAAGGGCGACTCAAGTCGGAAGACCTCCACCCCACCGAACCCTTCCAACCCGTTTACGCGCCCGCCGCATCCGTTTGGTTGCACGAGATGTACAAGAAACGGGATCCCGGCCGCCCCCTCATCCCGACCAAAATCCCCGCCCCCCGCACGGAGAGGGATCGGCAATGGGATCTTGCCATTGACCGGCAGATGGCCCAAGATTTCGCCTGGGCCACCTCGGCAGCCGCATGGATGAACCGGGGGCTGGCCGAATCGGCCACCATTGGGTCCCCAACATCTCGCACCCTGGCCGCACTCCCTGCCGACCTCCTGGCCGTGGCCGGGGAGCCACCACCCTTCTATGAGGTTAACCGGCCCCAAAGGGCCACCGTGGTCTTTGACGGCTTTTATGGAGTCTATTCAGAAGCCGTCGATGTCCCCAACAAGTACCTGTTCTACCGGAGCGCATGCGGCACCGCCACGACCGCCAATCCGCCAAGCGAATCCGATCTCCGAACCCTTGTCCACCTGGCCGGTATCTCGACCAAACTTGTCAAGCCCATTCTGGCCGTTGCCCAACTCGAAGGCGGATTCGACACGGTCAACACGTACGATTCCGGCGGGATATCCCTCGGGATCATCCAATTTGCAAGCCTCCCCAGCGGGCGGGGGAGCCTGGTCGCCCTGTTGCAGTCCTACCGACAAAAAAACCCGGCCGAGTACGCGGCTAACTTCCGCAAATATGGGGTCGATGTCGCCCCCGACGGCCGCCTGACCGTCGTCGATCCGAGGACGGGGTTCGAACTTTCAGGATCAGATGCGGTGCAAGCTGTGGTTGAAGACAAACGCCTCACGGCGGTTTTCCAACGGGCTGCCACCCTCAGCCAGAACTTCAAATCTGCTCAACTCCGGCTCTTCGCCCAAGCGTTCAACCCGGCTGGGATATCCATCCCGGTCACTTTGGGCGGGCAATCTATTTCGGTTCCGGTTACAAAATTCATCACAAGCGAATCCGGCATGGCCACCCTTATGGACCGGTTGGTTAACCGGGGAAACCTGGATGGGTTACCTGAGATTGTAGGCCGCATTGCCCGAGATGCCGGTGTCACGACGGTTTCTGGATTGGCCGGTCTTGAAAGGCCGATTGTCGAAGCCATGACCTACCGGAACAACTTCTTGGCTGTATCGGCCCTGACCCAGCCTCCCGCCTATTCGGGACCCGCTGGCGATGCGCGGATCGCCGAGATTTCCGGCACTCCGGTCGGCCCGGCCAACGGGGTCGCTTCTGCCAAGGGCGGCATTGGCAAATCCGGCGGTTTAGGTGCCTCGGAGCCCCTCTCGGTGGCCCCATTCGATCCCACCCGGGCGGGGAGGGTCGCCCCTCCGGCCGGCGCGGCCCCCCAGGCATCCAAGCCCGCCGACCCTTCGCCCGCAAAGGCCCCGACACCGACGACCCCCGCCGGCCCGATCACCGTTGCGGGCGGATAATTCCTCCAGTCCGGCGGGAATTCGACTACAATCCCAATGAGGCCGTCTCTTATGCCTGCCACCGGATACATCGCCAAAATCGGACTGGTTTGTTTTGCCGCCGTTTCTGTTGCCGCCATTACGCCACTCCGGCGCGACACCCCGATGTTCACCCAGGACGAGATCCGGGCAATCCAGGCCTTTTGGGGTCAGCCCGGAAGGCATGGCAGCGGCTTCCCGCCATCGGCAGCCCAAAGTGGCCCCTATGCCCCGCGGCAAACCGCCGAAGGCTCCAAATGGCTGCTCGACTACTTCAAGGCCCGGGGCAACGGCGGCAAGATCCTCCCCACCCAAAACCCCGCCGCCACCACCGAACGGCAAGCCATTTGGGATTCTTGGATCGAACAGCGCTACACCTGGGATGAATGGCAAGCCCGCATCAGGTGCTGGGACCTCAACCAAAAGGAAACTGGGCGCGCACTCCCGGGCCCCTCAATGCCCGACGGCCAAACCCCCGCCCAGCCGGGGCCGATCCCAGATGACCTCAAGGCCTTGGCCGGCGAACCACCAGCATTTGTCGCCGCCTTCACCCCCAAGCTCTACACCACCGATTTCGGCGATTTCGTCCACACCGCAGGCGACAACGTTGCCGTGCGGCGCAAATACGCCTATTACCGGTTCCCTGCCGGGATCATGGACGCCGGAACTCCCATGAAAGGCGATGTCAAGGCGCTGGAACCCCTCTTCGCCAAAGCCGGGGTCACCGATTCCCAACTCCGAGTCATGGGGGCGGTTTCTATGCTGGAAGGAGGATTCGACAGCATCAACACCTACGACACGGGCTATGTCAGTGCCGGATTCATCCAGTTCGCCTCCCTTAGCGAGGGGGCCGGGTCGCTTGGGGCCGTCCTATTGGAGATGAAGCAGCACGATCCCAAGGCCTTTCAAAGCGACTTCCGGAGATTCGGGCTCGACGTGACCTCCGACGGGCGGCTTGTCGCCCTCCAACTGGAAACCGGTGAGGAACGGATCGGGCCCGCCGCCAATGCGGAAATCATCAACAACCGGCGGTATGCTAGTGCTTTCGTCCGTGCCGGCCGCCTCAGCCAAGCCTTCCGGATGGCCCAGATCCGGGTCGCCGTCGACCGCTACTACCCGGCCGACGACCTTGTGACCGTCACCGTCGCTGGCTCGCCCCAAACCGCCAAAGTCCGCGACTTCATCAAAACCGAGGCCGGTATGGCTACTTTGATGGATCGCAAAGTCAACACGGGCAAGTTTGGCGACCTCGTCCCTATCTGTGAATCGTTGGCCGCCGATTATGGACTGAGCGATATAAAAGAACTCGCCAAACTCGAATTCCAAATTGTCCGGGCAATGAAATACCGCAAAGACTACATGGATCAGGCGTACACTCTCACCAAGCCGCGCGATCTGGGCTTGACCCGGTCTCGCGGTGGCGACGGGCGCACCCCCCCGCCGGGCAAACGGGGCGGATGACAAGCATCCCTTTGGCGTCACAATAGGGACAACCCGTCCTATGGAAGCCAAGACCCCTACCGCCCACCCCCCGATCGTCAGCTACCAAGAGTGGCGGAGGGCCCGGGTAGACCACCTGGCCAAGGAAAAAGAACTCACCCGGCAGCTCGACCAACTCCAGGCCGAGCGCCGACGCCTGCCGATGCACAAGGTGGAAAAGAACTACCGGTTCACCGGGCCGGAAGGCGAAGTTACCCTCCTCGACCTCTTCGGCATAAACCACACGCTGGTGGTCTACCATTTCATGTTCGACCCTGAATGGGAGCAAGGGTGCCCAGGCTGCACGGCATGGACGGACGGCATCAGCCGGGACACCGTGGATTCGGCCGCCAACCGGGGGATCGGGTACATCCACGTGTCGCGGGCGCCACTGGAAAAACTCCAAGCCTACGCAGAGCAGAAGGGATGGTGGTTGCCCTGGTACTCCTCGCTGGGCAGCGATTTCAACTACGACTTTCAAGCCACTCTGGACGACAGCATCAAAGAACCCGAATACAACTACCGCACCCGCGACGAAGTCGAAGCCGCCCACGGCAAACGCCCGGAGTTCAAAGGAGAAACCCCGGGCCTCAGCGTGTTTCTGCGCGTCGGCGCCGACGTCTACCACACCTACAGCACCTATGAGCGGGGGGTCGAGCCCATGATCCAATCGTATGGTCTGATGGGCTTCACCCCATACGGGCGGCAAGAGGATTGGGAAGACTCGCCGACCGGCTGGCCTCAACGCCCGACTTACGGGTAAGGAACTTGGGGGTGCCATTGGCGGAGCCAGTGCCGTTGCTCCCCTCCCCAAGACTGGGGAGGGTTGGGAGGGGTTGACCTTTCAACCGACAAAGCCCGAACGAAACTAGCCGAACCCCGGGCTTGGCCAAAGCCAATCCCGGGCCACCCTGTTAACGCAGTTCATAGTGCCTCTGGCAAAGCCAGTGCCGTTGCCCCCCTCCCCAAGACTGGGGAGGGTTGGGAGGGGTTGACCTAACTACCCACAGAAGCTATACCCGAACCGCGGGCTTGGCCAGCGGTATGCAAGAGATCTACCGCCCCGGATCGTCCAAGCCATTCCCCTCGGTCGGGGTCTGCCAGCTCTTCCAATAATCCGGATCTTCGATCGCAACCGCATCTGCCGTCAGCTTCAGCGGCTTGAAGGTGTCCATCATCACGGCAAGTTCCTTGGTCTCGGTGTGCGGCATGCTCGCTTCCACCGCGCCCGGCTGCGGCCCGTGCGGGATCCCGAGCGGGTGCAACGTGATCGATCCTTCTTGGATCCCTTTACGTGAACCGAACTTGTCGTTGCAGTAATAGAGCACTTCGTCGGAATCCACGTTGGAGTGGTTGTACGGGATCTTGATCGCCTCGGGGTGGAAATCCAAAATACGCGGGCAGAACGAACACACCACAAACCCACCCGTCGCAAAGGTCTGATGGATCGGCGGCGGCATGTGAAGTTGCCCGGTGATCGGTTGGAAATCGTGGATCGAAAACGCCACCGGATAAACAAAACCATCCCAACCCACAATGTCGAACGGGTGATACGGGAAGGTGTACAGAGTATGCCGCCCACGGGACCGGACAATGACATTGTGGTCGGCCCGGATCTTTTTGGTCACCAGTTCGTGCGGGGGCCGAAAATCGCGCTCGGTAAACGGGGCGTGCTCCATCAATTGCCCGTAGGCGTTCCGGTACCGGCGGGGCGTGGTCACCGGTGTGAAGCTCTCCATCACCACCAAGCGGACGGGATAGGTGTTGAACGACATGCGGTAGATCGTCCCCCGGGGGACGACCACATAGTCCCCCTTGCGGATTTCCACACTGCCGTACATCGACTCCAACATGCCATCGCCATCGTGGACGAAGTAAATCTCATCAGCATCGGCGTTCTTGAAAAACCGGTCTACCGCCATCGGTTCGGCAACCAGCGCCTGGGCCCAGGTGCAATCCCCATTGCCCATGAGGACCTTGCGCCCGGTGACAAAGTCGCCGTGCGGGACGAGTTGCGCGGCTTTGAGGTGCCGGTGCCGCAACGGCTCGTCTTCCAAATAAACCGGCTTCACCGAGCCCATATCCTCCCACGCCTTGACTTCTGTGGGGAGGTTGATGTGGTACATCGTCGTCATCGGGCCGTCAAAGCCGTGGGTGCTGAAGAGCTGTTCGGCATAGAGATTCCCGTCGGCATCACGGAATTGGATGTGCTTTTTGCGGGGCAACTCGCCAAGGGCATGGTAGCGGATCATGGTCTTCTTGACCTCAATGCTACCCGGAGATTTCCCTGGGTCTTTTGGCCTATTTGCTACCTGCTCCCCCTGCAGAACTACGGGCAATACGCCGCTATCCATACCAGGACAACCAGACTTCGGATGAAACGGCACGACAGGTGCGAGCCTGATCACGCAAAGCCACGGATCTCAAGCAGACCGCCGGGTTACCAAACGAATTCCATCGCAGAGGTCAGTTGAATGAAAATCTCCAACCAGCAAATCGAAGAAATCAAAAAAGGGAACCCCGTGTCGCAAACCCAGGTCGACGCCGCCGTCATCCGCCTGACCGATGCAAACTTGATTTCTGAACTCACCGCCAAAGTGAACGAGATGCCCGACCGGGACGAAATGGTCGCCGAACTCAAAGCCAAAATCGAGTCAGGGGCCTATCACCCAACCGGCGAGGAAATCGCCGACACGATGATCCGGCGCGCCATCGCCGACCGCATCACGCAATAAGACCTTTTGAACCAGGACACCCCAATCCATCCTCCACAAAAACGCCCGGCCAGGTTGCCGGGCGTCTTTTGTTGATAGCGGATGTCCTAATTGAAACGTCAGAACGGCTAACCTTGTTATCCTAACCGGGGTCTTCCCCGCCCTATGCCGACCCTGCGACGAGACCCCGACGGCACCTGGACCGTTGTCGAAGACAGCCCGGGACAGTTCAACCCGGTTCCGCTGGCCGTTGCCGCCAGCGTCCTTATCCTTGCCGGAGTCGGGTACCTGGGGTTCAAAGCCGCCACCAGCGGCACGGCAACTGGCGAGCGCCTCACGTATCCGGAGCCTCCCCGCACCCCGGCCACCCGCAAGCCAGAGTCAAACCCCAAGCGCACTCTCCCACCCGTCGCCAAACCGGCCACCCCCAGCCTCAAACCGGAGCCGCGCGCCAAGCCCGCGGCCAAACCCGCGGCCAAACCGGCGGCCGAACCAAAAACTGCCCCGTTGCCGGTTGCGGCCAAACCGGAGCCAGAATCCAAGATGGGAGCCGGCGGGAACCCCATACCCCGATCCAATTCAACGCCGCCCAACAAACAAGAACCGCCGCCCGCCAAACCCACTGAGCCAAAGGAAGCACCCGTGGCAACCCCGCCAACCCGCCGGGAACCCCCTCGCCCCCCTCTGCAAAGGTTCACGCTGCCCCCAAATGGAGAGAGGGCATCCACCTTCGTCCCGCCCCGACGGGATTACGTGCCACCAGTTTATGGACAAATCAGGCTTGGGGCTTTTGCGGGAGAAGCGGCCCACCTAGCGGGGATCACATACATCAGCACCGTCGGCCTTTCCGACCCCGCCCGGTATGCGGAATACCGGGAATCGGTTCACCAGACCTACGGAGTCGATCTGGAGGACATGAACTATTTTTCTTTGGAGGCCAAAGACCTGGACAGTCGGATCCGCAGCTTCCAGGCTTGGCTCCTGATGGCCGGCCGATATGGGGATGTCACGGTCGCCCTTGAACCGCCCTACGACACGAAGTTCGAGGTGTTCCACGATTCCGCGACAATGGCCAAGCTTGCCGTTGCCTTCCAAAGGGCAAAGGAAGCCGGGATCACGGTTTGGATCCGTTTTGCCAGCGAAAGCAACCTTCACGGCTCCAAGTACAGCGTCACCGACAACCCCGATGTGTATCACGATGCGGCGGCCGAATTCAAAGCGCAGATGCCCGACAACGTCAAGCTCGTTTTTTCGCCCCTCATCAACACATTCGTCGCGGGATCGGCCGCCCAGCGGCCGCTCGCCGCCCGGATGTACCTCGGCCAAAGCGGCAAGGTTGTTTGGGATCGCATTGGGGGAACGATCTACCGCACCGACCAACCTTTGGAACCCACCTATCGCGCGTATTACGACTTCATGTCCTCGCTGGATCCCAAAACCCCGTTCCAGATTTGCGAGGTGGGAGGTCCCTATTCGCGACGCCAGGAAACGCTCGCCTTCCTCAAAACCTGCAGCTCCGGTGGTTTCCCACGGTTGGTCAAAGTCAACCTGTTTGCCCGGGACATCAACCGCCGTGCCGACCCGAACGCCGAATTCGGGTTCATCGAACCGAGCCTCAAAAGCCGAGGCTTTGAAAGGGCGGTCGCCACCAAGCGGCCAAGCCTGGCCGCAAGCTTCCTTAAGCCGGTTTTGTCGGCTTCGCGACGGGGTTAACCACCATCACCTGGTCCACAACCCCCACGTACCAGATTCCCGCCTCGCCACCCTTTTGCTCGTGCCAGTCGTACAGGTATCCGTCCACCAGCCGGATGTCGGAGATCCTGCCCATCAGCATGGTTTTGGGCACCATCAGCTCGGCAAGAACCGGGTAGCAGTCGCTGGGGAGCGGGGGCTTCATCAACCGGTAGTCGTCCGTCACGTCCACTACCACCACCCTGGCCAAGTTGTGTTCCCAAAGGTTCCCGTCGATGACCGCCATGCCGCTACGGGTCCAGACGGCAGGGCGGGCCGGTTCGGCGCGGAAAGTTTTGCACTGCCCAGTCTCGATTGGGCGCGGAGTTTGACCAGGCAGTCTAGTGGCCTTCGGATTGAGAACTGGTTTGGGCCTCGCCGATCTTTTTCCGGATCGCATCCCGCGGCCCCGCCGGGTTCACAAAAACACCTTCGACGCTCTCGTCGTGGATCTCGGTCGGCATCTTGACGGTGTCGCCCCGCAAGTATTTGTAGGGGAGCAATACGGTCACCCGGCGGTTGCTGAAGTGGTACGGGTCGTCGGGTTTGCGCAAATCCGTGTCCGCTCGGCCTTCCGCGCCGATGATCTGAGAAGGGCTGATGCCGCTGGCCATCATCAGGCGGCGGACTTCGTTGGCGCGATCGCTGCTCAAATCAAAGTTGTCGTAGCCAGAACCGGGGTACGGGCGGGCGTCGGTATGCCCATCGATCTTCATCGGCCGGCCCGTCTTGGCCAAGACCGGGGCCAGTTTCCGGAACACCAAACGGGCTTGGTCGCGAATGCTGGAGCTGCCAATTTTGAAGAACACTTCCCCCCCGGCCTCGTTTTCAATGAGCTCCAAGACGAGCCCCTCGTTGGTCTGGGAAACCTGCAAGTCGCCGTTCTGGGCCAGCTTTTTGAGGTCTTTGTCCTCGCTGACCGCCTTTTCCAAATCCCGCTGGACGTTGTCCATCGCGGCCTTCTCCTTCATCAGCCCATCGTCGCCGCTTGAATCCTTGGAGTTTTGGAGTGAACGGGGTTGGGCCACCGGGCCAATGCCGACCTTGAACGTGGGGACTGTTTTGTGAAATCCGGTCGGGTCGTTGAAATAGGCGGCAATCGCCTCCTTTTGGTCTTGAGACATGCCCAAGATCCACATGACCATGAAAAAGGCCATCATCGCCGTCACAAAGTCGGCATAGGCCACTTTCCAAGCGCCGCCATGGTGTCCATGGCCGCCCTTTTTGACCTTTTTGACGATGATCGGGGTGCCTTCTTGCATGACCCCTCCTTTATGCCGCCTTCACAGCCTCTTCCAGTTCCACGAACCCGGGCCGGATGCTCGGCTCGATCTGGCGGCGGGCAAATTCGATGCAGGTGATTGGCGATTCGCCGCGGGCAAAGCTGAACAAGGCGTGGCGGATGCAATTCAGATACATCCCTTCGGCCTGGATCTTGGTCGCGATGGATTTGCTCAACGGGGCGCAGATGACATACCCGATGAAGATCCCCATGAACGTCCCGACAAGGGCGGCGGCGACCGAACTCCCGATCACTTCCGGGCCCTCGTTGATCTTGCCCATCGTGATGATAACCCCCAAAACGGCAGCAACAATCCCAACGGCTGGCATCGCGTCGCCGACGGTCTGCAGGGCTTCGGCCGGGCGGTGCTCCTCTTCGTGGGCGATCTCCAAATCCATTTCCATCATTTCGGAAAGGTCGTGAGGGCCAACGGCACCGGTAAGGATCACCTTCAACGTGTCGCAGAAGAAGTGCTCGGCGTGGTGGTTGTTCAAGAAACTTGGGTATTTGCTGATGATCGCGCTTTCTTTCGGGTTTTCCACATGTTGTTCCAGACCGAGGAGCCCTTCCTTCCTGGCCACGTTGAACAACTCGTACATCATCTTAAGGAGTTCGACATAATTCTCTTTGGACGGCGGGGCTTTCAATAGCCCGATCACCGCCTTAATGGTGGCTTGGAACGTCTTAAGTCCAAAGGAGCCCAAAAAGATCCCGAGGGCGGCCCCCACCAAAATGATGATTTCCGTCGGCTGGATGAGGATGCCAATCTGCCCGTGGTGCATGACGTACCCGAGCAGCGTACAGACGATCCCGATGATGATCCCGATGAATGCGAACATGAGTCTCTGGCCCGACGCCGGACGCCGTCCGGCAATTGTGCCGGGGCGCCTACCGGGATTCTCGGCTTGCCGGCTTCCCGACCTTAGCCCGGTTTCTCAGGTTTTGGGACGGGGGGTGCGCCGGTGAGCACCGCGGCCCACCTGGAACCATCCAAGCCGGCCATCCGGCTGCTGGACAACCACACGGTCAACCAAATCGCCGCCGGGGAAGTCGTGGAGCGCCCCGCTTCGGCCGTCAAGGAGCTCGTTGAAAATGCCCTCGATGCCGGCGCAACCCAAATCACGGTTCGCCTTGAAGACGCGGGCCGAACCTTGATCGAAGTCGCCGACAACGGGGCCGGCATGGACAGCGAATCGGCGCGGCTTGCCCTGCTCCGCCATGCAACCAGCAAAATCGTCACGGCCGAAGACCTCAACCGGATCGTCAGCTACGGGTTCCGCGGCGAGGCCCTTCCCTCGATCGCCTCGGTCTCCACCATGACCCTATCGACCTCATCCGATCCCGATGGAGCCCGGGCCGTGCTGCGCGTGGATGGGGGAGAAGTCTCGGAAACCGCCTACGAACCCGGCCCCCAGGGCACCACCGTCCGGGTCGAAGGGCTCTTTGCCGCCGTCCCGGCCCGCCTCAAGTTCCTCAAAACCGACGCGACCGAACTCAACCAATGCGTCGAGGCGGTCAGCCGGTTCGCCGTGTTGCGCCCCGATGTCGCTTTCCGCGTTGAGCACCACGGCACGGCCCTGCTGCGGACAACCGGCTCCGGGGATCCCTTGTCTGCCCTCGCCGAAGTCTGGTCGCCGGAACTGGCGGGTGCCCTGGTGCCGATATCAGCCTCCAACGGCTATGCCACCGTCACCGGGTATGTCAGCCCGCCGCACCTGACTAAGCCAACCCGGGCGATGCAATGGGTTTATGTCAACGGCCGGGTCGTCCGTTCGCGCACCTTAACGGCGGCCCTCGACCAAGCCTACCGCTCGCTGACCCCCGACCGGCGGTACCCCGTGGCCGTCCTCAGCCTCGACATCGACCCCGCGGAACTGGATGTCAATGTTTCTCCGACCAAATCCGAGGTGAAATTCCATCGCGAAGGCGGCGTGTTCGACGCGGTGAGGCGCGGCGTGAAAGATGCCCTGCTCAGCCACGGCATGGTTCCTTCGCTGGCAGGGGTTCAAGCGGCCAACGAGGCCCTGGCGCAATACGCCCAACCCCACCTGGCGGTTTGGCCGGGCAGCGCCTCCGCACTCTCGGTTGCGGCCCAAGCACCAGTCGCCGGCACCGGCTTTGCCCCGGTTGGGGGCGAGGAGGGTGCGACCCCCGGAGCCACGGGGACGACCCTCCCCGACCTGCTCGACGGCCTGCGCATCCTGGGTCAGGTCGACCACACCTTCATCCTGGCCGAGAACCGCCACAGCATCCTGGTGGTGGACCAGCATGTCGCCCACGAACGCATCCTCTATGAAATGCTCTGCAACACCCGGGGTGGGGCGGCCGTGGAACGCCAGCACCTCTTGGAACCGGCCACGATCCCGGTTGGCCGCCGCGTCGCTGCCTTGGTGATTGAACAGTCCGCAGATTTCGCCGCAATGGGCTTTGAAGTCGAGCCGTTCGGGCCCGATTCGCTCTTGGTTCGGACGGTACCGGCCCTCGGCCGGGGCCGCGCCGCCCTCGACGTTTTGCAGGATATGTTGGACGAACTCGCCGACGGCGCCGGCCAGACCAATTGGACGCCGACTCGCGACGATGTGTACATCATGTGCTCCTGCAAAATGGCAATCAAGGCGGGGGATCCCTTGGGCCACGCCGAAATGCAGAAGCTGATCGAGGATCTGGCCCAAACGGAAAATCCTTATCTGTGTCCCCACGGCCGCCCGATCACCATCACCTGGCCCAAAGGCGACATCCGGCGGCGGTTCAAACGGTGAGGGTGGCCGGGATCGACCCGGGGATCGGGCGCTTGGGCTGGGCGGTCGTCGACAAGTGCGGTTCACGGCTCACGGCCGTCGCCTTTGGCCTGATCGAAACTCCGCCCGGCCCCGTCCCCGAACGGCTCCAGGTGATCCACCGAAGTGTTTTGGACGTGTTCCGCTTGCACGGGCCCGACGCCTTGGCCACCGAACGGCTGCTCTTCACCAAGAACCAGACCACCGCCATGGATGTCGCTAAGGCCCTGGGCTGCGTCCTCCTGGCCGGTGCCGAATCCGCGCTCCCCCATACCGAATACTCCCCGCCCGAGATCAAGCTGGCGGTCACCGGCACCGGGTCGGCCGAAAAGAGACAAGTGCAGTTCATGGTCGCCAAGCTGCTGGGGCTGGCCGAAACCCCAAAACCCGACGATGTGGCCGATGCCCTGGCGATCGCGGTTACCCACGCCTTGCGCCACCCGGCCGGTCAGGCGGTCCGGTAGCGGCATACCGGCTCGCGCACCACCCCAAACCCGAAGAGGTCGGGCTGGGCCGCGGCCAAGGGCTGGCGCAAGGCGAACTCCAAACCTGCTTGCCACCCGGGGCCGCAAGACAGACTCACCCCACCCAAAGCGCAGAGGGCCGCGGATGCCGCATCGCCCCAGTCGGCCACGATAACCTGCCCCAACCCCCGGCGCAGGGCGTCGACGGCCCCACCCCAGGTGCCCCCGGCTCCGTAGCGGGCGTGGACCACGACCGCCTGGCGCGACCAGGCGTAGATCAGGCGATTGCGCGCCATGGCCCGCGGGCCCGAGAAGGCGGCATTGGGCGGCCAGGGACTGAGCCGAGCCGAAGCCGACGAAGCATCGGCGCAACCCAACCCGCAGGGGAGGATCTCCACCGAACAACCGCCGCCCGCCGAAACCGCCCCCGCCACCCCCAGGCGATCGGCCCCCCACGCCCCGCCCGAAACCACGCCGCGCCCTGATCCCACCAAAAATGCGCCGATGCCGCGCGCCAGCCGTTGGGCGGGGAGAGGGAGGACGCGCGAGCCCACCACGCCGACAAGGGGCCGCGACGGCAAAGTGCCCGACACCCAAAGGGCCGGCGGGGCTCCGGAGCCCAAAGCATCCAACCAACCGGAGGGGTAACGGGGATCGAAGGGGGTCAACACCCGCCCACATGCAATCAGCGATTCGCCCCACGCCAAGCGGCCGGGCTCCGCCAACAAAGCGGATTCCTCCCACATCCCAGCACGCGACAGCAATCCCGCGGCCCCGGACAGGCTCGCCGCTGGCGCGGCGGCCAGCGCGTCGGCAACCCGCAGCCAGCGCCGAGCCGGCGCCGCCCGCCAAGCATCATCAGGCGTATAAAGGGCGGCAAAAACGCATGCCCCAGCCTGCCAATCTCCCCTTAGCATTACGGCGGAGGATACCTGTATACTCGCCCTCGCCCCCATGGAAAAGCACCCCGGCCAGACCCTGCGCCGCATCCGGCAGTTCATCGACTTCCAACTGAAAGAACTGGTCATTGGCTCCATCGAGCCCCTGCAAGCCGAATTGTGCATCGGGGCCCACCCAGATGCGGATTCTGCCCGGGCGGCCAAAGGGTGGAAGCCCGTCAAAACCGGGGACAGTTGGGGGCCCGCCTACCAAGAAGGGTGGTACCGCGTCACGGGCACCCTGCCAGAACCCCGAGAAGGGCATGCCCCGGTTCTCGTCTACGGGCTCAACCCCCAAATCGCCTGGGAGTACTCCCCAAACGTTGAAGGCACCATCTGGGCCGGCAACCACCCCGTCGGGGGGCTGGATTTCGGCCACGAGTATTTCCGGCTCGACCCAGCGGCCACCGCCATCGACCTCCTCGTCCAGACTTTTGCCCATAACAAGGAAACAACCGTCTTCCGGCCGGAAAAGCCCCGCACCGCCAAGCCCGAAGTCTACAACGGGTTCCACACGGCCCTTCTCGACGAAGAGCGCCTGCAACTGTTTCACGACGCCGAATTCGCCTATGACCTGATCGAAGCCTTCCCCGAAGGCGACCCGTCCGCCGCCCTCATCCTCCGGGCCCTCAACGACGTCTGCAACCAGTTTTCCGAATCGAACCGGCGGACCTGGAAAGACGCCCGCAAGTCCATCAAGGCTGCCCTGGAATCAATCGCCGTCGAACCGCCGCACACGATTCATGCCTTTGGCCATGCCCACCTGGACACGGCCTGGCTTTGGCCGCTCTCGGTCACCCGGCTTAAAATGGCCCACACGACGGCGGTTCAACTCAGCCTGGCCGAACGGTATCCCTCTCACCACTACGTCCACAGCCAAGCCAGCCAATACGAGTGGATCGAAAAGGGCCACCCCGGACTGTTTAAACGCGTCAAAGCCGCCATCAAAGCCGGCAATTGGGAGCCCGTCGGGTCAATGTGGGTTGAGGCCGACTGCAACCTCACCGGGGCCGAAAGCCTCGTCCGCCAGTTCCTCTACGGCCGCAACTATTTCAAAGACAAGCTCGGTGTTGAATGTCTCGACATGTTCTTGCCGGATGTCTTTGGCTATTCCGCCGCTTTGCCCCAAATCCTGCGCAAATTTAACATCGAAGCGTTCCTCACCCAAAAACTGAGTTGGAACCACACCAACAAAATCCCCCACAACACGTTTTGGTGGCAAGGGATCGACGGGAGCAAGGTGTTTGCCCACTTTCCGCCCGCCGACACCTACGTCGCCGACTGCTCTCCCAAGCAGATCGCCCAATCAGTCAAAAACCACCGTGACCACGGCCGATCCGACCGTAGTCTTTACCTTTATGGGTTCGGGGACGGGGGCGGCGGCCCAACCGAATGGCACATCGAGCGGCTCAACCGCGCCAAGCTCGCCCCCGGGCTCCCGATGGTCGAAACCGCGGGCGGTGCCCGGGAGTTCTACCGGGCCGCAATCGACGAGGCGAAGGATCTCCTCACCTGGTCCGGAGAGCTCTACCTAGAAGCCCACCGCGGGACCTACACCAGCCAAGCCGCCTGCAAAGCCGAGAACCGCCGCTGCGAATTTCTGCTCCGCGACGCCGAACTGCTCTGCGCCTTTGAACCCGATTTCCCCAAAGCCTATCCCCAAGAAGAGCTGGAAAAGGCCTGGAAAATCGTCTTGCTCAACCAGTTCCACGACATCATCCCCGGATCGTCGGTCAAGGAAGTCTACGAAGAAGCCGCCCGCGACTATGCCGAAGCCAGCGCTTTGGCCCAAAAATGCCTGGACGGGGCCCTCGCCTCCATTGCCAAGCCTTTTGGGACCGCCGGGCTGGAAAACCCGGCCGCCTTGTTCCACCAAGCCGAACACGAAACCCAAGGCGCAACCGATGCCTTTAACGGGAAAGGCATCCAATCCATAAACTGTGGCGACGAGTGCCTCCCGACCCAAGAAATCGACCTGTGGGGGAAACGCTCGCTCATCTTCGCGATCCCCTCGGCGGCCAGGAACAGCGTCGCATTGGCCGACTTTTCCACGGCGCCAGCCCCCGAAACCAGGCGGCTCAAAGTCAGCAACCGGAAGCTGGAGAACGATGAATGGGTCGTCAGGTTCGATACCCACGGCAACATCACGAGCATTGCCAGCCAAGATGATTCCCCACTGGAATTCATCGTCCCCGGGCGGCTCGCCAACCTGTTCCAACTCCTGGACGACCGGCCGGCTTTTTGGGACGCCTGGGATACCGAGCTTTATGCCCAGGAAACCGCAATCGACCTCGTCCGTAGCACGTCGTTCGAGATCGTCGAACGGGGGCCGGTGCGGGTTGCCGTCGAACTCACCAAACACTTCGGAAAATCCACGATCAAGCAGCGCATTAGCTTGGGGCCCACCCCGGGGATCCGGTTCGACACGTGGGTGGATTGGCACGAATCGCACAAATTCCTCAAAGTGCTCTTTCCCGTCAACGCCAACACCGCCAAAGCGACATGCGAAATCCAATTTGGGCATGTCGAACGGCCAACCCACCGCAACACGAGCTGGGATATGGCTCGGTTCGAAATTTGCGCGCAAAAGTGGGTCGACGTCAGCGAAGGCGGCCATGGAGCTGCCCTCATCAACACCGGCAAGTACGGCCACGACGTCCACGGGGCCGACTTGCGCCTTTCCTTGTTGAGGTCGCCCAAAGCACCGGATCCCACTTGCGATATGGGTGAGCACCGGTTCACCTACGTCTTTTTGCCTCACTTTGACCAAGTGGTGCAAAGCGATGTGGTCGCCGCCGCGTATGCGGTCAACGCCCCCTGCCGCGTGCATCCCCTGGCTGCCCAGAAAGGCGACGCCCAATCGGCCGGGCCCTTCCTCCAAACCACTTCCCGAAGCCTGGTTGTGGAGTCCGTCAAAAAAGCTGAAAAGTCTGGTCACCGTATCGTGCGGCTCTACGAAGCCCACAACTCCCGCGGGGTGGCCACTCTCCATTCTTCGGTGCCGGTCAAACGGGCCTGGCTCTGTGACATGGAAGAAACCCCGCTCAACGAACTCGAAGTTTCCGATGGGGCGGTGCAAATCGGATATCTCCCGTTCGAGATCCTGACCATCGCTCTGGAACAATGATCGCCGCCCTCGCCCTTTTCGTCGCCCAACCCCCGGCCAGCATCAGTCAAGAACTCGAGGCGTTCCGGACGCAGAACCACATCGCCGGGCTCTCCGCCGCGGTGTGGCAGGGGGGCAGGCAGCAATATGCCCAAGCCTTCGGGTTCCGCGACGTGGCCGGAGGCCAAGCGGCGGGGGTCAGCGACCTTTACCGCCTTGCCTCCGTCAGCAAGCCGATCACGGCGATCGGCATGATGTCCCTGGTTGAAGATGGGCGGTTAGAACTCGACAGCCCGGCGGCCAAGTGGCTTAAAGACCTGCCGGCTGGGCACAGCTACACGGTTCGCCAACTCCTTTGCCACACCGCCGGCATCACCCATTACCGGGGCCCATCCGACCCGACTACCGCTTGCTTTGACCACTTCCCGGCCCTGAAGTCGGCCTGCCTTCTGTTCATCCATTCCCCACTCCTTAGCCCGCCGGGGGAAAAATACAGTTACAGCACCCACGGGTACACGCTTGCCGGCGCCGTGCTTGAATCCGCTACGGGCATGCGGTTCGCCAACTACATGAGACGCCGGGTCATGACATACGCCGGGCCCGGGGGTTTGGATTGCGAGAACCTTGCCGAACCCCCAAAACCGAACCGGACGAGTCTCTACCGCGCCAGTCAAAGCGGCCCGGTCGCCGAAACAAAGCGGGAAGACCTCTCCTGGAAATACCCGGGGGGCGGCATGGAGGCAACGGCACCGGGCTTGGCCCGGTTTGGCGATGCCCTTATGGCGGGCAAAGTTGTGAAGCAATCCAGCCTGCAACAGCTGTGGACGCGGCAAAAAACCAATGATGGGAAGGAAATCGGCTATGGCCTGGGGTTCGACATCAACGCCGATGGCACACGCCTGCACACGGGGGCGCAACAAGGGGCAAGGACGGTCTTCTATATCGACCCGGCCAACAAGCTGACAGTCGTCGTGCTTTGCAACACATCGGGGAATTTCGACATGGCAGCCCTAGCCAAAAGCATCGCCGCCCGATATCAGACGCCCCTTTCGGCCAAACTAACCCCATGAGCGAGAACATGGAGAAGTTCCGCCACCTCGACGGCAACATGGCGGTGGTGGATCAGGAATTTGTCAAGATCACTTTTCAACACGGCGACCCTGCCGAAGCCGGAGTCAACGGATGCCGGATCGAAGACGTGATCGACATTCTGGTGGAAAAACTGCTCGACTTCCAAGGCAGAGACCTCACGTGCGAAGAAAATGCCACGGCGCTTTACCACCTCGATTTGGCACGCGAAGCGCTTTTGCTCCGGCGGCGGCGGCGGGAAAACCAAGGCCTGATCGGGCAGCGCGCCAAACATCAAAGCCAGTAAGTCGGCCCACCAGCCCCAATCGTGACCTACATCGATCAGCCCAAAAACTTGTAGCCCACGCCCCGGACGGTCAAGATTCTCGTCGGTCGCCCAGGCTCGGGCTCGATCCGTTCGCGAAGCCACCGCACGTGGACATCCACCGTGCGCGCGCTCACATAAGCATCCTGCCCCCAAACCCGGTCGAGCAGGACTTCGCGGCTGAATACCTGCCCTTTGTGGCGAACCAAGAAGTAAAGAAGGGCAAATTCTTTGGGCGAGAGCGAAACGCTTTCGCCATCCACCCACGCCTGGTGTGTCCGAGGGTCGATCCGCAGGTTCAGAGATTCCAATGCCTCGTTCGGCGTGTCGCCGCCCGCCCGGCGGAGGACCGTTTTGACCCGGGCCGCGACTTCGGCCAAGCTGAATGGCTTGACGATGTAGTCGTCAGCGATTTCCAAGCCGGCCACCCGGTCATCTTCGCTGGCTTTGGCGGTCAGGAAGATCACCGGGACGGAACTGTCTTTCCGCACCGCCCGGGCCAATTCGATCCCGGATCGTTGGGGCAGCATGATGTCCAAAACCAAAAGATCCGGCTTGACCAAGCGGTAGAGCCGCATGCCTTCTTCGGCCGAGCCGGCCGTAAAGACCGTGAACCCTTCCTTGCGGAGCTTATTTTCGACTGTTTCAACAATCGTTTCTTCGTCGTCGACGACTATGATTTTCATGATGTGGCGATGATCTCGACGTTGGCCCGTGGCACACACACCACCTCGCCGCTGTCGAGCTTCGCCTCAAGAACGCGCACCTCAGCCCCGGATTCCACAACCTGGAGCTGGGACGGCAGACCTGAAACCGTTGCCAATGCCCCGAAATATGGCTCGCGGATCACCCGAATGGGGGTGCCGACTTTGAGCTCGTTACCGCTGTGCGCCGGGGCGGTTTCGCCCTGGGCATTCAGCATCGGTGCGATCAGCTCGGGGCGGATCACCCCGGCGCGGATCTGTGTTGCCCCGTTTAAGCTCGCCGATTTGCCCTCAAGGCTCTTCAGCAGCTCAAACGTCCTTCCCGCCATGCTCAACTTCCCGAAACCTTCCGTGACGACCAGCGTGGTCGCCACATCTTCTTGGCCGGTGATGGCCACGCCGATGTCGTAGCCCAGGAGCTCCGTCAAATCGACATCCTTGACCGCGCCGACCACAACGCCCACTACCCCTAGGTCGTTGACCTTTTTGAGGGCGGCAGCTGTGATACCCGCCCCCCCGACTAGGATTTTCCCGGAGTCGGATTCCTGGATATGTTCGGCATCGAGCACCTCATCGGGGCCGCCGACGGCGATCCGGATCTCGCCATTGCGTTCGCCGCCGATTCCGAAAATGCCTTGCACCATCGCGCCGCGCGTCTGGATCACCGCGCCCTCTTCCGGCATCACGTCGATGACCTTGCCGTCCACGTAAGCCGTCATGTCCACCGGGATCGCCGCTTCGCGGACCAAAACGTTGCCCGTGACCTCGGAAATCGATTCGACCTCCCCGGAATAGTCGCTCACAACGGTCTGCTTGAACCATTTCCCGAAAAGGCCCTTGGTTTCGGCCACGACTTCACCCGCTTGGACTTGGTCGCCCACCTTGAACCGGAATTCCTGGGGCGCCTCTTTGGCTTCGATCCCCAACTTTTCCGCGAGGCGGATTGTTTGCAGGGGACCAGGCAACAAAGCCCGCGCAACAATGGAATCGTGCTGGACGGTGTCACCCGCCTTCACCAAGACTTCCCCCTTGATCGGGAGCCGCCGCAGCCGCTCCACCACGGTGTCGGCGCTGACTGTCAACCCAGGTGTGTATGCACTGCCCATTGTGATTATTCAAACCTTCTGCATTCTGTCGCCGGTGCCCGGAAATCCGGGCACCGCCAAACTGAACGGAAAGTTTAGCATGGCTGGAGAACAGGTTTTCAAATGACATGCCGCCTGCGCGGCCTTAACAATTCTGCAGGCCCTCCGTTAACCCGATGTTAACAGTCGCCGAAGGGTAAAACCCGCCCCGTGAAAGCGATTGCAAAGACGCAACCTGCCCCCGGCTTGGAGATCGTCGATGTCCCCGAACCTGGGCTGCGGCCAGGATGCGTCAAGATCCGCGTCGAGCGGGCTTCGCTGTGCGGAACAGACCTCCACATCTACAATTGGGACGACTGGTCCAGCAACCGAATCCAACCCCCAAGGATTGTCGGCCATGAATTCTGCGGCACCGTTGTCGAAGTCGCTGATGACGTCAAAGACCGCAAACCCGGCGACTTCGTCGCCAGCGAGAGCCACGTCGTCGATCCGCAATCGCCGGATTACCAAAACGGCCTGGGGCACGTGGATCGCACCACCAGGCTCCTCGGCGTGGACATCGACGGCGGGTTTGCCCCCTTTGCCGTCATCCCCGCCATGAACGCCCGCCCCGTCCCCGCCAGCGTGCCCAAAGACGTCGCCAGCATGCTCGATGCCCTCGGCAACGCCGTGCACACCGTTATGGATGGCCCCGTTGAAGGGAAAAACATCCTCATCACCGGGCTCGGGCCGATCGGGCTCTTTGCCGTCGCCATCTGCAAATGCCTGGGGGCCAAAAACGTCTTCGCTACCGAAATTTCCCCATACCGAACCCAGCTCGGCATCGATTCCGGCGCAGACCTGATCTTCAACCCTCTCAAAGAAGACATGGCCGCCGTTTTTGCCGAACACGCCCCCGATGGGTTCGATGCCGTCCTGGAAATGTCCGGGCACCCGTCGTCATTGGAACTCGCCGTCAACCATTGCAACCCCGGTGGGCGTATCTCGCTGCTGGGCCTTTATGCCGAAAACCGCCAGACGATTGAACTCAACAAGGCCATTTTCAAAGGTCTTTCCATCCACGGCATCATCGGGCGCAGACTTTGGGAAACCTGGGATCAGATGATCTGGCTGCTCGATCAAAAGGGCCTGGACGTCTCGGCCGTCGTCACCCATCAGATGCCTTTCACCGAGTTCGAAACCGCGATCCAAGAAATGAAGAAGGGCGAAGCGGGCAAAGTCGTGCTTACTTTTGATTAAATGGGAGGGGGTAATCCGCCGATGAAGATCGTGATACAAGCAGAAGCGGACGACAGCGGCATTTGGACGGCATGGTCGGACGACATGCCCGGCCATATGGGCCAAGGCGTGACAAGGGGCGAGGCGACCAGGATGGTCAAACGTTCGATCAACCAGGCCTATGCGCAACTCCTGAAAAGTACTGGCGTGGAGGCGGGGAGCGAAGTCGAACCGATTGTCTTCGTGGTCAGGACTCTCTCCTGACTTTGCCGGAGGCACCATCATGACCACCCGCTCCGCGATCAGATTTCTTTTCGACGAAATCCTGCACGGCACTGCCAAAGGCAACGACGGCACGTACTTCGTCCAAGGTGGCGAAGCCCTGCTTGCCACTTGCGCCGGCTTAACCGCCAAACAAGCCAGCCGGAGCCCCGCGCCTGGCGTCAGCAGCATTGCTGCCCACCTGGGCCACTCCATCTATTACTTGGAGTTGGCGTTGCGCTCATTCTTGGGAGAGCCCGTGGAAGGCGTTTGGGAAGCCAGTTGGGCCACCCAGGTGGTGACAGTCCGGGAATGGGCAGACTTGCAGGGTCAGTTGCTTGGGCTTGCCAGAAGATTCCACCAAGCCATGGAAGAATTGCCGATAGAAGACGAAACTGCCGTGACCGATGCCATCGCCAACGTCGGCCACTTGGCTTACCACCTGGGGGCGATCCGGGTTTTGGCTTCTTGGTTGCAATCCGCTTGCCCCTAACCCAAGCAAGCCCATCCCCCAGCCCACCGCAAGCCAGTTGGTACACTCGCGCCCATGCAAATCGCTGTTCTGCCGTTCAACGCCGGGCCCGACACCAGGCCCGAGCTCGCCCGACAATTCGCCAGTTTCATGGTTGAAATCGCGGCCGGCAAAACGCAGGTCGAAATTAACGCCGCTAACTACATGGCCCAGGTGCAAGAAGGCGGTTTGCCAAAAGTCGCCCTCATCAACCCGGCCGAAACCCTCAACGAACCCGACATGATCGCCCAGTTCAAAGGCCAAGCCGGGATCGACACGCTCGTCGATGGGCTTTTTGTCGAAAAATCGGGGGGCGGGACCATCACCATCCGGTCCTGGCGCGAAAACACGGAAGCGCCCTACGAAACCGAAGAATTCTCCTTTTTGCCCGGCGGGCTGTTCGAGGCCCTGCGCGGAGCGATCCAGTTCCTCATCAAAGCCACCGGGTCAAAAGAGGCAGACCTCGGATCAGACGCCGACCTGTTCGGCACCGAAGACAGCGAAGCGTTTACCAATTTTTTGGAAGGGTACGACGCCGTCCGGTTTATGGAGCAATCGCAGGGCAACATGGTCTCCACCTGGGATCCGGCCCCCTACATGGACAAACTCCTGGAGGCCGTCGAAGGAGACCGGGATTGGGAAGCCCCTTACATGGTTTTGTTGCAACTTTGCCGGCACTGCGGCCAAATGCGGGTCGGTGACGCGCACAAAGTGGAAGCCACCCTCAAAAAACTCATCGAGCTCGAACCCGATGACAGCCGCGGGCTGTTTGCCGCCGCTGAATTCTACGAAATCGTTGGCAATGCCCAAGAAGCTGCCAATTTTTACGAAAAATCGGCCCAAAAGGATCCGGACGAACCGGCGATTATCCACCGGCTCGCCCGCATGCAATTGGCCATGGGGATGCCGGTCAATGCCGAGCGCAACCTCCGCAAAGCCATCGAGATGGAAGGGGCCGACAAACCTTCGCTCGACCTGCTCAGCGACGTCCTGGCCCAAACCGGGAGAGTGCACGAAGTCCCGGAGCTTTGGAAAGAAGTCATCCGGAACGACCCGCAAAATGGCAAGGCCCACGCCCGCTATGCCATGAGCCTAATCGCCAACAACCGCAAAGAAGAGGCCATCCGTGCTTTTGACGAAGCCTTGGAAACCCTGGATGACAACACCTTTGTCAAGCGGTACTACGCCCCCGTCCTTGCCCAAGACCCCGACGAAATTGACCGGGCAATGGACTTTTACGAAGATTGCATCGACGTCGCGCCAACCGACCACCAACTCCTTTGGGAATACGCCCAAACCCTGGGCCGCGCGGGCCGCGAGTTCGAAGTCCCGGAAACTCTCCGCACCATCCTTGGGAGCAACCCAGACCCCAACCTGGCTGCCAACGCCCAGGCGTGGCTCTTGGAAATCGAAGAGCCTAAGCGGGTCGAAGCCGTTAAAGAAGCCTCCCAAAAGGCCGAGGCCGGCGACTATGAGGGTGCCCTGCGCGACCTCAAACCCCTCAAACAATGGCTAGGCGACTACTGGAAGATGTGGATCCTGATCGCCAGTGCCCACAACCAGCTCGAACAGTACGAAGAAGCCGAGGCCGCCGCCCGGCGAACCCTGGAAATCTTCCCCGCCATGGAAGCCGGCTATGTCGAGCTCAACAACGCCCTGGGAGGCCAAGGCAAGCACGAAGAAGCCTTCCAGATCATGCAGATCGCCTTCCACAACATGAACAGCAGCCTGCCGGTCGCTATCAGCTACGCCGCCGCCGCCAGGAATGCGGGGCACGACGAAGAATCCAAACGGATCACCGGCCAAATTCGCGAGGCGATCATCGCGAACGGCGGTGCCGAGCAGAACAAGGATCTCCTCGCCGCCCTCGATCACATCGACAACCGGTGACCCGTACCCCCCCCCCTTGGCATTGGCTGACCGGTGGGGGCCCCACGCATTGCCGCTTACCTTGCGGATAGGGTAATTGTGGGTGCCCCTCATGATCCAATGCCCCCAATGTGGACAGACCATCCCGGCCAGCAACCAGGTCTGCCAATTTTGCAAGGCGCCCATTCCGCCACATATGAGGGGGCCGGTTCCCAAAACCAACTTCCAGCATGACGATGATAGCCTTGAAGTGGGATCCGGGCTGCCGCCAGAAAAGGTCTGGAAAATCTACAACGGCCTCGCCTGGTTCTGGATCGCCACTGCCGCCCTCAGCATCATCTTCAGCGCGGTCTTCGTCGTTCAAAAGCCGACATCAGGCTTGGGGGCCGTGGTGGACATCATCTTTGCCATGGCAACCCTGCTCATCGGCGTGGGATTGCTGGCCAAAAATGAGCTTGCCCGCAAAGCCGCCACGTTTTTCTGCATCCTCAGCGTGGTTCGAGGTTTGCTCCTCGTCATCGGCGGCATGTTCTCCATCCTCATTTTTGGCCTCCTCGGTGTCCTCTTCTTGATCGTTTACCTTTTCAACCTGTGCTTGGCTGCGGCCATGATCTGGGCCGTTAACGAAACAGAACGGCTCATCAACTGGGATCGCATGAATTGGCGGGGGTAACCCAGGCCCTGGACGCCCGGCCGGCCCGAACCGCGTAGAATCCCCAAAGACCCCCGATGGCCTACCGCGACTTCCAACACTTCCTGGACACGCTCCAAGCTCAAGGCGAGCTCAAAACCATTGCCGAGCCCCTAAGCCCCTATCTCGAAATCACCGAAGTCGCCGATCGCGTCATGAAAGCCGGGGGACCGGCCCTGCTATTCCAAAACCCGGTCGGCCCGCCCCACCGGTTGGGGACACCCAACCCGAAGTCGGCGGTGATGAACAACCCCTCCATCGACCCAGCGGCCCGCCTTGGAGGGCAGTTCAGCTACCCCTACCCCGTGGCCATCAACACCATGGGCACCCGCAAGCGGATGTCCATGGCATTAGGGTGCGGCGACTTTGAAGAGCATGCCGCCCGCATCGCCGCCTTGCTCAAGCCGGAAATCCCCAAAGGGCCAAAGGAAGCCCTCGCCCTGCTCCCCAAACTCCTGGAACTCAAAGACGCCCCGCCGAAACGGGTCGACAAGGCGCTCTGCCAAGAAGTCGTGCTGACCGGGGACGACATTGACCTCACCAAACTCCCGATCCTCACCTGCTGGCCAGAAGATGGCGGCCCCTTCGTCACCCTGCCCCTGGTCTTCACTCACGACCCAAATTCCGGTAAACGCAACGTGGGCATGTACCGGGTTCAACTCCACGATAAGCGCACGTGTGGCATGCACTGGCAAATGCACAAAACCGGGATGCGGCACATGGAAGACGCCGGGGAGAAACGGCAAAAAATCGAAGTCGCCGTCTGCCTGGGCGGAGACCCGGTCTACAACTTTGCCGCCATCAGCCCCCTGCCGCCCGGAATCGACGAAATGCTCTTTGCTGGATTCTTGCGCCGGGAACGGGTGGCCACCGTCAAATGCAAGACCGTTGATGTGCAGGTGCCCGCCGATTGCGAGTTCGTCATCGAAGGCTACATCGATCCGGCCGAGCGACGGCTCGAGGGCCCGTTCGGCGACCACACCGGCTACTATTCGCTGGCCGGGGACTTCCCCGTCCTCCACGTCACCGCTCTGACAATGCGCGAGCGGCCCGTCTACCCCGCCACAATTGTCGGCCAGCCCCCCATGGAAGACGGGTGGATGGGCAAGGCGGTTGAGCGGATCTTTTTGCCGATGATCCAGCTTACAACCCCGGAAATCGTGGACATGAACCTGCCCGTGGAGGCCACGTTCCACAACATGGCGTTTGTCAAAATCAAAAAGAAGTATCCCGGCCACGCCTACAAGGTGATGAATGCCATTTGGGGGCTGGGCGGGCTAGCCTTCACCAAATTCGTGTTCATCTTCGACGAAGATTGCGACGTGCAAGATATCGGCGAAGTGCTGTTCCGCATCGGGGCCAACTGCGACCCGGGTCGGGATACTCTGCACTCGCGCGGGCCGGTGGACCAGCTCGACCACGCTTCGGTGGCGGAGGGGTTCGGCGGCAAAATCGGATTCGATTGCACGCACAAATGGCCCGGCGAAAATGGCTTTGCCCGGGATTACCCCAAGCTCATCACGATGGCCCCCGACGTCGTAGCCAAAATCGATTCGCTCTGGCCAAAATTGGGATTGTGAGGTTTACATCATCTTAACAAGGAGGGTTGACAATCTGCTGGGGGGGGGGTAGCTTTGGGAAATGCTGAACTTCGCTGTTGTGCTTAACTTAGCAACCTCCATACTGATCGACCAAGTTGAGACAAATTCCTACAAGATTACGCCACCGCCCTCTATTCATAGAGATGTTTTCAACAATTGCCAATATCAAGTTGAAGTCACTCTTTTGCCATCAGCAAAGGACTTTAACAGCACAATTTTTAAACTGTTAACGTTGGCCCATTCCCTTCCGGTATCACGTGGAGTGATGAGTTTGTTCCAAAATCCGGTGTCACGCCGACAGTGTCGGGCAACGTAACATCATGGAGCTGGACTGACACGATAACTCATCCATCTACGCCGCAGGACATTCTGCTCAGCCCCTACCAGGGGGTTCGATATGAGACTGGCTATAACTATTGGGCTAAATTTACCGGCAGCGCCAATGGAGGTAATATTTTTCTTCCTCCAGCTTGGCAATTGCACTTTGAATCTATTAATGAGGAGTATAGCTACTATGTTTTCAGGGATTCTACAGTGTTCCGCAATTTCAATTCAAACCCAGTTCCGGTCTTTTACATGAAAACACCAAGATAACCAAGATGATCATAGCCATTGCATTCTGTGCTACCTTGTTGGCCAAGCCCCATCCATCGGATAGAGATACTTTCGAGCGCCAGACATACTTTGTCGTGGGGAGTGCGGGAATCACCCCCCACCTCGAACCGGCGGATCTGGCGAAATTGAGCCATGTGCCCCTCGGAGAATCAGTTATCAAGGGGCGATTCAAAATCGTCCATGATGACACGGGGTTCACCGTCGTTGACCTCGAGGGCCTGGGGATCGCCTTGATCAATGAACTTGCGGCCGCTCTGGCAGGGGTTGCCAGCAGTCCCGAGTCGCCTGATTCCAAGTTGGCCCTTGAAAGGTCTATGATGCCCATGATCTGGAGCCCATTTCAAACGCGCGACTTCTCGCAAATTTCTGATCTCGAGCTTTCTATGGGATTTTCGCTCACTGTCAAAGAAGAAGGGAGCGACCCAAAGACCATCAATTGGCACAAGCCATATCAGCCCGACGCGAAGACTCCGCGACATGATATTTCTTCAGAATGGCGCAAAGGATATGCACCTGCCCGATTTTCACTGTATGAAATCAACTTGTCAGTCAACGGGGAGCTTCCAAGTTCACCTGAGCTCTATGCGGCGTTTGACCATGCCCTCGCATTGACTTGGGAGGAATATCACTCTTCGGTTGGCCGATATAACGACGCAATGGATAAGTTGAGACAAAGCCAAGTGATCAACGGTCTTCCGCGACTTATTGACCAGTCTTTAGTAGGCAAAACCATCGGCTCGCTGAATTTCGAATACAGCATGTTGAACATGATGCTCCGCGACCCAGCCGACATTACAAAAGATTGGTCAACGGCTGTCATCACCAAGGCCGCGCAAGATGTTTATGTGAGCGGACATCTTGTCGCTCCAGATGGATCAATTCAGGGTTTCCAATTCCAGCTCCCGCCAAAGATTGAATAATTTTCAGCCCCGGCAATCTTGCCTGTTTTTTGTTTCGATACACCGATCCCGTCTATCCGAACGTAAGCTTGGCTAAACTGGGTTCATCTTCGCCAACGGTGGCAAAGTCCAATGCTTTGGAGAAACAATATGAAAACAATCTTGATCGGGGGCCTCATTGCCGGCGCCTCGCTGGCCCAAGCCCAGTTCATCCTCGCGGTTGACAGCGGAAATGACCGCATCGTCAAGCTCAGCGCCTTCGACGGCTCCGTCATCGACGCCAATTTCATCGTCGATGCGGCCAGTGCCACAACCTACGACTTCGGCACGCCGAAAGAAGCCATCGTCGTCAACAACCAAATCTGGGTCAGCGACCAGATTTCTGACGCAGTCTTCATTTTTGACATGGCCGGAACCTACGTCTCCAAGATCACGGCTCCGCTCGATAACGTCCGCGGACTGGGCCAGGTCGGGAACGAGGTCTGGGTGACCAACGACGGCGCCGCCAATGGCGGCACGGTGGACACCGTCTACCGATTCGACCTTTCCGGAAACAGCCTAGGGAGCTTCACCACCCTGGGAACAAGCCCATTTGATGTCGTCGAATACCAGGGCAACGCCCTGGTCGGCGATTTCAGCACCCACGACATCGACCGGTACAGCCCGGCCGGAACATTCATCGACCAATTCTATGCCGGGAACGGGACCGGCGGGGCGATTGCCGGTGTCCAGCAGCTACTGGTTGAAGGAACCGACGTTTATGCCGCCGGGTTTTCCAGCACGGCGGGCCTTTTCCGCTACAACAGCGCCGGCGTTCAAACCGGATTTTGGCAAACCAGCCCCAGCAACGCCTTGCGCGGCGTGGTCCGGCTCGGAAACGGACAAATGCTTGTGTCGGGCGGCACCCGGCTTTCAACCATTGACACGACCAGCGGCGCAACCGCCGATATCTCCAATGTCGTTGGCGACAGCTGGCAATACCTGACCTATGTCAATCCCGTGCCAGAACCGGCTTCCATGGCATTGCTCGCCTTGGGGGCACTCGCCCTCGGCAAACGGCGCAAAAAGTAATTCCATCAAAGGAAATCCATCGACTGCCGTCACTCTGTTTTTGGCGGCAGTCGCCATTTTGCTGAATTCTGCGTGAAATACATCTCGAATCGTTTGTCAGGCGAGATAGAGCATAATTTTTCCCATGTCTGCTTACCTGTTAGGACGAATCGCCGGAATGGCTTTCATGGTTATCTTCGGCCTCGCGGTGGCCCACTCGCTCTTTAAGAAGAAGTAGGTTTGGACACAAGTCGCCTAACGAGCCCACACCACTTTGAATGCTGCCCGGTTCCGGAATTCCTGCGCATTGGGATCCCCGAAAATGAAGAAGTATTCCAAGCCCAAACCGCCCGACTTGCGGTAAGCCACATACCAGTTGGATTCCTTGTCGGTCCGCACAAACCGCCCCGTCAGACTTTGTTCCGGGTCGATCTCCCACCCCAAAGTCGCCACCGTTTGATCCCGGCTGCCGCCTAAACGGAATGTGGACTGGCCGATCCCAAAATCCAGGCCCTTGGCCAACCGCCATTGGCCGTTCAGAGTGAAGTAACCCCGGAACGACCCGCCCTGGTCGCCCCAGTTGTAATTCACTGACAGCTGGCGGAACCGGTTCGAGACATTCCAGCCGGCACCGAGGCTGTACGTTTCGGCCACTTCGTCTTCAAACGTCTCACGCTCGTAGCCGGCATAAAACTCCCAATCTGCTCGGTTTTGCAAGCTCGATTCGAAACTCATCGACCGCGACAGGTTGGAGCCCGATTGCCGGTTGAAGTCTTCGAGGTAAGCGCTCATGTGCACGGACCGGATGGGGCCGGAACGCAGCTCCCGGTTGTACTCTTGGAACACATACCCGCCGAACTTGTCAGTGAACGGGATGAAGCCAAGCCGGTTCCGGACTTCGGGCTGCACATATATCCCGCTCACGGTGAGGAAGTAGTTGGGCACGTCATAGTCCGCATAAAAGCGGCCCGCCTGGCCGGGCTGGCCCAAATCGCGGGTCTGCATAAACTCAAGGCCGAATTCATAATTGCCCGTCCCATAAATCGCCTGGCCGCCAAAGGCCGTGTTGGCATTGCCCGGTTCATTGCGCGAAGTCCCGAAACCCAAAATCACCGACCGGGGGCCAAACCGATAGGAATAACGCGCAACAGAATCCGTCCGGCGCCCATCTTCCCGGGCGGCCAACAGCCCCACGCTTTGGCGCGGATCCAAATCGCCGAACACCTTGAACCCCAAGTCAAAGTCATCGATGCGGTTGGAATAGAATGCCCGGCCGAACCCAAATCCGCTTGTGAGGTTGAAATACTGCGACCCTTCCGTGAAAAACGGGCGGACATCGGACAAGAACCGCTCAGTCCGTGTGAAACCGATCCCTTCCACTTCAGATTCGATGTTCTTGAAATCGGGGCTCACGCTCAAAACCGTCGTCAGGGTTTCGGTCGGGCGGTAACGCAGATCCAAACCGGCCCGCAGACTTGTCTTTGGGTCGGAATCCGGATCGTATTCCGGCGAGACGTACCCCATCAGGTCGAGTTGGTCGGAAACATCCCGTTTAGGGAACGGGACACCAAGCAGGGTGCCGTGGTTGTCGGCCCGGAACGGCCGGCCCACATCGATCGCATAGCTCACCGCCCTTGTCCGCTGTTGAACCCGGCCGATGTTGAACAGCACATCGCCCTGACGCCCGGCTGGGAACTGCAACACCCGCCAGGGCACCATCAACTCCACAATGTAGCCGTCTGCAACCCGCCGGCAAGCCGACTGCCAAGAACCGCGCCACTCCTTTTTTGCCGCCCGGCCCCCGGCGATGTTCTCAAACTGGGTGCCTAGAGCATTCACAAAAAACTGACTGTTGCCGCTGAAACTCCGGCGGTTCATCGGGTCGATGATCAATCCGCAATAATCGTCGTTTTCCAAGCTGCCGCCCTTTTGGATCACGCGGGACACGATCTTGTCCGGCTCCGCATCGTGGCAATACACGGCAACCCAAATCCCGGCCGCCGTCACCCCCACCCAGGCTTCGGTTCGGTCGGCGGTCGGCCCACCTGTCGCTTGGTCTTGAAATTGGTCGAGGCGGAGGGCATAGGTCCACGCCGGGTCGCCGAGGTCACCATCAATTTTCGGGTCTTCGGGCAACACCCGGGCGGGGAACGACCCTCCAGACCCCAACGCTACGGCACACACCCCGGCCAATCCCCAAACAACCGCCTGCCTCAACACCATCCAAATCCTCTTCCCTATCCCTTTAAGCGGATACTCGCCACCCGCCGGAATAATTCCCAATCATGACAAAATTATCCGGCGGCGTCGCGCCAACCTTCCCGGCGGGTATCATAGCGCTGAGGGCAATTGCCCCCGCTCTTATTTCCGAGTCGGATATCGGCTCAGCCGGTTCCGGCCCGCGATGGGATCCAGGACAGCTAATTCAATGGTGTACCGGCCACTCCGCTACGAACAAATGATGAAAGCCGCCGAAGGCCTCGATGTCCGCGCAAGAAGGATGTTCGAAGGCATGGCGATCTACTCCGGCGAAAAAATGTTCGCCTTCCTCGTTGAAGATGAAATCGGGCTCAAACTCTCCCCAGGGGATATTCAAGAAGCCATGAACATCGACGGCGCCGAACCGATGCGGGCCAGCGCCCAAGCCGAACCGATGCGCGAATACGTCCGTATGCCCAAGCAGGTCTTGGACAACTATGACTCCTTCGTCAATTGGGTTCGGAAAAGCGCCGACTACGCAACCGGGCAAACCGTCAACTAACGTCCACCCGGGCTGCAACGGAGCAGTTTTCCGGATGGAACCCTGACCAACCAAGGGCATTCCAGGAATTCTGCGTGAAAAAAATCGCCGTCATCACCAGCGGGGGGGATGCCCCCGGAATGAATGCCGCCGTCCGCGGCGTCGTCCGCAGTGCCCTCCACCGAGGGGTTGAAGTGCTCGGGTTCCTCCACGGATACCGCGGGATCATTTCCGAAGAAACCCTGCCGCTGGCATCCACTTCGGTCGGCGGCATCATCAGCCAAGGAGGGACAACCCTCCGGACGGCCAGATGCCCTGAATTCCGGGAAAAGGCCGGGCGCGAACAAGCCATCCAAGTCCTCCAAGAAAACAACGTCGACGGGCTGGTCGTCATCGGCGGCGACGGGTCGCTGACCGGGGCAAGGGCGTTGGTCGAAGAATTCGGGTTCCCGGTCATGGGAATCCCCGGCAGCATCGACAACGACATCGCCGGGACGGATTTCAGCATTGGATTCGACACCGCTGTCAACACGGCCCTCCAAGCCATCGACAAAATCCGCGACACCGCCTATTCCCACGAACGCGTCTTCGTCATCGAAGTCATGGGGCGGAACAACGGCTTCATCGCCTTGGAAGTCGCTTTGTCTGGCGGGGCCGAAGCCGTGCTCATTCCCGAAGTCCCGTTCTCTCTCCTTGAAATCTGCGACAACCTCCGCAACGCCCGCCAAAGGGGCAAACGCAGTTCGATTATCGTGGTTGCCGAAGGTGCCGCACGGGCGGGGGACGTCAAATCGTTTGTGCAAAAGAACACCGGGTTCGAAGCCAGGGAATCCGTTCTCGGGCATATGCAACGGGGTGGATCTCCCACATCGTTCGACCGGGTCCTGGCCCTCCGGCTTGGAGCCTTTGCCGCCAACCGCCTCATCAGCGGGTTCAGCGGCGAAATGGTCGGCGTCGACGGCGGCAAGCTCGTCCACCATCCGCTGAGTTACATCCTGAGCACCGAGCGCACCATCGACCCCGATAAGTTGCTCCTGGTCGACATGATGGCGAACTGATGGTTCTCAGCGTCACCCTTAACCCCGCCCTCGACCAAACCATCCGGGTGGATGGCATCCAACCCCACGATACCAACCGGGTTCTTTCTATGGCCACCGATGCCGGGGGGAAAGGCATCAACCTCTCCCGAATCGTCGCCGAACTCGGTGGGGAAACCGTGGCCACCGGATTTTTGGGGGGCCAAACCGGCGATTTCATCCGCCGAGTCATCCAACGCCAGGGGGTTCGCGACGAATTCCTCACCGTGCAAGGAGAAACCAGGACGAACTTCAATGTCGAATCCGGCGATGGCCCTCCGACCACCTTCAATGCCCGCGGTGCCGAAGTCACCGCCGAAGAATGGCACCGATTCGTTGCCCATTTCACCGGATTGTGCACGGGTGCCGACTGGGTCGCCCTGGGGGGGTCTTTACCGCCGGGGCTCAGGCCCGAAGTTTTTGCGATGCTCGGCACCATCGCCAAGCAGGCCGGGGCCCGACTCGTGCTCGATGCCGATGGCGAAGCGATGCGCGCAGGCATGGCCTCACACCCGGACTTTATCAAGCCCAATGTCAAAGAAGCGGAGCGGTTGTTGCAACGCCCCCTCGCCGGCAACCGGGATGCCATCGCCCGGGCGGCTCGGGATCTCTTTGACCTGTTGGCCAGCGGCAATCTGGCTGATCCGGCTGTTGTCATCTCCAGAGGTGCCGAGGGCGCGGTGCTCTGCTGCCGCCAAGGTCTCTTTGAAGCCGAGCCGATTGCCATCCAAGCACGCTCGACGATCGGCAGCGGCGATTCCCTCATCGGAGGGATGCTTTATGCATTGGGACGCGGCCACGTTTGGCCCGAGGCACTCCAATGGGGCAACGCGGCCGGTGCCGCCACCGCCATGACCGATGGTTCGGAAATCGGGCGCAAAAATGTCATTGCCGAACTTATTGAAAAATCGAAAGTCAGCAAACTCAACAAGTAATCTGGTGCCGGGGGAGGGACTCGAACCCTCATGGGAAACCCCAACGGTGTTTGAGACCGCCGCGTCTACCATTCCGCCACCCCGGCGGTTGAGCGCAAAGGATACCCGCGCGGGAAACCCGGCCTAAAAGACTGGGACAATCGAGTAATCCCGGCCCCCACAAGCCGTCTAAACAGTACCTGGAGCCGCCATGAAAGCTGGACATGTCATCGCCCTCTGCATTTTCTGCACCGCCGCGGGAGCCCAACTCGGCGGGCAACCTATCCCCCTTGGCGGAACTCCCGTCGGTGGGCAACTCGGCGGATCATCCCAACAACTCCCCAGCCCTTACAAGGCCATCCAATACAAAAACGTCGCCCAAGGGGTCTATTCCCGCATCAACCAATCCAGGACTGATGTCGTCACCAACGGCCAAGGGTGGCAAAAACTCTATTCCGCCATGGCCGGCGACACCCGGGAAGGCCAAACGCCCGCCCCAGTTCTTTGCGATTTCAACAAATTCGACCTCCTGGTGATCCACCTGGGGCAACAGAGGACAGCCGGGTTCAGCACCTACGTCAGCATGGTGAGGCGAGAAAAAGGCAGCGAGGTCACCGTGGATGTCGTCATCAACCAACCGGCTCCGAACGCCGTTTCTGCCCAAGTTCTTACCAGCCCTTACGTCGTTGCTGTGGTGGAAAAGCAGAATGTGCCTTACGTGTTCCGCAGCACATTCGGATACGCCAACCCATCTGCCATTGGCGGGAGCCCATGCAATTGCAATTGCGGTTGCCCGTACTGCGGCTCCGGACGCAGCGGCACCGGCAACGGCCAGTCATTCAACCCGTTTGGTCCGGAGATCTGCCCCCCGTTCCCCAGGGGCGGTCGCGGGGGCGAATAAACTCGCCCCATGCGGGCAGAAACCATCTCCATTGGCACCGAACTGTTGCTCGGGCAGATCACGGATACCAACGCCGTGTTTTTGGCCGGGTGGCTCGCCCGCAACGGTTTGGCGCAAACCCACCGCCAAACCGTGGGCGACAATTTGGAGCGGTGCACCGAAGCCATCCGGCTTGCCCTCTCCCGGAGCGATGTCGTTTTCACAATCGGGGGGCTGGGGCCAACCCCAGATGACCTGACCAGGGCGGCAATCGCTGCGGCACTGGATGAACCCTTGATCCGGGATCCCGAGCTTGTTGAGCACCTGCGATCCGAATATGGACGCCGCGGTCTAAAAATAAGCGGGTCACAGCTCTTTCAAGCCGACCGCCCCGCCTGCGCCGAGGCAATCCCCAACCTAAACGGAACGGCCCCCGGGCTCCACTGCCAAAAAGGCGGCAAACACGTGGTGGCGTTGCCGGGGCCGAAAGGTGAGTTCGTTCCGATGGTGGAGGGTCCGGTCGCCCAGATCATTGGCCGCCTCAGACCCGGCCCGCCGATTTTTTCCCGGACCCTGCGCGTTGTTGGTGTTTCCGAAGCCTCGATCGGCGAACAGCTTGCCGACCTGATGGCCGTCGACGACCCCACCCTGGCCCCCTACGCCAAAACTGGCGAAGTCCATTTGCGGGCCACAACCCGGGCCGCCTCCCAAAAGGTCGCCGATGCCAAGCTGGAGCTCGTCGTGGGCATAATCCGCGAGCGGCTGGGCAAGGCCGTTTATGCCGAAGGGGAAGAATCGCTCGAGGCCTGGACGGTCGCCACCTTGGCAACCCGGGGTGCCACCCTGACAACTGCCGAAAGCTGCACTGGCGGACTCCTCGCCGGTCGGATCACCAGCGTCGATGGGAGCTCCCAGGCATTCCACACCGGCTATGTCACCTATTCGGCCGAAGCCAAGGAAAAGCGGTTGGGGGTCCAGCCCCACACCCTGCTGAAACACGGAACTGTCAGCGAAGAAACCGCCCGGGAAATGGCCCAAGGCGCGCGGGGGAGGACGGGGGCAACCTATGCCATCTCGGTGACCGGGGTGGCCGGGGCCACACCGCTGGAGGAACCTCCCGAACCAAAGCCCAGCGGATTGGTCTATATCGGGATTGCCGGGCCGCAATCCATCCAAGTCCACCGGTTCCACTTCCGAGGAGACCGGGCGACAATTCGAGACCGGGCAGTCTCGGCCGCGCTCATCAGCTTCCGGGATTTCCTTTTGGAATCCCAGCCGCTGCGACCCGTCTAGGTCAGCGCTTCGGGTTGATGATGAGCCGCTCGGTGAAAAACTCCATCATCCGGGCCAGATTGAGCCCAGTGTGGCCCCGATCCACCCCGATTTGCACTTCGTGATACTTGCCCGCCCGGCTCAATGCATCAGACAGCTGGTACGTGTTCGACGGGTGGACGTTGTTATCCGATGTCCCGTAATACAGCATCAGCCACCCTTTTAGGTCTTTGGCATAGGTCAGGCAGCTGCCAAACTCGTATCCGGCCGCATTGTTTTCGGGCAGATCCATATACCGCTCGGTGTAGGTGGAGTCGTACAGGTGCCAATCGGTGACCGCACTGCTCGCGCTTGCCGCATGGAACAAATCCGGGTAGCGCAGCAGGCACATCGCCGAGGCGTAGCCGCCATAGCTCGTCCCAAAGACCCCGACCTTGCCGGTGTCGGCCCAGGGCTGCGACTTGAGCGCCGTGGCGGCCGCCGCAATATCATCGATCTCGTATTTGCCAAGGCTGTGGTATATCGCTTGCCGGAACGCGCGGCCCCGACCGTTGCCCCCGCGCTCAAACACCTCGACGATGGCAAACCCCGCTTCGCTGAGGCCATCCGGCTTTTCGAACCGCATCGAAGTGGCCCCCCATCCCAGCGGCCCGCCATAAACGCTAAAGAGCACGGGCAATTTCTGCCCCGGCTGATAGGTACTCGGCAAGTGCACCTTGCCCCAAAGGGTCACCGTGCCATCCAAGCTGGGAAAGCTGAACCATCGGCAAGACCGGTTGTCGCCCGCCGGCTGTTCAAACGATTCGACGGCCGGCTTTGCAACCACCTTGCCGGTTTTGTCCATGACAACTAAGAAGGGCTTGTCCACATCAGTTTGATACGTCACGGTCAAAACTTTGCCATCGGGGCTAGCCGAAGCCGAGGCCGCAAAATTTGGATCGGTCAGTCTTTTGGCGTTTTTCCCGTCCGGATCGCAGCGCCAAATGGTGTGGTGATAGGGAGTCTTGCCATCGGCTACCTCGTAGTACAGGGAGTCAGGAGACTGTCCGACCATCCCCGTCACGTCGGCTTGATGGTGCGTTAGTTGCTCGCGACGACCCGTTTTGGCGTCCAATCGATAGATGTTGATGTATCCGGAATCTTCGCTGAGATAAAGTAAAGTCGATGGGAAGACGGCGTTTTGCCGGGCCCGGGGGGCGCCGAGGACAGAGACCGGCCCAAAATCCACCCATCCGGCCTGGTTCTCTTCCCGGTTCGCCACAGCCACCGTACCGGTCGCCGGTTCATAGGTGCAGATTTCCCGGATCTTTTGCCGACGGTCCATCCGGTGGAACAGCAACCGGGAGCTGTCTTCCAGCCAATTGATCCCGTACACGTAATGGCCCAGGCCGTGGTCAAACGCCCCGGGGCGCACGCCAACTTTTTTAGACTGTCCAGTCACAACGTTGTAGACAAAAAGGTCGACTTCTGGGTTTGGGGTGCCCGGCATGGGGAAACATTCAACATCCAAAGACGGAACCTGCTTCTTTTGATCCATGGCGATCCGGTATTGGGGAACCTGGCTTTCGTCAAAGCGGTAGTACCAAAGCCACTTGCCGTCGGGGGAAAAACCCATGGCGTCGCGCTGGTCGAGCTCTTCGCCATAGACCCAACTTGCCGATCCATATTTGATTCCCCGGTCTAAATTACCTTCCACCGTCACGGGCTTTTCTTCGCCGTTCCGGGTCAAAAACACGTTACCGTCCCGGTAGGTTGCCGTCAGGGTGCCGTCGACGGATTTCACCTGAGAAAACTGGCGGCCGCGATCTGGCTGTTGCTGGGGGGTCGGCATGGGGCCGCTTTGTGCGGCGGCCGCCGAGACTTTGCCCGTCGCGGCATCGAGCACCTTGGCCCCCGCAAGGTCGGTGAACCGATAGTGCGTCGCATCTGTCCACTGGCCGCGCAGATAAGAAACCCGCCATTTTTGACCAGAAGCATTGCCCGCCTGGTACTCCTTGTATCCCGGCATATTGGGCCAGCGGTCTTGGGCAGGCGCGGCTGAAACGATAAGTGCCGCCGCAACCAGAATCAGGGATCGGTTCATGCCGCGATTCTACGCGATTGTTCCGCCGTCACCGCCAGTTTTGGCCGGAATCAAACGCCGGGCAACCCACGCAAACACGGGTGCGCAAACCAAAGCGGGCAAAAACAAGACGCTGGGCATCGATTTGATTCCCGTGATCCCCAGTCCGATCGCCACCATCAAGACACCGCCGACCGCTACCGATTCGCCAACCAAACCGTCATCTTCGGCCAGGCGGGCCAGTTTGCGGGCAGCCAGGGTCAGCAACCCTTGGAACACAAGGACAAATACTGCAGAAACCAGCACCCCAACCCCAAGCGTCGCCGCCAAAAACACCGAACTGATGCCGTCGAGCAACGATTTGAGACCGAGCAGTTCGATATGGCCTTCGAGCGCATCTTGCAAACAGCCCATCAGTGTCATTGGCCCGATACAGAACAAAACTGACGCCGTGACAAAGCCTTGGTTGAACGTGCCGTGGCCACCAAGGCCCACCCTAGCCCACTCCGCCAAGCGTTCCATCCCAGCATCCAAACCCAACGCTGCGCCCAAGGCCCCGCCAACGCAAACGGCAGAAACAACCACCAGAGGGTTGCGCGTCCGCAAGAACATTTGGACGCCGAGGCACAACGTGATCAAACCGACCCCGAACACTGCCGCATCGGCAACCTTGGGCGGCAATGCCCTCCCCGCAGCCAACCCGGCAAGCGAACCAACGATGACCGCGGCCGCGTTGACAACGGTCCCGAATCCCGCAAAGGGCCGCGCCGCCGGCATGGGTCAGCCCAAAAGGCCCCGAAGAACGTACTGCAACACGCCGCCGTGCCGGTAGTAATCGATTTCCGTCGGGGTATCCAGTCGGCAAAGAACGTCAAAGGCCGTCACGTCGCCAGATTCGGTCGTCGCCCGGACATAAAGCATCTTCCCCATCGCGAATTTGGTCTCCACGCCTTCGCTCAGCCCAAGGACGCTGAACTCTTCTTGACCGGTCAGTCCAAGAGATTCGGCGTTCTGGCCATCCACGAACTGCAAGGGCAGCACGCCCATGCCGATCAGGTTGGACCGGTGGATCCTTTCAAAGCTTTCGGCAATCACCGCTTTCACACCGAGCAATCGGGTTCCCTTGGCCGCCCAGTCACGGCTGGAACCAGTGCCATATTCCTTGCCCGCGAGTACAACCAAACCGACTCCTCGTTCTCGGTAGGCCATCGCAGCATCGAAAATCGTGGTCACTTCTCCGGTCATAAAGTTCGTCGTGAAGCCGCCTTCGGTGCCTGGTGCCAACTGGTTCTTCAGCCGGATGTTGGCAAAAGTGCCCCGAACCATCACCTCGTCGTTGCCCCGCCGCGCGCCGTAGCTGTTGAACAGGTGCGGAGAGACGCCGTGTTCGATCAAATAGGATCCGGCAGGCGAGGCGGCTTTGATCGACCCGGCAGGGGAGATATGATCCGTGGTGACGGAATCGCCTAGCATGGCCAGGCACTTGAGGCCGTTCAAGTCATCGACATAACTCGGTGCTTCCCGCTTCATCCCCGCAAAAAACGGGGCTTGTTTGACATAAGTCGATTTGGGATCCCAGGCATAACGCTGGCCGCCACCGACTTCGATCGCGCGCCACTTCGCATCGCCGTCAAACACGCTGGCATACGACTTGGAAAACATTTCCCGGGTGACGTTCTTCTCAATCGTCTCGGCAATCTCTTGCTGGCTCGGCCAAATATCTTTCAGGAAAACGGGCTGTCCATCCTGGGTGTGCGCAACCGGGTCGGTTGAAAGGTCGATGTCGATCGTCCCGGCCAGACTATAGGCGACAACCAAAGGCGGGGACATCAAGTAGTTCGCCTTGACGTCTTGGTTCACGCGACCTTCAAAGTTGCGGTTGCCGCTCAGCACGCTCACAACCGCCAGATCTGCTTCCCGGACTTGCGACGAAACGTCTTCGGGTAGCGGGCCCGAGTTGCCAATGCACGTCGTGCATCCAAAACCGGCGATGTTGAAACCCATGGCATCCAAGTCCGACTGCAGTCCGGCGGACTCCAAGTACTTTTCAACCACCCGCGAACCAGGGGCCAGAGAGGTTTTGACCCACGGTTTGGGTTTGAGTCCCAAAGCGCGCGCCTTGCGCGCCACCAACCCGGCCGCGACCATCACGCTGGGGTTGCTGGTGTTGGTGCAGCTTGTGATGGCCGCGATTACCACGCTGCCATTGCTGAGGTTGCCCGAGTCGCACACGGCATCTGGGAACGCGGCCTTGAACGTGTCCCGGGCTTGGCCAAGCAGCGCCCGGTCTTGCGGCCGTTTGGGCCCGGCCACACTCGGCTGGACCGTGCCCAAATCCAGTTCGAGAGTCGCCGAGTAGTCGGCAACCGGGCTATCGGCCGTGTGCATCAGGCCCTGCTTGGTGTAATAGTCGCGCACCAAGGCGATGTGCGATTCGTCCCGGCCGCTCACCGTCATGTAGCGCAAGGTTTCTTCATCGACCGGGAACAGGCCGCAAGTCGCCCCATATTCAGGGGCCATGTTGGCGATGGTGGCGCGGTCGGCCAGCGGCATCCCCGTTATCCCTGGGCCATAGAATTCGACAAATTTGCCGACCACCCCCAGCTTCCGGAGCATTTCGGTCACGGTCAACACCAGGTCGGTCGCGGTGGCCCCTTCGGGCAATTTGCCGGTCAATTTGAACCCAACGACCTGCGGAATCAACATGCTCACCGGTTGCCCGAGCATGGCCGCTTCGGCCTCGATGCCACCGACACCCCAACCCAATACGCCCAGGCCATTGATCATGGTGGTGTGGCTGTCGGTGCCGACAAGGGTATCCAGCCGAGCCATGCTGCCATCGGCCATGACCACCCGGCCCAGGTATTCCAAGTTCACTTGGTGGCAGATCCCGGTGTTGGGCGGCACAACCTTGAAGTTTTCGAATGCCCCCTGACCCCATTTCAAGAATTCGTACCGTTCATTGTTCCGTTCAAACTCAAGGTCGAGGTTGATTTGGAGCGAGGCGTCGCTGCCGTAGCTGTCGATTTGGACAGAGTGGTCAATCACAAGCTCCACCGGTTGGAGCGGGTTGATCTTCTCCGGATCGCCGCCCAGCTCGGCCATGGCGTCGCGCATGCTGGCCAAATCCACAACACACGGCACCCCCGTGAAATCTTGGAGCAACACTCGTGACGGGGTGAATGCGATCTCTTTGCTCGGCTCAGCTTTGGCATCCCAATTGAGCAAAGCTTCAATATCCCCCTTGGTGACGTTTGTGCCGTCTTCGTTGCGGAGGAGGTTCTCCAACAAAATACGGTGGGCATAAGGCAACCGGCTCACTTGGTATCCGGCGGATTCAAGCGCCCTCAGGCTGTGGTAAGAGACGGGTTGACCGCCCAATTCATCGGTGGTGAGCGTTCCAAAACTGTTCAAGGCATTGACTCCGATTTGCGGTGGAATCAGGTTACCTTTAGCCGTCAACGCCGCAGGGGTACGCCGTGCATCACGGCCTGGTTGACGAAAATAAACTTGGGGTCAACGCCGGTTAGGGTCGTCCGCAACACGTTCGCTTTCTCATCCACTACATAGGGGCCGCCAGTGAGCGGATCGAGCGGCTCAGGATCGTCCGTGGAAGGAACAGCCCGCTGAAACCGGATCCGGGCGGCATCGAACTGCATCTGCAGGACGAAGGCGCTCTCCAGGGCCACCAGCCATTGCCGCTCGACCTCGGCCAACAACAGGATGCCGACCGGGTTTTTGGCCTTTGCCGCGATCGCGGCTTTAGCCCAATCGATGCGAGATGGGTCGATTCCGACCATGTTTTGCCCCCAGGTGGCAACCGTCCGCCCTTCCATCGCCTTGTATCGCGATTCAAACCAGGCGAACCCTTTGGGCGGCTGACGGTAGGTGTCGACGATGGCCTTGGCAGAATCGACGGTCGCTTGCGGATCCAACAGGTTGGGGTTGGCCCAAATTGTCTTGAGGCCGCTGGCAACCTGACCTTCTTCGTCGCCCCCCAGAGGATCTAAGGCTTGCGCGGTCGCTTTCAAATCGGCACCTTGCGCAAACTGGCCGACCAATTTGGGAATCCGGTTGACGCCGAAATCCGTGGGGAGAGAGACCGCTAAGTCGCGGAACAGCGACACGTCGAGTTTCTTGCGCAGCGATGCGGCTGCCGCGGGATCCGTTCCCGGCGCTGCCGTTTGAGCGGCCGATTCCGCCGCCATCACCACGGCCGGCATCACATCCGATTTCATCGTGCCGGGGGCCGTCTGAAAGGCCTTCCAAGCCAAATCAAACGTTTCTTCGGCCAAGGCCATCGCCCGGCCTGGTTCATCCAACTGGGCGAGCCTGGCCCGCAAGATCCGCGCCGCAACCACCGCCGAAAATCGCGAACCCACCTGGTCTTGGGCAACGGTTCCCCCTGCTTTTGCCGGGATGGCCGACCACCACTCATCCAGTTGCTTGGCCATGGCGGCCCGTTCGCCCTTTGCCCCGGGGCGGATCCAATCAGCGTCGGTGCGGAACGGGTCGGCGACCGCGTCGATCAAACCGCCGTCCATCGGGGGGAGGTGCTCGGCATACCGCTCCGCCGTCCATGGCACCAAGTCCACCTCTGGCAAACCACACGCCTGGCGAAAGGCCTCTTCGGTGATGTCGGTACCCTGGTTCCTTGCCATAGCCGAACCTCCGCCCCCCGGGGCACAACCGGCCAGGCAAATCCCGGCGACCAGACCCAAGGCGGCCCGTTTCATGGCCCCACCATACCCGCCGGGAGTAGAATCCGGTAGACAAACCGTGAGCGAAAGCGAACCGCCCAAGCCGAAAAAGCGGTCGGCCTCCACCAACCCCCACGTCGAAGAAAAACTCAAGTCCATCCCGACCAAGCCGGGGTGCTACATCTATCGCGACGAATCCGGGGTGATCCTTTATGTGGGTAAGGCCGTGAACTTGCGGTCGCGCGTGCGCTCCTATTTCCGGCGGTCTGCCGACCACGGGGCGCGCATCGAACGGCTGGTCCGCAAGATCCGCGACATTGAAACCATCGTTGTCGACAGCGAACTCGAAGCCTTGGTCCTCGAGTGCAACCTCATCAAAGAGCACCGCCCGCCTTACAACGTGCGCATGAGGGACGACAAGAGCTACCCCTACATCGCCATCACCAAAGAGGCGTTCCCCAGGGTCATTTTCACCCGCAACCCCCGCAAATCGCTCGGCAAGACATTTGGCCCCTACACCAGTGCCTACAGCGTCCGCGAGACTTTGCAAACCCTCCACAAAGTCTTCCCGCTTATCCCGTGCGGCAAAAGCTGGAGCGGCCGCGAAGAACAACGCCCCTGCCTTTACTACCACATGCACCAATGCTTGGCCCCGTGCGCCGGATTGGCCGACAAAGCCGAATACAAAGGCGTCCTCGACCAGGTCAGCCGGTTCCTGGAAGGCAAAAATTCGGATCTGCTCCCCCGCATGCAGGCGGAAATGGAATCCGCCGCCGAAAACCTGGACTTTGAAAAGGCCGCCGCCGTCCGGGATCGGATCGCCGCACTCAATTCCATCTTAGAGCGGCAAAAGGTGCTGAGCTCCGACGAAAGTGATCGCGACATCGTCGCCGTGGTCAAAGACGAGCGCGGGGCCGCCATCCAAATGCTCTACATCCGCGGCGGACGGTTGATCGGGCAAACCAACTACCTGATGGACGGGAGCAAAGAAGCCTCACCCACCGAAGCTGTCCAAGAATTCGTCAAGCAGTATTACGCCACCGCCCCAGAAATCCCCCGCGAAGTGCTGCTCCCGGTCGAGATCGAAGAAAGGGCCATCGTTCAAACTTGGCTGAGGCAAAAACGCGGGGCCGCCGTCACCATCGACGTTCCCCAAGGCGGCGAGGGCCTGCGCCTTGTGGACATGGCGGCCAAAAACGCCGAACTCGCCCTGGAAACCATGGCCTTGGAATTGGAAGCCAAAGAAGAATGGGCCCAACAAGCCATCGCCCAACTCAGTGACGAGGTCGGGCTGCCCACCCCGGCCCTCCGCGTTGAGGGGTACGACATCTCCAACATCCAGGGCAAGATGCCCGTCGGATCCATGGTCGTCACCGAAAACGGGTTGCCGGCAAAAGATCAATACCGCCGGTTCAAAATCAAATGGAACCCGGAAGAACCCAACGACTTTGCCATGATGCACGAAGTTATCACCCGCAGGCTGCGGCGCTACCTGGACGGCGACCCGAAATTCGCCGCCCTGCCAGACCTGATGATGATCGACGGCGGCAAAGGGCAACTTGGAGCGGCATTGGAAGCCCGCGACGCCCTTGGGCTCAGCATCCCCATGGTCGGGCTGGCAAAAAAGCAGGAAATCGTTTTTGTGCCGGACCAGGTCACCGGCAAAACCAAAGAAGGCCTGCCCGTCTACTCCTACCGCGAAGTGGTGCTGCCCCTAACCTCGCCGGGGCTGATGCTGTTGCGCAAACTCCGCGATGAGGCGCACCGGTTTGCCATCACGTTCCACCGCAAGCTCCGGGATAAACGCATGCACGGCTCGGTCTTGGATGAAATCCCGGGAATCGGGCCCAAACGGCGGCGGTTGCTGCTGCGGACGTTTGGTTCGATTGAAGCAATCCGCCGGGCCACGGCCGAAGAAATCGCCGCCGTCCCGACCCTCACCCTCCGCCAAGCGCAATCGATCAGCGACTACCTGAGGGGGGAAAATGCATGATGAAAAAAATGTGAGATGACATCCCGCGCTATGGAAATCGGGGACATAGCCCTGAACCTGTTGTTCGCCAAAAGCCAAGGGAATCAATCCAAAAGAGAATCTCACTGAGGACAACCCTCTATGTTGATTAGATGAGTAAAGTAACATGGAGGTATCAAAATGATATGCGGAACTGTCATATTTTTCGGGCTTGCTAAACCGAGCACGAACGGGATACATTGGTGGGAGGCAGACCTCAGCAAGGAAGTTGTCGGCATCAAACGGACAGTTGACCGTGGACTTGGTCAAGACACCCCGACAGGCTATGTTGAAAAGTCTGTGCTGTTGCCGAAGATTAAAGACGCAAGTATTGCATATAGCCGATCGGGAGGCGACCCCGCGGCATTGGCCACCCTTGCTACGCTTGTTTATCAAGGCCGGAACGCCACAGGCACTGAATCTGAGAAGGTGTTTCAGACGGCCCTCAATGACGTCAAGCCTCAAATCGGCACATGACACAAAGCAGTTGACTCACTCGCCTTTGTAAAGATCTGTAGCCTCTTCTACTATCGTTATGGGACAGATGTGGGCCACCCTCCAACACTTTTCATTAAGACCCTCGCGCGGTATTTGCCAGATGATTTACTTGTTACTGAGGCCTCGGTTCAGTTCATAACTTATAGAATAAAAGATTTTGATAAGAGCGAGGTGATTAATGCTTGCACAAATATACGAAAATCGAGAAATACGATCTATACGCGGGCACGGATTTCTGGATTTACAATGACTAACTTAGGACTGCATTACAAAGACAAATCGGCTATAGAGACTGGTGTGATTTCCCTAAGGAAATACCTTGTGGGAATGAGAGCGACAAACATCAAGGAGGAGCGGGAACAGTGGGAAAGGTGGATTGCCTACTGTGAGCAGGAGGCAACAATGTGGTAGTTTTTCTCAATACCTAACCCATGACCCCCTGCGCAGTCCTCGGCATCGCAATCGCCGCCACCGCATCCTCACACCCCAAGCCGGGTCGGTGGTGGGATGGCGACCCATCAAAGGAGATTCCTGCCATCAAGGCCCCCCTCCAAAAGGCCGAAGGAGTCCAAACCCCAACTGGATATGAGGACAAGAAGGTGCTCATGCCCCTTATCAAGGCTGCGCTCAAAGAAAACCAGTCTGGGGGCTTTGATGAAGCGAGGTTTATTCGGCTCTGCGCCCTGGTCTACCGGGGGCGCCATGCCCCGGGCATCGAAGCCGACGAATACTACAAAACCGCCAAGTCGCATGTGCAGTTGGTTCTGAGATCATGGGAGAAAAAGGTTGACTCCTACTCCTTTATCCGAGCATGCATGCTCTTTTGGTATGAGTTCGGCTACAACGGCGCAACCCCGGAACTCGACTACATCAAAAAGGTACGGCCCTACGCTAAAGATGACCCGGTCTTTGATGAGGGCCTCGTGAAATTCATCGGGTACCGGTACCAAGTTTTTGGCAAGCAAGACATTCTGAATGAAGCCCGTAAGCTGGCCAAACGATCCCGTGCCGTGTACACCAATGCTCGCATCTCAGGGTTTGCCATAATGACCGTTGCGTTCTTCAATAAAGACAAGAAGCTACTTGACTAGAGCCTTGGGCTACTCAGAAAGTACCGATCTGGGATGCAAACCACCGATCCCGATGAAAAGAAGAAGATGGACAACTACATCCAGACCATTGAGCGGATCGGGAATGGTTGGAAATGAACCAAGATCTCTAACCCCACTGCCCAGCTTAGCCGGTTACTGGCCACTTGAGGGGGGGGGGGGAGACTGCTTCAACGGCGAGCCCCCGGACCACTGGGGGCGCCCCTGGCCCGGCAGAGGGCTGCCTCAGGGAACTTGCCAAAGCGCAACGTCCGAAACACCTGGCAACAAACTAGATGTTGATAGCTGTGTTCCAATACCGTTTGAACCCATGCTGACCGTTTGACCTGACCCCGTCCCTCTAGCCAACAAGAACAAGAGGTTCTGACCCGGCAATCGATAGATGTCGGTTGTGGCACTAGTCACGTAATTCGGTGCTCCCAGGTTGGAAAGTTGCCCGCCGCCGGTGCGACCCAAAGTTTCAATACCCTCGTCGGCCTCGCGGTAAAAGCTCAGCACGTTATTGGCTGTCATTGCGGCCCTAAAGTTGCCCATGGGATAGCTGGCCTTTTGCGGTGCCAGAGGAGTCAACAAGCCATTGGCGCCAATCGCAAATTGGGAAATGTCTTGATCCTGACCCATGGCGTACAGATTTGCACCGTCATCGGTAATCACAATCTTGGCTGGGTTAATCGCCGTGGGATAGGCAGCGCCAGGGATCAGGCTCAAAGTTCCATCGGCATCAATTGCATAAACGCGGACAACTTTGCTGTTCTTGCTCACCACATAGGCATAGTTGCCGTTCGGGTTAAAAACCATATCCACCGGCATCGCATCGGCGTCTGCCTGAGGCTGAACGGTTAGCGACCCATCAGGGCTGATTGCAAACTGGTCGATTTTGCTTTGGTTGGGTAGTAAAGCATAAAGCATCGATCGCGTGGGATGTAAGAAAAGCAAACTACCCGATCCCCCGGCCGTTGCCGCATTGCCCGATGAAAACGGCGCATCATTCATAAACTTGACCAAACTGATGTTGGAGTTATTGTTGAAGCTAAAGTACAGATCATTGGCATTCACGCCTTCGACAATCGAAGCATATTGCGAAGAACCCGAACCTGAAAACAGTTCCGTCACAAGCCCAGCGCTCGTCACCTTATAGAGGCCAAATCCTCCACTGTTCGTAATTGCTGCCAATCGGTATTCCGCCGAGACAGGAGCCAAAACTGAACCGCCCCCACCGCATCCGGTGAGGGCCATCAGTCCAACAACTCCCACTCCTAAGATCAACATCCAGTTCTTCATTTCGTATCCTCTTGCCCCTTAAGGCTGAACATGTCAACAGACGACAGTACGATGTCTATAGTTCCCGGTTCTGTTTAAGAAACCGGCTATTAGACCTGCCCCGGCCCATTTTGAGCTCACCGGTAAACTCATGGGTTCAAAATGAACCTGAAGGACACGCTCAACCTGCCGGACGCGGAATTCAGCATCCCCATGAAGGCCGACCTTGCCAAACGCGAGCCGGAAATCCAATCCAAGTGGGACGCGATCGGTATTTATGGGCTCATCCAACAGGAACGGAAAGACGCCCCGGCCTGGGTTTATCACGACGGACCGCCCTACACCAATTCGCCGATCCACATCGGCACCGGGCTCAACAAAATCCTTAAGGACTTTGCCTGCCGGTCGCATTCCATGATGGGCTACCGGGTGCCGTTCGTGCCCGGATACGACAACCACGGCCTGCCCATTGAGCAAGCCGTGATCAAAAAGCTCAACGAATCCAAACAGGAGTTCGACATCCCTAAGCTCCGGGAAGAATGCCGCAAACACGCTGAACACTACGTCGGCGTGCAAACTGCGCAGTTCAAGCGGTTGGGGGTCAACGCTTTGTGGGAAAACGCCTATTCCCCAATGCGCCCCAAATATGCCGCCGAAGTTTTGCGCATTTTCAAGCGTTTGGTGGAACACGGGTACATCACTCGGGGTCTGCGTCCGGTTCTGTGGTCCCCGACCTTTCAAACTGCCTTGGCAGACACCGAAATCGTCTATGACGAAGCCCACGTCAGCACCGCGATCTTTGTCAAGTTCCCCTTGATCGAGGACAAGAACGGCCTCTTCACCGGACTGGAAGATGTCGGGGCTGTCATCTGGACGACAACTCCGTGGACTATTCCGGCCAACTTGGCCGTCGCCTTCCACCCGGAATTCACCTATGCCGTAATCAAATCCGGCCGGGGGCACTTGATCCTGCTCAAAGATTTGGTCGAAAAGACCCTCAGCACCTGTGGGATTGAAACCTACCAAATGGTTAAAGAGTTCAAAGGGTCAGAAATCGAGTTCACCCGGTTCAAACACCCGATCTTCGACCGCGACTCTTTGGCCGTGCTGGCGGAATACGTCACCACCGAAGATGGCACCGGCATTGTCCACACCGCCCCCGGCCATGGCCGAGAAGACTTCCAAACTGGGCAACGGTACGGCCTGCCGATCCTCTGCCCTGTCGATGAACGCGGCATCCTCACCGCCGAAGCCTTTGAATTTGAAGGCGTCCATTTTAAGAAGTGTGACCAAGTCGTCACCGACCGATTGGTTGAAGTGGGGGCGCTCATCCACACCGAGCCCTACACCCACAAATACCCGCTTGCCGAGCGGGATGGCCAGCCCGTCATCTTCCGCACCACCGAACAATGGTTCATCGGCATCGACCTCCCGTTTCACGCCGATCCGGCCCACACCCTGCGCGAGGCGATGCTGGCCCAAATCCCCCAAGTTGCCTGGTACCCGCCATCGGCTAAGGGCCGGTTCACGTCCATGATCCAGGGGAGGCCGGATTGGTGCATCAGCCGCCAAAGGCCTTGGGGAATCGGCATCCCGATCTTCTACGGCAAGGAATCTAGGGAGCCGGTGATGGATCCTGCCGCTATCGAAGCCGTCGCCCAAATGGTTGAACAACAGGGGGCCGACGCCTGGTATACGGCAAGCCCTAGCGAAATCCTGCCCGTCGGCTATGCCCACCCCACAACCGGCGAAACCGAGTTCGTCAAAGAAACCGACGTGTTCGACGTCTGGTTCGATAGTGCCTGTACTCACCTGTGCGTCCTGGAAGGCAACGTCGACCCGCAATGGCAAGAACGGCTGCCAGCCGATCTCTTCTTGGAAGGTTCCGACCAACACCGTGGCTGGTTCAACATCAGCCTATTCTTGGGGATGGCTGCGCGCGGCGAGCGCCCGTTCCAAACCGTCGTCACGCACGGATTTGTCGTTGATGGGCAGGGGCAAAAGATGTCCAAGAGGCTCGGAAACGTCGTCGACCCGGTTGCCGCCAGCAACGAATACGGTGCCGATATCCTGCGCTACTGGGCGGCCAGCGTCAATTACAGCAACGATGTCCCTTGCAGCCCAGAGTTGCTCAAAATTGCCGGGGAAAACTATCGTTCCGTCCGCAACACCCTCCGCTTCTTGCTGGGGAACTTGGCCGACTTCGATCCATCAGACCCCGCTGAGCCCAGCCTGATCGACCAATGGGTCATGCAATCTGCCGACCAATTGGTTGAGCGTGTTTCCAGCCACTACCGGGAATTCGACTTCTTGCAAGCCCTTGGTGCGGTCCATCACTTCTGCGTGAACGAACTCAGCCGGTTCTATTTGGATGCGATCAAAGATGTGATGTATGCCGATGCCGCCAATTCGCCGCGCCGCCGGGCCGCACAGCGGGCATGCCATTACGTGCTGATGCGGCTGACCACGCTCATCGCGCCGGTTTTGCCGCACACCGCCGAAGAAACCTATGGCCGCATCCCGGCCATCCCACACAAGGCCAGTGTCCACCTGGAAGTGTTCCCCAAAGCGGCCCAGCCGCACAACAGCGATCTGTCGCATTGGGTGGAAACAATGCTGGCCGTCCGTGCCCGTACCTTTGCCCAGTGGGAACAGGACAAAGCTGGGCTCGGCCTCAAAAACCCGCAAGATGCTGAAGCCGAGCTCACCGTCACCAGTGAGGAAGCCACGGCCCTGGAGAGATTCCCCGATCTCGACAACCTCTTCAAAATGGCCGCGGTTCGGTTCCGAGTTGGGGAACCCGGTGCCGCGTTCCGCGTCTCAGAGTTCTTGGAATGCGCCCGTTCCCGCGTCCGCCGGGCCGATGTTGAAATGACTGAGTGGGAGGGCGGGCCAGTGCCGCTCAGCCGGCGCGACCGCGACGTTCTGGGGATCGCCTAAGTGGAAAACCGAGCCCGACTTGTGCGGTTCCTGTTGTGGGTAGCGGGGCTTATTGCATTCGACCAACTGGTAAAAGCTTGGGCTCGCCTGTCTGCCGACGGGGTGGAAGGACGGACCTTCCTTGCCCTTTGGCCGAATGTCTTCGAACTCAAACTCGTGTTCAACAAAGGCATTGCCTTCGGCATGGCCCAAGGTGCGGGAGTGATGCTCACACCTATCGCCATCTTGATCACTGGATACAGCGTGTGGCACATCGCTCGGGCCAAAAACGACCCGCCCTTGGTTTTTCCGGGCCTCGTGTTGTTGGCTGCCGGAGCCGTCGGCAACCTCATCGACCGACTTTCCCCTCTGGGCAAAGTCACCGACATGTTCTACTTCCGGCTCATTGATTTCCCGGTGTTCAATGTCGCCGACGCCTACATCACATTTGCCGGGGCAACGATCATTTGGCTTGGCCTTTCAGACGCCTTTGCCAAAAAGCCGTCGCTCAAAGCCGATGCCGACCATGGGCAAGACCCTGCAACCGGGAACGGGCCCGCCGAGTAACTAGAGGCATGAGAAGAATCCCCATCGGCGGAGCCGGATGGTTAGTTATCGCCGCGGCCGCCGCACCAATTGTGCTCAAAGCCTGCAAGCCGCTCGCCAAAAAACTCGGCGAAGCCATGGAGGATTTGGGCCAAAAATTACAAGCCGAAGCCAAAGAAGATGTCGCCAACAAACACAAGGCGGCCGAACGGCCAGAAGATCCCACCGGGGAAGCCAAGCAGGATGAGGCGGCAGCCGACAGCGAGGCCGTGACAAAGGCGACCCGGGTGCGGCAAACCCAACCCAAAGCCAAGTCGCCCATCAAACCCAAGCCAAAGCGAACCGTCAAATCATCGCCGGCAAAACCAAGGCCGCGCAACAAGCCCAAATCCGAGCCCGAAGGCTAGCTGGTTCCGGAATTCCCAGAAACAAGCCAACTCATCAGGTCGCCAAGCGTGTGGGAGTTTTCCAACGGGTGGCGCAATTGGGTTTCCAGGTTCACGGTGTAACGGTTGCGTCGGCCATCCTTTGCAACAGATATGACCCCCGCCGCCTGCAGCTCGGCGACGATCCGCTGGGTCGCCCGTTCCGTGATGCCCACCATTTGCGCAACCTCGCGCATTGTCAACGCGGGGTCGCGCAACAAGCACACAAGGACATGGGAGTGGTTGGTCAAAAACGTCCATCCTTCGGCGGGTGTAGGCATCTAGGCCCATTATTACCCGAACTTTGAAATATGTCATGTATTTCGTGTATTGTATAACGTGAAATGTCACTCGCTACTCCGCTGTCGGAAAACACAACCCACGCCTCTTCGAACCTGGTCCCGGTCACCGTCGCCTATGGAGACGGCATCGGGCCCGAGATCATGGAAGCGACCTTGGACATCTTGAAGGCCGCAGAAGCCCCAATTGCGCCGGAAGTCATCACCATTGGCGAGCCGGTCTACTTGGCCGGCAACAGCGCCGGCATCGCCAACGAAGCCTGGGAATCGCTCCGGAGGACCAAGGTCTTCCTCAAGGCGCCCATCACCACCCCTCAAGGAGGCGGGTTCAAATCCCTCAACGTCACGGTGCGCAAAACCCTCGGATTGTTCGCCAACGTCCGGCCCTGCGTCACCTACCACCCCGCCCTTGCCATGGGCCCTAAAGGGATGGACGTCGTGATCATCCGCGAGAACGAGGAAGACCTTTATGCCGGTATCGAGCACCGACAGACCGGCGACGTTTACCAATGCCTCAAACTCATTAGCGAGCCGGGGACGCGCCGGATCGTCCGCTATGCCTTTGAATATGCAAGAGTCAACAACCGCAAAAAGGTGACCTGCATGACCAAAGACAACATCATGAAGCTCACCGACGGCCTTTTCCACCGCATCTTCGATGAAGTCGCCGCCGAATACCCTGAAATCCAATCCGAACACTACATCATCGATATCGGCATGGCCCGGGTTGCCAACCGGCCCAACGATTTCGACGTCATCGTGGTCCCCAACCTCTACGGGGACATCATGTCGGATGTCGCCGCCGAGGTCACGGGATCGGTTGGATTGGCCGGTTCCGCCAACATCGGCCACAGCTGCGCCATGTTCGAAGCCATCCACGGCTCCGCACCCAAAATGACCGGGCAAGACCGCGCCAACCCATCCGGGTTGCTGCTTGCCGCCATCCAGATGCTCGTCCACATCGGCAAACCCAAGCACGCCGAAACAATCCACAATGCCTGGCTGAAAACAATCGAAGACGGGGTGCATACCAGCGACATCTATCGCGAAGGGGTCAGCAAGCAAAAAGTGGGGACAAAAGGGTTTGCCCAGGCCGTGATCGAACGGCTGGGTGAGCGCCCGCAATCCCTGCCCGCCGCCTCCTATCCTGAGGATGCCGAGCCAATCACCATCACCGAACAACCGGTGGCAGTGCCCGACAAGGAACTCATCGGGGTCGATGTCTTTGTCGATTACCGCGGAACGGTCGACATGTTGGCAGCCTTGCTCAGGTCATGCAGCACGGAAGAACTCCCGCTCAAGATGATCACTAACCGGGGAGTCAAAGTTTGGCCAGAAGGTTTGCCCGAAACCCAGTGCACCAACCACTGGCGATGCCGGTTCCAAGCCGATAAGCCAATCGATCACGGGTCGGTGATTGACCTGCTGGGCAAGTTCCGACGGGCCGGGCTTGACTTTATCAAGACCGAAAACCTGTGTCTGTTCGATGGCGAACCGGGCTTTAGCCTCGGCCAAGGCCAGTAACAATAATTTGCCCCTCCCGATCACCGGGAGGGGCGTCCTCTCCAAATAGGAGAAACTGTTATTTGCGGCGGCGCTTCAGCACCGCCAGCGCGCCCAAACCGAGCAGGGCCATTGAACCGGGTTCCGGAACAACCGCCAAGTAGCCCATGTTGTGCCCCGTGTCGATCGAACCGGTTTGGGTCCAAACATCGTTGACGAGTTGGAACCGGTTGATCACGTTGGAAGTGTGGCCGCTGACGAACATTTCTTGACCATCCGGGCTGAATGCGATCCCAATTGCCGCATTGGAGTTGGCGACGACGGCAGAACTCGTCGCATTGCCGTTGGCATCCAAGTCAATGCGGTGGACAGTGCCCGAGTTGAAGCCCGTCACGTAAATCGAGCCGTTCCGCCAGGCCATTTGGTGCATCGCGTTGGCCCCGTTCACCGTGAAAGTCGTGTTCGTGTTGTTCACCAAGTCGAAGATCCGCAGCGTGGAGTTCAATTCGGTGACGTACAGCTTGGTGCCGTCGGCCGAAGCCAAAACGTCCCGCCAATCGCCCCCATTGATCACCCCGTTCGGGGTGAAAACGTTGGCTGCTTGGGTGAATCGGCTCATGCCGCTGCTGAACGCGTTGACGGCGTAAAGTTCGCCGGTCACGGGGTTGAGGTCCAACCCGTGGGTGCGCTGGAGCCCGTTGCCCGAGATGTCCTGGTTGAAGTTGAGGGTCGTCCCGTTAAAGGTGAACTGCTGGACCGAACCTTGCCCCGCTTGGTTCCCCCACCGGTTGCCCACATAAAGCTTGTCGCCGACTGCGCGGAGCCCGACCGGGTCGTGGACCGCGCTTGCCGCCAGACCAGCTCCCGCCGTTGCCGCGCCACCGGTTGTGGCAAAACCATATTGCTGGATGCCGCCATAGAGTGCCGTATTGCCTCCGAGCGAGCCGGTTTGGCTTTCGGTGGCAAACAGCGTGAACTGCGCTTGGGCCGTTACACCCGTTGCTACCACAGCCAACGCCAATCCGAGTTTCAATTGCAATTTCATGTTCCTTTCCTGTGTGGCAGGGCAATCCCCCATACCAGGCTACTAGAATGCCAGACCACCGTTAAACAATCGTGAAAACTGCCCAATATTGCCAGAAGTCCGCACTCCGCTAGCAGCAGGATACAGGAATTCAATTGGCTCAACACCGGCAAATTTACGGGGTTCGCGGCGCGGTCGACCATTTCGACACCCACTCCGGCCGAATTCCGGGATCCGGGTCCCCTTGACCCCCGCCGCCAGACCTGCCATACTCCCAAATCCGGCCCGCGCGGTTAGCTCAGTGGTAGAGCACTACAATGACACTGTAGGGGTCACAGGTTCAAATCCTGTACCGCGCACCATTTTCTACTTTTCCAACCCTGAGCCACGGCGCAAATCGTTATTCTTCATTCAATGAGACTTTTTTATCCTGCCGTCACCCTGGCTGTCCTCGCCATGGGCGGGTGCTCTGCCCCCACCCGAAAATTCGACCTCGACCAGATGATGGGCAAAGTTGAAATCGGCATGAACGAGGTTCAGGTCACCCAAATCCTCGGTGCTCCGACCCGGATCGATGTCGTCGACGGCCGCCGCTTGCTGCGGTACGAAGGCACCGACGGCGGATTCCTGGTGGTGTCGCTCATCGGCAACCGGGTCACCGATGCCCGCCGGCACAACAAGGGCGAATGAAACCCTTGACCGACTAAACTCGGTTGTGTCCAATTCCATCACCCGGCGATCCCTCCTCGCGGCTGGGGCCGCGGCGGCATTCGCCAAGCCCGGTTTCACCACAAACCTCTTTGCCCCCCAAGCCAAATCCCCTCGGATCGTTTGTTCCAGCAACGGGCATTCGGTCAAGAACGGCGGCGAGGAAACCTGCATCCAAACCGCATTCCGCATGATGACCGGCGGTTCCGACATCCTGGAATGTCTCATCGCCGGGGTCAACATCGTGGAAAGCGATCCCGCCGACACCAGCGTCGGCTATGGCGGCATCCCCAACGCCCAAGGGGTCATCCAGCTGGATTCCTGCTGCATGCATGGCCCCAAAAAGTGGGCCGGGGGGGTCGCCTGCCTGGAAGGGGTCCGCAACCCGTCCAAAGTCGCCTACCTCGTCGCTACATCTACCGACCACCACCTGCTGGTGGGTGCCGGCGCCCAAGAATTCGCCCGGAAGATGGGGTTTGAAATCGAAGCCGACCTCAACACCGAGCGGTCGCGCCGGGCCTGGCTGGAATGGCTCCGCCGCACCGACCCCGAACACTACCTTGACCCCGCCAAACGCCAAACCCCGCCCCCGGAACAAGGACTCGAAACCGCCATGCAAATGGCCCAGGAAGGGTGGTTCGACCCCGAACACCTGTGGGGCACCATCAACTGCAACGGCATCAACGCCAGTGGAGAGATCGCTGGGGTCACCACAACCAGCGGGCTCGCCTTCAAAATCCCCGGCCGGGTTGGGGATTCGCCGATCCTAGGGGCCGGTCTCTATGTCGACAACGCCGTCGGCGCGGCCGGATCCACCGGGCGGGGCGAAGCCAACCTCTACAACCTGTGCAGCTATCTCATTGTCGAAGAAATGCGTCGGGGAGCCCACCCCAAAGATGCCGGAATGACTGCCCTGCGCCGGGTTGCCTCCCAAACAATTGAAAAGCGCCTGCTCACCGAATCCGGCCGGCCCAATTTTGGGCTCAATTTCTACATCTTGGATAATCAAGGGCGATATGCGGGCGTGTCGTTCACCCGGTCGAAGTTCGCCGTCTGCGACGAAAATGGCCCCCGGCACGAGGATTCCGAACCTTTCTACGATTGACACAAAAAGGCCCGGGAGAGCAAATCTCCCGGGCCTGATCTTAGATCGATCCGGCGATTAGTGGTCGGCTTTTTCGGTTGCCACGCCCGGGGTTTTAACGTGATCCTTGGCGTTGGGAGCATATTTGGCCGGATCTTCTTTCAACTTGGCCACGCACCCGGCACAGCAGGTGTAATAGCGCACGCCTTTGAAATCCACATAGCTGGCCGCGTTGGCATAAGCGGCGATATCTTCCTTGGCCACCGGGCAGAACAGCGCCTCTTGCTTGGGCAAGGTGCCGTATTTGGCCGGTTCTTTATCGAACTTGGCTTTGTTTTCTTTGCTGCTGAAGTGGTAGCGGATGCCTTGGTAGTCGCTGGTTTCGGCAATGATGCCCGGCGATTTGAGCCGCATGCCGCTCACCGGGTCGAACATGAAGTCGCCGGTGACCTTTTTGGCCTTGGCCTGCTGGGCCACATACTTGCCGGGCTCTTTGGCAAAACTCTTGTCGCAACCGGCACAGCAGAACCAGAACCGCGCCCCGTTGTAATCGTGGAAACCGGCAGCGGAAACGTCTTTGATTTCTTCGCCTTGCACGGGGCAGACGAACGGTTTGGCGGCCGGGGCCATCACCGTGAACGCAATGAGTGTGGTCAACATGGTATTTCTATTATAGGGGCAACGCCGGTTAAGGCTCCGGGGTTCCTGGGTCACCCGCCCAGCGGGTCGTCGTCGATCTCCCGGTAGGGGCCGCCGTTCCGGATGGCAATTGATGATGGGGTGAGGGCCGCCAGATCCAGGCTCCGGCGCCCCAAGTAGGCGATCTGGGCCCGCCGCTTGTAAGAATCCAC